>CAYOXS010000135.1:11662-14231 GCA_964407935.1 uncultured Caldilineaceae bacterium
AAATTTACCGCTTGAAATTTCCGATTGATTTAGAGTATTATGCTTACATACAGAAAGGGGCATTATGCAGGAACTCATCGGAAAAACAATTGGCCAGTACCGGATTATTGAGCAAATTGGCAAAGGCGGCATGGCCACAATTTTCAAAGCCTACCAGCCGTCCGTTGACCGCTATGTGGCGATTAAAGTGCTGCCGCTGGAATTTGCCCGCGACCCCAACTTTGTCAAACGCTTTGAGCAGGAAGCCAAAGCGATTGCCGCGCTGGAACATTCGCACATTTTGCCGGTGCATGATTTTGGCACCCAGGACAACATTAACTACATGGTTATGCGTTATGTGTCGAGCGGCACCCTGAGCGACGTGATGGGTAAACGTGTCCCGCTGGAAAAAGTGGTTAAATACGTGGGCGATGTGGCGCGGGCGCTCGATTACGCCCACAGCCGCGGCGTGGTTCACCGCGACATCAAACCCAGCAACATTTTGCTTGATGAGCAGGGCGATGTGCTGCTCACCGATTTTGGCATTGCCAAAATGGTGCAGGGCGCAGAATCAACCCAACTGACCGCCACCGGCGCGGTGCTGGGCACGCCGGCTTACCTGTCGCCGGAACAGGCCAAAAGCAGCACCATCGATGGCCGCAGCGATATTTATTCGCTGGGCGTGGTGCTGTACGAGCTGCTCACCGGCCAGCCGCCCTACCAGGCCGAAACGCCACTGGCCGTGGTGCTCAAACATTTGCACGATCCGCTGCCGCCGCCCCGCACTATCGACCCAACCATTTCCGAAGCGTTTGAACGGGTGGTTTTTAAAGCGATGGCTAAAAATCCCAACGACCGCTTTGCCACGGCCGGTGATATGGCCCGCGCCCTCAACAACGCCCTGCTGGAATCGCAGGCGCAGCGCCGGCCGGAAATCGCCCCGTTGCCTGCGCCGCCGCCCGTCAAAGAGACGCCGGCCGTCAAAACCATAACCGACGCGCCTGGCCAGACCATGCAGTTGGCCGGGAAGAAATCGCGCTCTACCCTGTATATTATTGGCGGCGTGGCGCTGGCGCTGGCCTGCGTTACGGTGTGCGGGCTGGGGCTGCTGCTCTCGCGCCCCGCCGAGTCCGGGCTGGCCACTAAACAGTCGGCCTCGTCGGTGGTGCAGCTTGAGACCGCGCCAACCGCCACGCCCACGGCTCAACCAACAGACACGCCCACCGATACGCCCACGGCGGCGCCCTCCGCCGGCACGCCCACCGCCCCGGCGGCCACCGACACTCTGCCGGACAAGCCCGTGGTCTACAGCGGTGATATTCTGTTTGAGGATGATTTTAGCAGCAACGCCAACGACTGGCCCGTAGAATACCACGAGGATGAACTGGGTTATTACGATGCCAAAGTAGAAAATGGCGAATACGCGGTTGTGGTGCAGGCCGCCACAGAGGATGGCCACGTAGTCTGGTTTCTGCCCAACTCAGACAATTTTGAGGATTTTATTGCCCAGGTTGATGTGACCGCGAATGCCAACACCGAGAATTTTTTGGCCGGGTTGGTGGTTCGCTCCAACGACGAGGCCGGGGGCTACTTTTTTGAAATTGACAGTGGCGGTTTTTCCGTGGCGCTGAACGACGCCAACGATGAGTGGATCGACCTGGTTGAATACACTGTCAGTGATGCGGTCATCGCCAACGAGGTCAACCGGCTCCGGCTGGAGGCGGTTGGTACCGGCTTCACCTTTTACATTAACGACCAGCAGGTTGCCACCGTTGAAGATGCCACCGTGCAGCAGGGCCAGATTGGCCTGGTGGCCGAAATGTTTGACAAAGACGGCGAAACAAGCGCCTGGTTTGACAACTTGGAGGTGACGGTGCCCTAAAGCCGGGCCAGCAGGGCAGGCAGTTGGCTGATGTCGTCCAGCGTGTGGTAATTTTGGGCTTCGGCGGGGTGCTGGTCAACGGTTTCGTGCTGCCAGGTAATGTGGTAGGGAATATGCACCGCCTGCCCGCCAATCTCCACCACCGGCAGCACATCCGAGCGCAGCGAATTGCCGACCATTAAAAACGTTTCCGGCGCGATGCCGTGCCGGCGCAGCAAGTCGCGGTAGGTGGCGGCATCCTTTTCACTGACCACCTCAACCAGTTCAAAATGGTCCGCCAACCCGGAGCGGGCCACTTTTGTTTCCTGGTCAAACAAATCCCCTTTGGTAATCACCATTAACCGGTACACTTGCGCCACCCGGCTAACGGTTTCGGCCACGCCGGGCAGCAGTTGCACCGGCTCTTTGAGCATCCAGCGGGCAAAATCAATGATCTGCTGAATTTCGCTGCCGTGAATTTTACCGTTGGACAGCTCAATGGCGGTTTCAATCATCGACAGCGTAAAACTTTTTACCCCGTACCCGTAAAAATGCAGGTTGCGCTGTTCGGTTTGGTACAGGCGCTGGCTCACATCGGCCGGGTCGGTGTAGGGCGATAGCAGTTGGGCAAAGCGCGATTCGGTCATATTGTACAGCGATTCGTTGTGCCACAACGTGTCGTCGGCATCAAATGCTATCCATTGGAGCATCAGCTTATCCTTTGGGCAA
>CAYOXS010000136.1:0-14153 GCA_964407935.1 uncultured Caldilineaceae bacterium
ATGCTGCCGATAATGCCGCCGTCCACATCGCCAATGGAGACGCCGCAGGTCTCCGGCGCTTGCTCACCCCGGTCGCGGATGTTGACCAGCAGCGGCCGTAACGCCTCGCGCCAGTCGGGTTCGCTCAATTGGCCCTGTCGCGCCTGCTCGGTGAGGGCGATGGCCTGCTCGTGGTCGGTGATCTGGTTGAGCAGTTCGACCGGCGCGTTGCCGGCGTACCGGGCTTCGCGCTCGCGGAGGATGCTGAGATTTTCGTTGAGTTGAATGAGGGTTTGTTTCAGATCGGCCATTGATTACTGGTATTATAAAAAACGCCGCATGGATTGACCAGGCGGCGCGGGTGGGTTACAATAACGGCCATCGGTTAGGCGATCCGCCGCCTGACCAGCATCACAGCCTCGCTGCAATCGAGGCTGTTTTCATTTTGTTCAATTGTAACACACAAGATATTTAGAGACAAAGCCCGGCTCCCCATTGAGACCGGGCCGTCCATAGCTGAGTCCCCCAACCGGCTGGGGCTACTTTACCCTATTGGATGCGGCGGAAAAGGCGATCCAACAGGGCGATAATTGCCAGACGCATAGCGTTGGCCGGGTCAATATTCCCTTCGATCTGCACCAGGTGGGCCGGCTGGCCTTCCTGATCATTAAAAAGGGTAATGACCACTTTCGCTATGGGGTGAACGGTTGGAATGATAAACCCCATAACCCTCCTTTTTCAATTGTAAAATATGTGAAAGTGACGCGGGACTAAAAAGCGCACCCCTGCCCAAAGTATAAAGGTGTGCGCTATTATCCCACAAGCCGGTTGGCATCGCAGATGTCGTGCGAGTATAATGGAGCACAGCCCGCTACCTGGTGACACAGGCACGAGGTTAGTAACGCCGTTGGTGGTACTGCACCGGCGGCGTTATGCTTTTTGAGTTTGTGCAATATTAGACAAATAAGCCTTTTTGCGCAAATACGTTTAGCATTAGACATAACTCCAAATACCTGGCCAATATTGGACAAAATCAAAAACTTTGTCTACTATTAGACAAACTCTCCAACGAAAAAAAGCCCATTTCGGGCTTTTTTTATCACTTCGATGTCGTCAATTGCATTCGCGTAGCCAAAGCGCTGCTGCTTGGGTGGGGTGGTTGGAGCGAGACGCACTCCCCCCTTGCCAGGGAAAGAGTGCGCCGCGTGGCCGGTTGCCCGGTATGGGTCCCATCAGGCCATCGCTTCGGCTGCCTGCGCGAGCCGCGCCATTTTTTAGATGGCACGGCTCAGGAGGTGATGACGCGCCCAGGTCGCGCTTTACCGCGTGGCCGGGTTGCCCCGGCGCTTCCCCCTACTCCCCTTGAAATTGGTCGGCAGACCGCTTTCAACGCGGACGGAATACAACCACTGTCCCACCCTGCTCTGGGGAACTCCCTCATACCGCAGGCAGCGTCGATATGTGGAGCGTCTGGCGGCGGCCAGCGTCAGGACTCTGCCGGTTTTGGGGCTGGCTGAGGTCGGTAAGGCCCGGTTATTCAGTTGCCGGCCAGCGCCGCCGCGCTGGCCGGTGGATTACCCTATCAAGCGCCGCTGTCCTCATCCTTATCGGGGCTATCCGGGCCAAACGTGCTCTCATCAAAAACCTGCTCCGGCTGGCCCGCTTCGATGGCGTCGATTTCGGCCTGGATGGCCGCCTTCCGCTGGCGCAGGGCATCCAGCGCAGCGGCGTGTTCAAACGGTTTGTCCAGTTCGGTCTGGTGGCCGCTGCGGGTGCGCTCCAGCTCACCGAGCAGCCGCTCCTGTTCACCGAGGCGGGCTTCCAGTTCCGGCCCGAACAAATCTTGCAGCTTGGCCACGTTGCGTTTGTCCTGGCTGGTAATTCTGAAACCCAGTTCAACGCCTTTGGCCACGTTGACCACCAACTGCGGTCCTTCTTTGCCAATCTGGACACTGGCGGGTCGGCCAAATACCTTGCCTGCCGCCACCGGCCCGGCCACGGCCTGTTCAGCCAGGGCGGTCAGCCCCGCGCCGACGCCTTCCAACAGCGCCACACCCTCCCGCTCGCGGGTTGCCAGCAACCCGCGGTAGCTGGCGGCCACCTGTTTGGCCCGCTCGATGCGCTGGGGCAGGTCGCGCAAATCGCGCTGTAGTTCGTAGCGGCGGTTTTGCCAGGCGTTGAACAGCCCCTCATACTTACGCAGGTCGGCTTCCAGTTTGATCTTTTCCATCATCACCGGATTGCCGCTGGCGATGGCTTTCATTTCGGCATAGCCAATGACAGCGGCGTCAATGTCTTCAATGCTGCGCGTGTCCATATCGCCGCTGTTGATCTGCGAGATAAACTTGGCTTTGGTTTCCAACGTTTGCCACTTGTAAACGTCGAAACTGCCTTCGGTGACATAGCGGTAAATCTCAACCTCTTTGTTCAGGTTGCCCTGGCGCAAAATGCGCCCTTCCCGCTGCTCGATGTCGGCCGGCCGCCAGGGCGCGTCCAGGTGGTGCAGCGCGTAAAGCAGCCGCTGCACGTTGACGCCGGTGCCGGCTTTTTCGGTGGAACCGAGCAGTACCCGGATGTCGCCCTTGTTGACCCGCTCAAACAGGGCCAGTTTTTGCTCATCGGTGGCCGCGTCGTGGATAAAAGCCACTTCCCCGGCGGGGATGCCGGCTTTGACCAGCTTGTCTTTGATGTCCTGATAGACACTGAAGCCGCCTTTGTCGCCCGGCGTCGAGGTATCGAGGAAGATCAGTTGGGTCAGATTTTGTTTGCCCGCCACGCCGGCCAGTTCCACGCCGCTGGTGCGCTGGTAGATGTCTGTCACCCGGTCAACCAGGGCGTTGACCTTGCTGTTGGGATCATCGGGCAGCTCGACATCGATCAGCCGCATATCGAGCGCCGCTTTGTTGGCGTCGGAGACAATTTTGAGCATGTTGTCCTGGCGGGGATCAACGCTGCCCAGATTTTCGGCCCGGCCTTCGGCCTCTTTGATAAACTCTTGCAGCCGTTCCGAGGGTTCAACCGAAACCGGAGTGTGACCCTCCAATTTGGGCCGGACAATGCCCAGGGCGTCCAAATCCATTTGCACGTCGGCCACCTGGTGATACAGCCGCAGCAGCTCTGGGACGTTATTGAATTTGGCAAATCGGGTAAACTGGCGATAGCCGCTGCCGGTCGGCTTCATTTCGATGGCGGTCACGGTGTCGCCAAACATATTGGCCCAGGCGTCAAAGTGGCCCAGCCCCTGCTCTTTGAGCTGGTCATATTGCAGGTAGCGCTGCATGGTGTACATCTCGGAGACGCTGTTGGCGATGGGCGTGCCGGTGGATAGAGTTAACCCGCCCTTTTTTGCCAGCCCGCGGGTCTTGATGAACAGATCAAAGGCGCGGCCGCTTTCGCTGCCGCCGATACCGGCCACCCGGCCCCGTTTGGTGGGGAAGTACAGGTTTTTGAATTTGTGGGCCTCGTCCACAAACAGGTGGTCAACGCCCAACTCCTCCCAGGTCAGGGCATCGTCCTTGTCTTTGGCGTCCTTCTTGTCGCGCAGCTTGGCTTCCAGCCGTTTTTTGGCCTTCTCCAATTCCTTGATGGTTTTGCGGTTCTCTTTTTCGTCTTCCTGGCGCAGTTCGGTCAGGTAGTCGCTCAAAACGTCAATCTGCTCGCGTAAAAAGGCGTTAAAGGTTTCATCCTGCACCGGCAGTTTTTCAAAGCTGGTGTGGCTGGTAATAATCGCGTCCCAGTCCTCGGTGGCAATGCGGCTCATGGTTTCTTTGCGTTTGGCCGGCGAGACCGCTTCGGCGTCGAGCACCAGCACCCGTGCGCCCGGATACAGCCGCTGAAAGTCGGCGGCGTACTGGTCAAGCGTGCTGTTAAGCACGATGTGCATGACCTTGTTGCGTAGCCCCAACCGGCGCAGCTCCATACCGGCGGCAATCATGGTGAAAGTTTTGCCCGCGCCGACCTGGTGGGCCAGCAGGGCATTGCTGCCCTGGATAATGCGCCAGATCGCGTCTTTCTGGTGGCCGCGCAGGGTAATATCGGCGGCGGTGCCGGGCAGGTTCAGGTGGGAGCCATCATATTTTTGCGGGGCGACCGCGTTGAATTGTTCATTATATATCGCCGCCAATTCGCTGGCCCGGTCGGGATCAGCCCAGACCCATTCGGCGAATTTCGCTTTAATCTTGGCCTGCTTTTCCCTGGCAGCCACGGTTTCGGCCTGGTTGATGACCGCTTTGCGGTTGCCATCGGCATCTTTGATGTAATCGTAAATGGTCAACGTTTTGGCGTTGAGCGCCGACTCGACCAGTTCCAGCACCGTGGCGCGGGAAGTGGCCCACTCGCCGGAGCTGTTTTCGTAGGAGTTCTGCGCCCATTTTTCGGCATCAACCGTCCATTGGGCCAAATCTTCAATGTAGCGTACTTTGATGGCCCGCGAAGACAGCAGGTTACGCACAAACTGTTCGACCACGCTGTCCGGCACCCAGCCCGCGCCCATATTGACCCAGATTTCGTGGGGGGCCAGATCGCGCGGCAGCGCCTGGCGCAGGGCCTCAATGTTGCGCTGGTAGAGCGGCTCCAGCGCGGCAGCCGCTTCGGCGGCGGCCAGCTTGCGCCGGATATTGCCGGACAGGTAGGTTTCGGCGGTTTCCCAGCCGCCTTCCGGGTTCAGGTAGAGGATGTCGCCCAACTCGGCGGTCAGGTCGGCCTGGGATTTGCCGGTGAGCTCCTCCATCCGCTCCCAGTGCAGGTCGCCGTATTCATTCAGGCTGATAAGCAGCGCGTCTTTGGCCGAGTCGGCCTGGCTGGGGCGTTCGGTGATGCCAATCACCCGGTCGCGGAAGATGGCCGCTTTGTGCGCCGTCTTTGAGTCGCGGTCGTATCGTTCCAGCGCCAGCAAAAAGGGCAGGTCAGGGTCATCTTTGATGAGCCGTTTGTTGGCGTCCTGGCTGATGGGGCCGTGCTGCCCGGTGAAGGCGTCGTAGACCGCATTGAGCTGCGCCTGCCCGGCTTCGAGTTCGGCGTCGCCGGCTCCGCTCAGGTTCAGTTCGAGCAGGTTGCGGGCCGCTTCCCGGATCGCTGCCAACCCCCGGATGCGTTCCACATTGCGGGCGGCGGTTTTGGTCGATTTCGCGCCGGTTTCGACAACGACATCAAAGCCGTTCTGGCGGCGGTAGACCCGGCTGTCATCACCCACAAAGTAGGAGCCTTCGCGGATGCGCTCAACTTTGGCCGAGCGGCGGCGCTCGTAAAAGGGTGGCGGCTGGGTGATGGTGTCATCGACCACAGTCGGGGCAGTGCGCAGCACGTCGGCCGGCAGTTGCTCAATGGCCTGGGCCAACGCCTGTGACAGATCGCGCTCGTCCGGCACCAGGTCGGCGCTCTCGCGGTACATATTGCCGGTGACCTGCATCTGGCCCAGCATCATTGCTGGGTGATGGGTAAAATACTCATTCAGCCGGTAACTTTTCCCGCTGGTTTCGTCGGTCTGCTCCACGGTGCCAACCCAGGCGGTATCGGTCGGCTTTTCTCCCTCGGCTCGTTTCCGCAGAAAGATGATGTCGGTGGTGACATCGGTCATTGCGTTTTCTTTGAAAGCGGTGTTGGGCAGCCGGATCGCGCCAACCAGGTCGGCCTGACTGGCCAAATATTCGCGCACCCGCGAGTCCTTGCTATCGAGCGTAAACCGGCTGGTGACAAACGCGACCATGCCGCCGGGCTTCACTTTGTCCAGGGCTTTGGCAAAAAAGTAGTTGTGAATGGAGCGGGTCAGAAACTTCCGTTCCCGTTTGAAGGCAGGGTCATGGACGGCGTAATTGCCAAAAGGCACGTTGGAGATGGCCAGATCGATGAAATTGTTGGGCAGGTTGCTTTCTTCAAAACCGGCCACGCGGACATCGGCGCTCTGGTAAAGCTGTTGGGTGATCCGCCCGGAGATGGGGTCGAGTTCAGTGGCGATTTTCTGGGAGTTGGCGGCGATGTCATCCGGCATCAGGCCAAAAAAGTGACCGACGCCGGCGGCCGGCTCCAGCACTTTGCCGCCCGCAAAGCCCATCCGCTGCAATCCCTGCCACATGGCGTTGATGACATTGGGCGCGGTGTAGTGGGCGTTGGCCGTGGAGCCGCGGGCCTGGCTGTACTCCTCATCGGTCAGCAGCGACCGCAGTTCGGTGTATTCGTCTCGCCACTGGGCGTTTTTGTTCCAGGAGTAGGTTTCGTAGGGGTCAAAGACTTTGGGCAAACCGCCCCAGCCCACGTATTTGACCAGGACCGCCTGCTCGGCGGGAGTGGCCTGCCGGCCTTCAGCTTCAAGTTGCTTGAGCAGCCGAATGGCGGCTACGTTGTCGCGATATTTCTGCTTTGCGCCACCGAGACCCACCAGGTCGGCCTCGGTAATGCGATAATCGCCGCTTAATCGTCCTCGTCCGCCGGCAGCGCCGGCGCTGTCCACGTCGCCGGGTTGCTGCCCAGCTCCGGCTGTTCCTCCTCCGAGGGCAGGATCGCCCACTCGTGCCGGATCGCCATCCAGGCTTCGTACAGGCTCAGACCCTGATCGGTCAGATTGAAGACTGCTTCCTCCGTCAACCGGGCCGCGGCCTGGATCGATTGTTCCAGATGGCCGCTCGTCTGCAACTGTTGGAACATCCGGGGCCGGTGCTGCTGCCAATGCCGGCGAATGGTCTGCTCCAGGTTCTGGAGCGGGTTCGGCGTGTTCAATGCGTTCAGGTAATACTCCAGGGTTTGATCGTTCATCATTTTCTCCTGTTGGGTTGGGGCCAGCGCTGTCAACCGCGCGGTCTGTTCCATTAGAAATAGGGTCATGTGGCGCTGCCGGCGCGGCGCTGCCGCTCAGCAACGTATCAAACCAATCCTGCGCAATCTGGCGCGGATAATACCATGCCCGCCGTTTTTTGCTCCAGCGCGCACCGCTCGATTTTAGCTGGCTCAGCACCGCCGCCGACGGTTTGGCCGCGAATTTCAGCCACGTCCAGTCGCCTTCATATTCAAGACGATAGGGTTGAGCCGCTACGTCTTCGGAGTGGACGACAGGTGGCGGGGCCGGTTCCGGACCAATGGGCGCGTCATACTGAAATACCGGCGCATCTGCTGCGGGCCGTTTTCTGACGATGATCTGTTTCACTTTGATGGGCACGCCGCCGGCGGACAGATACCCTTTGTCGGTTTCAACCGACTCGTAACCATCGCTCAGTTGGGTGATTTTGGGGGCCGGTTCGGTTGGGGCTGGTTGGGTAACGCTTTCAGCAAACAAGCTGGCCTGGCCGGTCGGCGGCTTGAATTTTTCTTCGCGCTGCTGGCCGGGGTAATCCACATCGGTGGCGGTTGTCTCGTATTGCCACACATCCCAGGCGTGCTCAACGCTGTTGAATTTGGCCGCAGCAGTCAGGGTGCGGCCGCTGCGATAGGCGTTTTCCAGCCAGTCCACAAATTCGGCTTTGCGGCTGTTGAGGGTGTCGTAATCGTGGGAGTCTACCCAGCCGGCCAGTTGAACATACGACAAATCCAGGGCCGCCTCAAAGATTTTGGCCTGTTTGCGGTCTTTGATCGCCAATTTGGGTTTGGCCGGAATGATCGGTTTTTGCGGCGGGCGCGGCGGGCCGGCCGGCGTGGCGTACATCAATCGTGGGTCCGGTTCCGGGCCGATGGGACTTTCATATTGCAGCCGCGGATCAGGCTCCGGCCCAATCGGTTCGGCGTATTGCAAGACCGACTCGGTGGTTTCCGGTGCAGCCCTGCCATATTTAGCCTCAAGCCAACCCACCGGGTCCTGCGCGATTTTGGGTGATTTGGCTTTTTTGGCCGGAGTTGCTTTGGCGCGTTTTTGCTTGCTTTTTTTGGCCTGGCTGCGATGGAACTGTTCCCCGCAGTCAGGGCAGGCCAAATCAGCGCCGCCATTGCCATAAACCCGATGGCTGTTGCAGAACGGGCAGTGCAGAATTGGTGGCTGTTCGGCCAGATACAGATCAATGAGGGCTGCGCCAATCGCCTGGCCGGCAGCGGAAACTGATGCTGATTCCGGCTCTGTTACTGCTGGCGGAAGCGGTTCCGGGCCGATAGGTGTCTCATATTGAAAGGCCGGTTCGGGGTCGGGCTGAGCGGCCTGCACCTGCTTCAACTGCCGCACCGGGCTGTTGTAAGCGTGCTCGGTGGCTTCTTCGTAGCTGGCAAAACCAGCGCCCAGCCGATTGATTGAAGCGCCGCTGGCTGGGTGCAGCCAGAAGCCCCCGCCGGCTTCTGACTCGATAAATCGCCAGCCTTCCGCTTGCAGTTCGGCGGCTTTGGCGTTGAGCTGCCCGGCGTCAGCGGCCCGCCGCTCGGCTTCTTTGTCCTGTAACAGCACTTGCAACCGGCTGAGAAATTCACCGCGGGCTTTGTTTTTACCGCGAGCCGGGCCGGTGTAATGATGCCGCACCATAAAATCAGCCACATCGTAAGGCGTGCTGCCACCGAATTTTCCCGGCCCGGTTAAATCCTTGACGGCCACAGTGAGCAAGGTGTCCAGGTCGGTTTTCCAGGCGGTCTTGCTCTTTTTTGCTTTGGGCTTGGCTGCGGCTTTAGCTTTAGCGGCTGGCCTGGCTTGGGTTTTGGACGCGGCTGGCGGGACACCGCGGGCCTGCACCTGTTCCTCGTAAGCCGCCCGCGTTTGGTCGTCGATCATTTGCTCCACATCTGGCAGCGGCAGACCAAAGCCGGGCCTGATTTCCTGCTGTAATTCGGCGGCTTCCTGCTCAAGTTGGGCCTGGGCCAGTTGCGCCTGCTGCTCATCCTGGTCAAGGCTGGCCAGCGCCGCCTCAAGATCAAATTGAGGCACAGGCAAACCAAAGGCATACCTGGCGGGCAGCAGAGCGTCATCATCGGCGGGGTCGCTTTCAATGTCAGGCTGCGCCGTCGCCTGACCCATCGAGCCGGGTAGACCCGGTGACGCTTGGATTTGAGACGGTGGAGTTGGCTGTTTCTTCCGCCCTGTTGAGGTTGCCTTGGGTTTCTGCCGCTGACTCGACTTGGACCGGCTGGAACTCGCCGGCGAGGTGTTGTTCCGGGGTTCGAGCGGGATCACCCTGTTTTTTTGTGGTGGTCGCTGATAGCGTTGTTTGGCCAGCCTGGCTCGAAAGCCGGGAAACAGGAGACAGGCGATTTGCTGCCACAGCGTGAGCGGCGGATGCTGCGGTTTTTTAACAATGAATTTCCGTCCCGATTTGGCGTGCTTGCGGTGAGCGGTGTCCTTGTTTTGCTCCCAAAGCTCGGCTCCCAGCACCAATAGCACCGCGCCCAGAGCCAGCATCAAGGCCATAATCAGCGCCAGCGCCGGATTAAACACGCGGATAATGGCGTTAAAGACGCCAATGAGACTATTCCAATCGACAGATGACGTAAACCCGGTGGCGGTCGGCATGGCAGCGGCCCTATTTTTTGTTTTTCCGCCGGGAACGTCTGCTCCGTTTGGCGGCGTGGCGGGATTTGTTTTTGAGCGGCGTGCTCATCACCGGTGGGGCAGCAGGCGGCTCTGGTTCGCTTTCGGGTTGGGTAAAGAACTTTTTGATAAGGGTCAGGAATTGGAACGGCATTTGTCTTATCTCCTTGGGTTAGTTGTTGGTGACTGCGTCAGTTATAGGTGCGGTTGTTTCGACCGGCGTCGGGGTGAGCGTCGGCGTGTCGGTTGCTGTCGCGGTTGCTGTTTCGGTAGGAATAACCGCCAGGGTCGGAGTCAGGGTTGGGGTAGCAGTAAGTGTTGGCGTGTTGGTTGGGGTGCTGGTCAATGTGGGATATGGCGTATAGGTCGGGGCCGCGGTCAGGGTGGGATAGGGGGTGTAGGTCGGCCAGGCCGTGGGCCATTGGCGCAGCTCAGGCACGTAAGTCGTGATCGGATACGGCGTATAGGTGGGATAGGGGGTATAGGTTGGCCGCGGTGTCTCCGTAATTGTCAGGGTGGCATATTGAATGGGTTGGGCCGCCCTGGCCGGATTGAGCGGGGTGGGTTGGGCCGGTTCGCGCCACAGTGTATCGGTTAGTACGGCGGTGGCGGCTAGTGGGGCCGGCGTGGCCAGTTCGTTCAGCCACATAAATGAATGCACCTGAATTAACGGATAAATACAGCTCTCCAGATAAGCAATGGTGCCGCGAACTTCGGCCAGTTGCAGATCGGGATTGGTGGCAATGATCAGATTGGGCGGCAGATGGAGGTAATAGCGACTGCCGGAGGCGTCGAAGCCAATATTGGTGACATTGCAGCCAGGTTGCAGCAGCACTGAGCCAACCAGAATGCGATAAGCGTCGTTTAGCCCGGTAGCCGGCTGGTTAATAGCGGCGACAAAAGTCGCGGTGCGCTCAATGTCCGGGGTGTCGGTCGGGAGCAGGGACGCAATGGTCGCCGTTGGCTCGGTTTCAGCGCGGGCCGGGGTGGCATAGATGATTGTGGGCAGCGTGATGGTCGGCGTTGGTTTGGCCTCAGCGTGGATGATGCGCACTACCAGCCACCCGGAAACGCACAAGATCACCACCAGTAGCGCGCCGCCGCCGGCCAGCAGATAGGGCATTTTGCCGGGATTGCTTTTGGTCGCCGGTTCGGTTTCCGGTAAAGGGGCGTCCGTGGGCGCGGCATTGGGGTCAACTTTTACCACTTCGTAGTGCGGTCTGGGCATGGCTATATCCAGTTGGCGACCAGTTTTTTGATATACATCACCACCGACAAAATCAATTTGATCAGCATCACCGTGAAATAGGCGGTCAGCAGCAGTTTGAACGAAACCAGCGCCGGCTCGAAGTTCTGGCCATAATCCAGGTACGACCACAGCACCGACACATCAGCCACAATAGTGTTGGCAAAACTGACCGGATCGGTGTCAACCAGGCCGGTCGAACTGACTACAACCGTCTCGATGGGCGCGAAAATCTCATTGGACGTGTTGACCAGGCTGGTATAGGTGGTGCCGGTCACATATTGGGGTATGGTGATAGTTATCGCTGAAGTTGATACCAAAGGTTCGGCCACGGTATACCTCACGTCAGGTTAGAAAATTGAGCAATTGCCCAGCGGATAAAAACAAACCAGAGCAGCCCGTTGACCAGATAGACCAGGGCCGCAAACGGCGTTGAGGCCAGCATCGTGCGCACCAGGGCATAGCCTGCGCCAAACTCGCCCAATTCCAGCGGCGCAGCCGGCGGTGTCGTCTCAATATCTGTGACCATACCGGTGATCAGGGTGAGGATAAAATCAAAGGCCCACCACAATGGCCACAACAGCGCGGAGACCAGCTCAACAATTTTGGTGATGAGCCACATCAAAAAGTAAATGATGTCGATGATGGGCGTAAGCAGAAACATTAAAAAGCTGAAGAGCTGGCTGACCAGAAACGCCAAGAAATCGAGCCAACCCCAGCCCTCACCGGGGCCGCTGCCTTCACCGCCGGTCGTGACCGTAATGGAGACGTTGGCGGTAATATTAACCGTGGCGGAAATGGCAATGGGTTCGGGCGTCCAGGTCGGGCCGGGCGTCCAGGTCGGCCCAGGTGTCCAGGTGGGGCCGGCTGTGGCACAGGCCACACAACCCGGTACCGTGGGCGTGGTGGCTGGCGTGCGGGTTGGCGTTGGGGTGGCGTAGGTGATCGGTGTTTTGGTGGGGGTTGGGGGTGTTGTGGTGGCGCTGGGGGTTGGGGTAGGGGGTGTTGGATCGTTAATATCTTGTACACAGAATTGGACTTCATAAATTGCAAACCCCGTCGAAGAAGACGAGTCAAACGTAACTTTGCTGGATTGCGGCTGAGTGTAGCATTGCCCGAAAGCGTAATTTTGTTCTTCCGAACAACTGACACAGGTATCAGCCAAAGGCCCGCCGAATGAGACGAGTTGCCCATCAACCAAAACTTCGCTTACCCGCGTATCTGAAACATTGCCGCTATGACGTGAACTCCAGACAGAAACCCCACAAACGCGATAACCATCAAAAGGCCCAAGTGTCACGGAACCGCCGGAAGTGAAACCCAAATTGCCCCACGCTCCCGAACCATCGTTTATGGCATTGATATTTGGATAGGTTGGATCAATGCCGGTATACGTTAGCCAGGCAATTGCCGGGCTTGGGTGAAATCCTACCGGACAGCCAGATGAAGGTGTCGGAGTGGGGGTCGGGGTGGCAGATGCAAGCGTACAAAAATCGTAGCTTTGCAATGTCACCTGGTTGTATGCTTCCACTTGAAATCGCAGGGTGCTCTCGATGTAATCGTCACCAAAATCATAAAGTCTCAAATCGTTTCCGATGGCCTCTGTTTGATAGGAAGTCTCGAACATGCCACCGTTGCCATTGTAATAATTGGGTGCGGTATCAAAGTGCAGGGTTACTTCCCGAACATTTTCGCTTTGAAACGGCTTTTGGATGGCTAACCCCGTAAGGTACTGGCCATAAACACAATTAGGATTGAGCTGTAATGACTGAAACCCGGAACCAGGCACATACTGCCCGTAGGTGCCGCATGCTGCCGTTACCGGGCTGAACCCGGCTGAGGATTGAGTTAAATCTACGTGTTCACAATCCAGGGCGACTTCCGGCGTTGTTGTGACCACCAGGGTGGCCGTTGGAGTTGGTACGGTGGGTGTCGCCGTGGGCATGCTGCCGACACCCCGGATGCCCAGGTTATCGATGGTGAAGAAATACGGGTTGGGCGTCTCCGCTTCGGGGGTGTCCCAACAGACGGACCGGTTAAAGCGAAAAATGAAGCGGGCGCGGGTTGCTCCCGGCACGTAGATGTTTTCAGATAAACCGTAGCCGTTTTCAGGGGTGTGCCATTGGTTGGCCAACAGCGGCGGATATTTGTAACTGTGCAATGGTGACTCCGGCAGGCCATAGCCGCCAATCCATTTCTGGTACCAGTCCACATAATCCGTGCCGTCAACGGAATATTCCAAACCGACATCCATACAGAACTGCCGGGCATTGTCGCCATGGAAAATCCAGCCACTCTCGGTATTCATTCGATATGAGGCGGCAAACTGAAGGGTTGACACCGGGTTAGAAAACTCCATCCAGGGTGATTGAAATTCAAAGAAGTCATTGAAATCGCCGTTATCCCAGTTAGGCGCGCCGATAGCCCACGAGCACCCGTTGGGATCGTCGTTAATATCCGGGCCGGTAGCCAGTTCACCGTCACCGGCAAAGCCGGGTGCCTGGACGCCGCCATTGCAGACAAGCTGCCAGGCGGTATTTTCCTGCCCAATTTGCGCCGAAGCTCTGGCGGCAAATACGGTGGCGGCGGCCATCATCAGCAGCACAAATCCTTTAGTTTTGCCAAAACCCATCGGCCCAGACCCTTTAGCAGCGCCAGAAATCGCTTAAAATCTTCAAAATCACGGTCAGAAAACAACACGTCACGCAAGTTGTGTTTCATAATTACCCGCCCAGGCACAAAAAAAGCACGCCAGACAAAGTGTCTGCACGTGCTCTATTCAAAACCGTTCAATTGTTCGATTGAATGGTTTACCACCTGATTTTTGATTAAACCCCCTGAAAATGGGGGTTTTTTCTTTTAAAGCCGCCGTAAAGCGGCGCGATAGATCAAAGCAACAGCCTCAGCGAAGACCGCTGAGGCTGTTTGATTCCTGGGCGGACTTTACGTTCAAACCCGCTGCCGGCGGGGGGATGCCATTTACCAACAGGAGGGAATTTATTTCATTAGATCAATGAGACTCAAAAATGTACTTTTGTATCTTAATATCGTTTGCCGGAGTTCCAAGCTGGCAGCATTATCAAAGTGATATTCGTTACCTCGATAATGAAAAAGATACCCACCGCTCTCATGTAGTTCGGACTTCCCATGAGCCAGAAAGTTTCGAGGACGCAATACTTCTTGAACATAATCCCCTACTTTTTCTCTTGTCTTTAACTTTTCATGAACTTTCCACAAACGCTTGAAATTTTGCCAACGTTTATCGCTATCACAAAGAGCGAGCATACCTATGGTATCTGGGCTTCCGATAAACGTAACCAAAGCTTGCGTATAACCCTCATTTTGTTTAGTTGCGTTCTTATGAAACCCATTGAAAATTGATAAACGTTGGTCATCTGACAAACCTTCTAGGCCAAGTGTAATTATCTGGTCAAGCAAAAGGTCTAATTCACCAACTTCTGCCATTACGATGCCACGCATATTTTCTAAATCAAGAATCTTGCG
>CAYOXS010000137.1:0-13990 GCA_964407935.1 uncultured Caldilineaceae bacterium
TTCACCCCCCCCCCCCGCCCCTCCCCCTGCCGGGGGTGGGGGATAATTGTTTTGGTGTTTTGCCGGGCGGCAACGCCCCCCGTCAACACACCGATGATTATCCCCCTTCTCCCCTGGGGGATGAAGTACCCGAAGGGTGGAAGGGGGCAGGGGGTGGGGGTGACAATAACGGGTTATGTTAATTTAACATTGCCGAAGTAGTTACAAAAAAATGGTTGGAAATCCGGTTCAGCGGGAGAGAATATCACGCAGGCGGGTGAGGGTATCGGCGTTGCCGGATAAAATGGCCCAATTCACGGCCACGTCATCAACGCCGGCCTCGACGGGCGGCGGGCTGGCGGCGGCCGGCTCGCGATTGAGCCGGACGGGAATAACTGTGGGGTGACCGGCCGGGGTGTTCGGCGCGTCATCAGCCTGGGCTGCGGAGTGCCGGCCAACAGCCTGGCGCATGGCCCGGATGGCCTGGGCCAGCTTTGGCTCTACGTTGGCCGCAGCAGACGACGCCAGCACGGCCAGCACCAAATTTTCCAGCACCGGCAACACCAGCAGTTCGTGGTCTTGTTCGGCGGGGTTGAGCGCCAGCAGCGGCTGGCCGGGAGCATCGGGGCCGGGAGGCGCGGCGGCCAACTGCCCCAAAGCTGCCAGGTATTCCGGCTCGGGCGGGTTGGCCGCCAGCAGAGTCTGGCCATCGGCGGCGGCCAAAAAAGCGCTGGCCACGCCGGGCAGTTCGGCCAGCGACGCCAATACAGTTTGCAGCGCCTCAGACAGGTCGCGGAATCGTTCCAGATGGTGGTGCAACAGAGTATCGACCAGCCGTAAAAAAGTGAGCGGTTTGAACGGCCGCAAAATCGGACTGGCGTTGAGCGTACGCGCTTCGCCCCACATGGCTTTGTGGAGTTGGCCCAGCATTAAAATCACCGGCACATCCGGGTCAATGTACGAGACGCTTTCGGCCAGCTCCAGGCCATCAATTTCGCCAATTTCAAAATCAATGATGACCAGATTGAACGCCCGTTCACTCAATTCTTTGAAAGCGGCGTAGCCATCGGCCACAATTTCAACCTGGCACGAGTTGGCCAGGTGGGCCAGGCTGCGGCGGAGCGGGGTATCAATGTTTGAACGGGTGCAGACGAGCAAAATACTTTTCATTCCGGCGAACCTGCTGGGTTGTTAATTTACAAATTTAACATTATCAAGATAACCCAAACCGGCCCGAAGCAAAATAGGAAATTTGGACTTGTGCGGCATTGACTTTTTGGCCGGCAGTGGCTATCTTTTAGGGTGCATAAATTTTGGGACTGGATTTTGTATGTCAACACATTCTGAGCCGGGGTCGTTTCCATTTGTTAACGGGGCCGACAAGCTGGCCGAACTGCGCCGCACCAAAATAATTGCCACGGCGCTGCTGCTGCTGGCTACTTTGATTTTTGTGGCGGCGTCGCTGTTTGAGGAGTTGTACCCGTGGGTGGGGTTTGTCCGGGCCACCGCCGAAGCGGCGATGGTTGGGGCAATTGCCGACTGGTTTGCCGTGACGGCGTTATTTCGGCACCCGCTGGGCGTGCCCATCCCGCACACAGCCATCATCCCGCGCCGAAAGGACAGCCTGGCCCACAGTTTTGGCGAGTTTGTGCAGAGTAACTTTCTCTCCGAGGATGTGATTGCCGAGCGGCTAAAAAAGGCCGGCGTGGCTCGCACGGCGGCGGCGTGGCTGGGCCAGCCGGGTAACAGCCAGGCCGTGGCCGAATTTGTGACCGTGGCTTTGCGCGGCGGGTTGCAGGTGGTTAAAGATGAAGATGTGCAGGAGTTGATTGAACAGAGTTTGATTGCTCAGGCGCGATCGGTGCAGGTGGCCCCGTTAACCGGCAATTTGCTGTCGGTGCTGGTGGGCGGCAACCGCCAGCAGGATTTGCGCTACGGCGTGGTCAGGCTCATCACCAACCTGCTGGAAGAAAACCGGGAGGTTATCCAGGCTTACATCAGCAGCGAATCTCCGTGGTGGCTGCCAAAGGCCATCGATAAAAAAATATATGAGCGTTTTGTCGGGTCGATTGAGGAAACGCTGCGCGAGGCCCGGGAAAACCCCGAACACCCGTTTCACCAAAAATTCAACGAATTGCTGCAAAATTTCATCGACCAGCTCAAAACGTCGCCGGAGGTGCTGGCGCAGGGTGAAGCCTGGAAAGAGGAGTTTTTGGCCTCGCCGCTGGTGCAGGAATTTTCGTCATCGCTCTGGATTGATATTAAAAGCTGGCTGCTCGATCACAGTTCTGACCAGAATTCAAAACTGCGAGAAACAATCGGGGGCGGAATTGTGCGCCTGGCCGCCGGGTTGGCCCAGGACGAGTTGTTGCAGGCAAAGGTCAACCGCTGGGCCGAAAACGCCGCCGGTTATCTCATCAGAACCTATGGCGACGAGGTCGGCCAGTTGATTACCCAAACTATCATCGGCTGGGACGCCGAGGCTACCTCTCGCAAAATTGAGTTGCAGGTTGGCAAAGATCTGCAATTTATCCGCATTAACGGCACGCTGGTGGGCGGGCTGGTTGGCCTGCTCATCCACACTGTGGCCGTGCTGCTGCTGTAAAACATTATGCCCGAAGGTCCGGAAATCAAACTCGCTGCCGATGAAGTGGCTGCCGCGCTGGTGATTTTTCCTCAAGAATCGATCCGAGCTGCCGATTAATTCAGGTAACTAGTCAATCGTCAGCTGATATTTGGAGGTTTCTATGGTTGCCGCAACTTTGCCCACTGAATATGCCCCGGCTGAAAGAGCCGACGCCGTACTGCTTGAACAGCAGGCCGAATATTTTTCGGAGTTAAAGCTGGTTCACGAACTGTTTGATGCCGTGCCCGATGCTTTTCTGATTTTGAACGAGCAGCGGCAGATTGTGTTTGCCAACAAAGCCCTGACCAAAATAATTAACGTGGACGATGAATCCAGCCTTCACGGGCAGCGCCCCGGCGAGGTGCTCAATTGTATCCACGCGATAGAAAGCGAGGGCGGCTGCGGCACCACCGAATTTTGCAAAACCTGCGGCGCGGTCAATGCCATTATTTCCAGCCTGCGCGGTAAAGAGTCGGTGCTGGAGTGCCGGATTACGCAGCAGAGTGGGTGTTCGCTGGATTTGCGGGTGTGGGCCACCCCGCTGCGGCAATATGGCGGTATTTACTCGTTGTTTGCGGTACAGGATATCAGCCACGAAAAGCGCCGGCGCGCGCTGGAGCGCATTTTCTTTCACGATATTTTGAACACGGCTGGTGGATTGCAGGGCGTTTCTGAACTGCTGCAGGACGCCACCCCGGAGGAACTTGACGAACTCAAGGGGATGGTCTACTCCCTGGCCGACCGGCTGGTGGACGAAATTCAGGCCCAAAGGCTGCTGTCCGCCGCCGAAACGGACGATTTACAGGTGAAACCGGTAGCCATCGAGTCACTGGTATTTTTGGGGGAAGTCACCAATCTGTACCGGAGCCACGAAGTTGCCCACAACCGGCAGCTTAAAATTGACATCAACGCCGAGTCGTTTGATCTGGTCAGCGACCGGGTGCTGCTGGGCCGGGTAGTTGGCAATATGGTCAAAAACGCGCTCGAGGCCAGCCACCCCGGCGACGCAGTGACCGTAGGCTGTCGCGGCGTGGCCGACGATTGGGTTGAATTTTGGGTGCATAACCCCACGTTTATGCCGCGCCACGTGCAGTTGCAGGTGTTCCAGCGCTCGTTCTCAACCAAGGGGGCCGGTCGCGGCCTGGGCACGTACAGCATCAAACTGCTCACCGAGCGCTATTTGCACGGCCAGGCTGCTTTTACCACCTCACCGGAAGAGGGAACGACATTTTTTGTCAGTTACCCGCAGAATGGGTTTTAGCATAATTGATAGCCAAAATAAAAAAGGTTCCCGCTGCGGGAACCTTTTTTGTTGAAGAGAGGCCAGGCGTTACGCCTGGACGTTAGCCGCCGGCGTGCTGCGACCAAAGATGCGGCGGATAAAAGCGCCAAATTCGCCGTACTGCCACGAAACCAGAATTGGCACCGCGGTGAAAATTGACGAGTACGTTCCGGTCATAATCCCCACCAGCATAATGGCCACAAATTCGGTAATGGTTGAACCACCAAATACCAGCAGAGCCATAATGGTAAAGATAGTGCTGATTGAGGTGCCCAAACTGCGGGCCATCGTTTCCAGCAGGCTGCGATTGCAGACCGTGTCAAACCGCTCGGTGCGGTAGCGGGGCAGGTTCTCGCGGATGCGGTCAAACACAATAATTGTATCGTGTACGGAGTAGCCGATAACCGTGAGAATGGCCGTCAGGAACAAGGCGTCCATCTCCCAGCCGCGCAGCATCCCCAAAATGGCGAAGACGCCGGCTGCCACCAGAATATCGTGGAACAGCGCCGCGATGGCGGCCACCCCGTAGCGGATGGGATTTGGCACGGAACGGAAGGCCAGCACCAAAAAGAGCATAATGACGATTGACGCGGCCAGCACCGCGTAAATACCGGCCCGGGTTACTTCCTGCCCAATAGCCGGCCCAACCGAGTCGAAACGGAGTTCGGTGAAGTTGCCCAGCTTACTGCTGAGCTGGTCCTGAATCTGGCTTTTGGCCTGATCATCCAGGTATTTGGAGCGCACCAGAATGGTTTGCCTGCCCAACTGTTCGGCGGTGGTAACGGAAGTGTCTTTAAAATCGGCGCCCTGGTAAGAGAAACTGGTGAAAATATTGCGCACCTGGGCCGGGGTGGGCTGTTGGTCAAACTGAAGTTCCATCAGCGACCCGCTGGTAAAATCGATGCTGGGTTTGAGCGGCGTGCCAACCTGAATGGTTGACACCGTCATGGCAATAAGCCCCAAGCCAATAACTACGGCCGAGAAAATGTAGTAGTATCGCCGCAACCCAACAATGTTGAGCAGCCAGTTAGCCGAGGCCGGCGCCTGTTTTTCGTCGGTTTGGGGCGCATAGCCGATCAACAAGCCGTTGTTTTTGAGCGACTCGCCGGTGAGGCCAAGCATGAAGCGCAAAAAGGTGCGCGTTACGGTGATGGCGGTGAAAATGTTGGTTAAAACACCCAGCGCCAGCGTAATGGCAAAGCCTTTGACAATGCTCGCGCCAAAGTTTGAGCCAAACCAGAACAGAATGGCGCAGGTAATGAGCGTGCTGATGGCTGAGTCTCGGATGGACGGCCATGAGCGATTGAAGCCCAGTTCCATCGCAAATTTCAGGCTTTTGCCGCTGCGTAACTCTTCTTTCATCCGTTCAAATACCAGAATATTGGCGTCAACCGCCATGCCAATCGACACGATGAAGCCAGTGATGGCCGGCAGGGTTAAGGTGACCGGGATGAGTTTGTACAGGGCAAAGTTGAGCAGCCCGTAAATGATCATGGCCAGCGCCGCCACCGAGCCGGGCAGCCGGTAGTAAATGACCATAAACAGCAACACAATGATCAGCCCCACCGTGCCGGCGCGAATACTGCGCTGCACCGAGTCTTGTCCCAGAGTTGGCCCCACCGAGCGGTTTTCAACCACTTTCAGCGGCACCGGCAGCGAGCCGTAGCGCAACTGAATGGCCAGCGCCTGCCCTTCTTCCAGCGGAGAACTGCCCAGCGTGATAACGCCGTTATCATTGATGCGGGCATTGACCACCGGGCAGGAAAGCACAATTTTGTCGATGGCGATACAGAGGTACTTGCCAACATTTGCGCCGGTGTAATCGCCAAACTTTTTGCCGCCTTCAGAGGTGAGGCTGAAGTTGATTTCAACCTGGCGGGTGTTGGCGTTGATTCCGGCATTGCTCACCGCGGCCAGATCACCGCCGGTAATCACGGTTTCGTATACTCTTTCCGTGCCGGTGGCGGTGGAGGTAGCACTAAGCTGACCTTCTGCGGTGCGCGGGCCGCCCAAACTGGTGGTAATGGCCATACCATCGGGAATGGGCATAGAACCGGCGTCGACAAATTCCAGCAGACCGGTCTCTTTAATAGTGCTGATGGCCAGTTCGGGATCAGAAATACCGGGGAGTTCAACAATAATCCGGTTTTCGCCCTGTAACTGAACCAGCGGCTCGGTAACGCCCAGCCCGTTGACCCGGTTATCGACAATAACCCGGGCGGCTTCCATTGAGCCTTCTTGCAGTTCCTGGCCGGCCGGCATATCGGCTTCTAACACAACTTGCAGGCCGCCCTGCAAGTCCAGCCCCTGGTGAACTTTAATGCTGCGTTGTTGTTCGCCCTGCCACGGCAAAAAAGCCGCCCAGGATGGCAGTACTTCGTCTGAGGCGCCGGTTAGGGTGTATTGCATGTTGGCCGTAACCACCCAAACCAAAAATGCGGTCAGAAGTAAAATTCCAATAAAAACACTGATTGTCCGTCGTTCCATTGCTAAGAATTAAACCCTTTAGTTTAAATTGTCATTGCGCAAAACAGATCGATTATAGTCCTGTCGCGTTTGCCGTGTCAAATGCTATCGCCGCGCGGGCCGCCGGCGTTTGGGCTGGGCGGTGGGGTGACTTTCAAAATTGGTAGCCAATTGCGGGTTGCGGCGTCGATACCAGAACATGCCCAGGCCAACCAAAATCAACACAATACTCACAATTTGGGCCGTTGGAATCCCCGACAGGGTCCACGCGTCCGGGCGCAGCATTTCTACCAGAATACGGCCAAGCGGATACCACACCAGATACATCGACAGGCCATCCCCATCGAGGAGTTTGCCGGCGTACTTGCGGCTCAGCCAAATGATCAACACAAAGCCCAGCACATTCCACAGCGACTCGTACAAAAATACGGGGTGAAAGGTGGTGGTGAGCGGGTAGGTGGTCAGATCGTTGTACGGCGGGATGCGCTGGTTAACATTGGTAATGAGAATACCCCACGACAGATCGGTGGGCGGGCCGTACAGTTCCTGGTTAAAATAATTGCCCCAGCGGCCAACGGCCTGGCCCAGCAGCATACCCGGCGCAAAAATATCCATCCAGCGCCAGGCGTTCAGGCGGTTGCGGCGGCAGTAGATGATCATGGCCAGCACGCCGCCGATTAATGCGCCAAATATGCCGATGCCGCCTTCCCAGATCATCAGCGCGGTAGGGAAGGGTATCGCCGCGCCAAAAATGGTCACGGTGGTGAAAGGTTGTTCAAAAAAGTAGTAGTTAAAACCGCGGCTGGCTCCCGACGGCGTGGATAGGACGTGGTAAATACGCGCGCCGATAATGCCAAAAATCAGCAGCCAGATGAGCAAATTCCACACATGTTCCGGGTCTTCGCGGCGGCGTTTGGCCTCGAGCGTAGCCACATAAGACGCCAACAGCACGCCGAGTACAATCAGCACGCCATACCAGCGGATAGCAAATGGCCCAAAGGCAAACAAAATGGGATCGGTAGGGGATGGCATTTCTTCTCCTCGTCAATCAAAGGTACAAGTGGTCATTATAGCACAGTGTCTTTGAGGGGCAATTCCTCCGGCTAACGAAAATCCGCAGCCTCTTCACAGAGGCGGAAAATATGGTATAATGAATCGGCAAGCCGCAGTTTAGAACGGAGATTGATGCTCGAGTCAGTTATTCGTCAACACCCGGAATTATTCAATAACGTTGCTAAACACTGGCACATGATTACCGGTGCGCCGTTGCTGTTGTTTAACGTCGAGGGGCTGCCCGTGGCCAATCCGGCCAGGGTGGATGTTTCCCCCCTTGAGCCGGTCATCACCTCCCAAATTTCCGGTAACGGGCCAGCTTTTTTGCCCCACCCACCGGCGTTGATTGCCCCGATTGTCTACAAAAATCAAACCGAAGGCTATCTGTTTTCCCCCAACGTAACCGAACATTACAAGTCGCTGTTGCGGTGGGTGGTTGACGATGTTCTTGAGCGTGTCATCGATTTTTACACCATGCAGTCCATGACTGATGAGCTGATTGGCGCATGGGATCAGTTGGAATTGATCTTTCGGGTTACGGATAACCTGGCCCTGACCACCGATTTAACTTCGGTGCTGAAATCCATCCTGCTCGAAGTTAAAAAAGTGGCTCATACCGAAGATGGCTTCATTTTGCTCGATCGACCCGACTCGCTGTTGTGCGTGACCATGCAGGAGACCAGTCTTCAAGAAGTATGCAGCCCCAATCTGCTACACACCATTGGCGATTCCCGGCGGATTACCCTGCATAACACGCCAGAAAGCTGCCGCCAGTTTTGGGTGGAATGCCCCGCCACGGTGCAAAATTTGCTCGTTACCCCGCTGGTTGTGCCAGAAGATGAAATGCAGGCGGCCTTTGGCTTAATCAACAAAACAACACGCGGGTTCAACGCCGGCGATGTAAAACTGCTGGCGGCGCTGGCCCAGCAGTTGAGCACCATCATCAACAACCATTTAACCCACCACAAACTGCTGGTCAAAGAGCGCATCAGCCGCGAGCTGGAAATTGCCGCCGAAATTCAGGAAAGCCTGCTGCCCAAAAAATTGCCGCAGATGGGTGGGATTTCCATGTCGGTTTCGGCCACGCCGGCCTCTGAGGTGGGCGGCGATTTTTATGACTTTATCACGCTTGATGACCGGCACCTGACCATTGTCATGGGCGATGTTTCTGGCAAGGGCATCCCGGCCGCTATGCTCACCTCTGTGACGCGGACCATGCTGCGGGTAGAGGCCATGCGCGGCGAACCGCCGCACAAAATCATTCAACTGGCCAACAACCTGCTGTACCCGGATTTGAGCCGGGCCGAGTCATTTGTAACGGTCTTTGTGGCCACGCTCGACACCTATGAGGGCAAGCTGACGTATGCCAGCGCCGGCCACACCCCGGTGCTGTTGTGGCGGGCCAAAACACAAAAGATTGAGCAACTCAAGGCCACCTCGCTGCCCATTGGCATTTTTAACCTGCCAGAAAACCGCTCGCGCACCATCGAGCTGGGAGCGGGCGATACGCTGGTATTGTACACCGATGGCATCACCGAGGCTCAATCGCCCAACCAGGATTTTTTTGGATTGAACCGGCTCAGCTACATTGTTGAATCCCGGGGCGGCGACCCCCCCGAAGCGTTGCAGCAATTCATTCAGGCCGAGGTCAACAGTTTTCGACGCAATGCGGCCTGGCAGGATGACGCCACGCTGCTGGTTTTAAAAACGCTCACCCGTTCTGAAAGCAGTACCCCGCAGAATATTTCAACCGTGGTTAAAACCATCAATTTTAATTACCCGGCCAACATGGATTATCTCAGCGAAATCTCTCAAAAAGTGGCCAGTTCCTGCCGCGAACTTTCCGGGCTGCCGGGCGGGTCACGCGGCGATGATTTCATCTACCTCATTGAACTGGCCATTTCTGAGATTTGCACAAACATTGTTAAACATGCCTACGCCCACAGCACCGGCCACATTAAGGGGCAGGTTACGCTGCTCAATAACGGCGTTCAGCTAGACATTTACGACACCGGCAAAGGGTTTGATCCAAACACCATTCCTCAACCGCAGGCAGACCCCAATAACCTGCGCGAGGGCGGCTACGGATTACACATTGTGCGGCAAATTATGGATGTTGTGTCTTACGAATGCGATCCAGATGATGGGAATCACTGGCACTTGATCAAATTCTTGCCCAGTCAAAAATAGCCGGCCCGTAAATTGCATGGAATTTCCATAACGATTACAATGAACCCGTCATTTCTACCCCATTTCCAACAAATCATTAACGTGCAGTAAAATTCTACAGTTTGCCCGGTAACGGGCAGGAGGAACCGATGGAAATTGTAACCAAATCGGTATCACCAGATGTGAGTGTTGTTTTGTTTAACGGTGCGTTGAATGCTCGCTCTGCGGAGGATGCCAAACAAACCTTCAGAAACCTGGCCGAACAGGGCGTAACCCAGGTCGTTGTTGATTTGCACCAGGTTCCGTTTATCGACAGTTCTGGCCTGGCGGCGCTGGTATCCGGCCTGAAAACTCTGGGCGGCGAGGCAGCCAACCTCAAGCTGGCCGCGCCGCAATCGCAGGCGCGCCTGCTGTTTGAGCTGACTATGTTTGATCGTGTGTTTGAAATCCACGATGACGTTGACGAAGCGCTCGGCACCCTGGCTAAAAGCTGAAAGAACGTATTACAATGAAAGTATCGCATCAGTTGCTTGACCGGGATATTACTCTGGTTGACCTTGATGGCCGGCTCGACGCCAGAACCTGTACTGATGTTAAAAACTCAATTTCCCAACTGCTGCGAGACGGCCATCTGAAGATTATCGTCAACCTGGAAAAAGTGCCTTTTATCGATAGCGCCGGGCTGGTAGCGTTGGTCAGCGGCCTGCGGATGGCCAATGAAACGCACGGCCAAATGGTATTGTGTGGCGCGCAGCCACAAGCACAAGTGGTATTCAGGTTGACAATGCTGGACCGGGTCTTTTCGATTCATCCCTCACAGGTTGAAGCCCAACAAAGTTTTGCGTAACCGGAAAAACTGTGACAGCAAGAATTCTTATTATTGATGATGCATTGCATATTCGGCGGCTCATTTCCAGAATGTTGCAGATGGCTGGCTACACCGTAATGGAAGCCGCCGATGGCCGGGAAGGGCTGCAAACGTTGAAACTGCACAAGCCCGATGTGGTCACGTGCGATATTTCTATGCCGGTAATGGACGGCTACGAGTTTTTGCAGGCCGCCAAAACCGATCCCGATGTAGCTGATATTCCGGTGATTATTGTTACGGCCATTGGCCAGGAAGAAGAAACAGCCCGGGCTCGCTCGCTGGGGGCCGATGCCTGCCTGACCAAGCCGTTTAGCTCCAGCCATTTGCTGGAAGTGATCCAGCTTTTGCAGGAATCTCACACTCAATCAATTTGAAGCGCGTTCATACGAACCGTTAAAAAGAACAGTACGTTTACAAATGTCACTCTGAGCGAAGCGAAGAGTCCCCGCAATTTTATATGTTCGACCGGGTTCCGGGGGATTCTTCGCTCCCATTGGTCGCTCAGAATGACATAAGCAGCCCAATGTAATCAGCACAAAACACTGAAAAGAAAAAGCCGGGTGTTTCCCGGCTTTTTTGTTTTTACTACGCCAGCATCTGCTGCAAGTTCTCCAAACTGGTCCGCAGGCTGTCAAACGGGTCGCCGGGACAAATATCCTGTTCAATAATGTACCACTGGGTGCGGCCCGTTTCCGCCGCTTTAAAGATAGAGGCCCAATCCAGCGTGCCGCTGCCAACCTCGGCAAAGGTGGGCGGTGAGGTGCGGGTCATGTCTTTTAAATGGAGCAGCGGCACCCGCCCGACCCATTTTGAAATATACGCGGCCGGGTTTTCACCGCCATATTTCAGCCAGTAAGTGTCGGCTTCAAGCTGGAGGTTTTCCGGGCTGGTCTCTTGCAACAATATATCGAGCGCGGAGCCGCTGGCAAATTTTCGCAGCTCAAAATCGTGGTGATGGTAGCATAGTTGCAGGCCGTTGGCCCGGCATTCTGCCCCAACCCGGTTGAGCAGTTTGGCCAGCTCGCGGTAAGTGATCTCGTCGCCGCGTTCATCCGGGGCCAGCCACGGGCAGACCAGATAGGTTGCCCCCAGCGCGCGGTAGGTTTCAATTTGCTGCTGGAGCCGATATTTCAGATCAGATAACGGCACGTGCGCGCTCACGCAGCGCAGTTCCAAATCCGACAGCAGTTGGGCCAGCGCGGCGGTATCCATATTAAACGTGCCGGCCAGTTCAACACCGCTAAATCCCAGCTCTGCGACGCGTTTGAGTGTGCCCGGAAAATCCTGGGCAGAGGCGTCTCTAACAGTATACATTTGGGCAGCAATTGGCAGATTGCTCATTGTTGATCCTCCATGGCCCACTCCATTGGCCGGGGTGGGGTAAATTCTGATTCAATGGTGACGGGTTGTTGGGTTTCCATCGAACTGGAAATGGCGCACAGAATTTCAACCACGTGCGCTGCTTGCTCGCCGGTGGCCCGATGCGGCCGGCCTTCGGTAATGGCCTGGGCCATATCCAGCACCGCCCGGCCCCACTCCACTTTGCGCGGACCATCAAACGGCGGTTTGATCCACGGCACCGGCTGGTATTCCTGGCCAAACTCGGCGTATTCCACAGTTCCGTTGAAATCGTGCCAGGTAGACAGGTACAACGAACCCGCATCGCCGTGAAATTCAATGCCGGATTTTTGCTTGTTGTGAAACCCAACGTAAAAGTTGCAGGTTAATCGGGCCAGCGTGCCGTTGGCCAGCTCAACAGCAGCAACAACAAAATCCGGGGTGGTCACCTGGAACGGCTCCCCGGCTTTGGTCAGCCGGTCGGCCTTTAAAATTGTGCCAAACGCCGAAACCCGGCGGGCCGGGCCGAACATCGTTGTGAGCAGGGTGAGCGGATACACGCCCACATCAAACAACGGGCCAACCTGATAAAACGGCGCCGGGGCGGGGTGCCAGCTTTCAATACGGCCCCAGTTGACCTCGGCGTAAGCCAGCCGCACCGGCCCCAGCCGCCCCTCGCGGATGACTTTCCAGGCGGTTTGCTGGCCTTCACCCATAAAAGTAAAGGGCGAGCAGCCCAGCCGCAGCCCTTTTTCGCTGGCCAATGTTACCAGCTCGCGGGCATCTTCGTAGGTCAGGGCCAGCGGTTTTTCGCTGTGGACGTGCTTGCCGGCTTCAAGGCATTGGGCCACTACCTCTTTGTGCGCATGATGAATGGTCAAATTGACCACCAGCTCAATGCGCTCATCGGCCAGCATGCTGTCCAGCGAGGGATAGGCCCGGCAGTTGAATTTGGCGGCCAGCTCGGTGGCCCGCCGGTTGTCAATATCGGTGACTCCAATCAGTTCGATTTGTGGGTAGGTTACCAGGTTTTGGGCATAAGCTTCGGCAATGTTCCCACAACCCACAATGCCGACACCCATTTTGTTTGACATAAATTCTCCTTTGAAAATAGAATTCAGGGGTCAGGAGTCAGGAATTAGAGTGTTTTCCTGCCCCGGTTTCTAAAAGTTTGTGGCATGAGTCCAAAACTACAGTTTTGGACTCCGCTTTCAGCGTGAAACCCGCCCCGCCGAATTTTCAGTTTTGGCCGCAGGCTAAAAAAAAACCCTACAAGCATGTAGGGTTTTTTGAGGCCAAACGAAAAAACTTAAGCCGCAACTTCCGGAATCGGTTTGTCAGTTGCCTGTGTTGCCGACTCAGTCACATTGAATACAATTTTTCCATCTTCCGCCGCGGCTTCAACAGTATCGCCGGCGCTGAATTTTCCAGCCAAAATTCCTTCTGAAAGGGCGTCTTCAATTCTGTATTGAATCACCCGGCGCAGCGGCCGCGCCCCAAAGTCGGGGTCGTAGCCTTCTTCGGCCAGCAGGTATTTGGCTTCGTCGGTGATGGTCAGTTTGATTTCGTGTTCTTTGAGCAGTTCGTGAACGTGAGCCACCAGCAGTTCAACAATTTCGCCAATTTCCTTGCGGCTCAACGCCCGGAAAATGATGGTGCCATCCAACCGGTTTCGGAATTCTGGCCGGAAGGTGCGTTCCATTTCATCCATCACTTTTTTGCGCATTTTCTGATACGCCTGTTCTTCCGATATTTCTTCTTCGCGTTTGATATTGAAGCCCAGGCTGGTTTCACGCTTAATCAGGTCGGCGCCCACGTTAGAGGTCAAAATCAGGATAGTGTTTCTGAAATCAACCTTTTTGCCTTTGGCGTCGCTCAAATGCCCATCTTCCATAATCTGGAGCAGCGTGTTAAAGGCTTCCGGGTGCGCCTTTTCAATCTCGTCAAACAGGATAACGCTGTAGGGCCGGCGGCGGACCGCTTCGGTCAGTTGGCCGCCTTCTTCGTAGCCCACATAACCGGGCGGTGAACCGACCAGCCGGGCCACGTTGTGTCGTTCCATAAACTCGCTCATGTCGAGTTTGACCAGCGCGTCTTCGCTGCCAAACATAAATTCTGCCAGCGTTTTGGCCAGTTCGGTTTTGCCCACGCCGGTTGGCCCTAAAAAGATAAAGGTGCCAATGGGGCGTTTGGGGTCTTTCAGGCCGGC
>CAYOXS010000138.1:0-8329 GCA_964407935.1 uncultured Caldilineaceae bacterium
CTGGAACAGAGTTAATCTAACTTTAAAGCCTTTTTGAGGACGGCCTGCCGGGGCAGGTAAAATTCGGCGGCGGGCGGTTGGGTGATCGTCCAGGTCAGGCTGTCGCCGGTGCGGGTGAGCGTGGCCTGCCCGGCCGCTCTGCTGTAACCGCTAACAAAACGAAGCGCGGCGGAATCGCCTTCGATGCTACCCTCAATGGAAGGGGCCGGGCTGTCAATCGGCTGGCAGTCGGTGCGGGAGCCATCGATTAGAGTGGCGCAGTGCCAGCCGCTCAACTGCGTTCCATTTTGAACAAGAGTCAGGTCAAACGGAAAGTTGCGGTCGATGGATTGCCACGCGCCGGAAAAATCAGGAACGATGGCTTCAATCGCCACGGCCTGCACCCGGTCGCCGGCCAACCCATCCGCCGGGCCGTAGTTCGTCCAGCTTTCGCCGTCAAGTATGCTGACGCCTTTGTCTGTGCCCAGCCATTGCCGCCCGGCCGAGTCAATGGCCAGCGCGTAAATGTGTTGTGCGACCAGCCCATCGGCGGGTTGGTAGGCCCGCCACTCTTGCCCATCGAACCGCACCAGCGGGCCGCTGTCGTAGCTGCCGTCGGTGCCAAACCAGAGCCGGCGCAGCGGGTCGATGGCAAAGGCGTAAACGGTGTCATCGGCCAGCGCGCCGGCCTCTACCGGCGACCACTGCTGCCCGGCCAGTTTGCTGAGGCCGCTCAGGGCCGTGTACTCGCCGGGGGTAAAGCTGACTGCCCACACCCCGCCCGCGTCATCGAGGGCCAGCGCGCTGATATTGTTGCGCGGCAGGCCATCGGCGGTGGTGAACGATGTCCAGCTTTGGCCATCAAACCGGTTCACCCCACCGCCAAAATAGCCGCCCTGGCCCGTGCCTACCCAAATGTTGCCGTCGCTATCGGCCAGAATGGCGTTAGCCTGATGATCAAGCAGGCCATCAGCCACGGTGTAGGTTTGCCAGTTTTCGCCATCAAAACGGCTGACCCCGCCCGGCGTGGCAAACCAGAGGTGGCCGTCCCGGTCAACGGCGATGGCGTTTACTTCGCGGTCGGCCAGGCCGGTGGTGGTGTAATTTGTCCACCGTTCGCCTTCCAGCACCGCCACGCCGCCGCCCCAGGTTGCCGCCCAAACTCGGCCCAATTGGTCGATGGCCACGGCGCGCACGTCATCGGCCAGCAACCCGTTTTGGGTAGTGTATCGCACCGGGGGCGGCCCGCCATTAAAGCGGAAAAGCCCCTGCGACGACCCGGCCCACTTGGCCCCGCTGGCGTCAATGGCCACCGAACTGGAATAGCCGCTGACCAGTCCCACATCGCCGGAGTAGTTGTTCCAGCCCTGTCCGTTGAAATTGCTGAGTCCGCCCCGCACCCACAGCGGTTTTGAGAGCGGGTGGGCCAGCGTGGCTATCCACGGCTGGTCGTTGGCGTCGAGGGCAATGGCCGTAATCCAATCGCCCTGCAAGCCAAAACTGGTGTCGGTGTAACTGCGTTGCACCGGGTAGTTGAGCCATTGCCGGCCATCAAACTGGCTGATGCCGCCCGACCCATCACCGGGGGTATTGGGTTGGGTGCCCACCCACACCTGTCCCTGCCGGCCAATGGCGATGGCGTTGACCGGCCCTGCCGCCAGCCCATCGGCGGCCGTAAAATTTTGCCACTGCTCGCCGTTGAAACGGCTAACGCCTGCCGCCGTGCCAAACCAAACCCAGTTATCCGGCCCCACAGCGATGGCCCGTACCCGGTTATCGAGCAGGCCGTTGGCGGTGGTGAAACTTTGCCACTGCTCGCCATCAAACCGGCTCACGCCCGCCGCCGTGCCCAGCCAGGCCACGCCATCCGGCCCAAAAGTGATGGCGGACACGTGGTCATCGGCCAGCCCGTTGGCGGTGGTGTAGGTTGTCCAGTTCTGCCCATCGAACAGAGTCACACCCTGTCCCCGCTCGCCATAGCCAAACCACAGCCGGTTGGCCGGGTCAACGGCCACCGTCTGCACAAAATTGCTGACCAAACCGCTGGTCAGCGGGGCGTAACTGACCCACTGCTGCCCATCGAACATGCTGACGCCATTGGCCGTGCCAAACCACTTGCGGCCCTGCGGATCAATGGCGATGGCCCGCACATTGTTATCAACCAGCCCATCGGTGGTGGTGTATGTTTGCCACTGTCCAGCGGCAAACTGGCTGACGCCGCTGCTTGTGCCCAACCAAACGCGCTCCGCCGGCGCAGGCACAGTTAGCCGGGTGACGCCGCCGCCAAACGCGCCGATCCACACCTGCCCGCCGGGGCCGGCGGAAACCGCCCGAATATCCTGCCCGGTCAGGCTGGCCGGGGTAACATCCGCCCACTTTTTATCATCAAAGCGATGGATGCCGCCGCCGCCCGCGGCCCAAATTGCGCCGGCCGGGTCGATGGTCAAATCGTTGACCGGCTGACCGGGCAGGTGTGTTTGCCACTGCTGGCCGTCGTACTCGCTGATGCCGCCGCTGGCGCCGGCCCAAATATGGCCGCCGCCGTCAACTGCCAGCGCAAAAACGGTGTCGTCAACCAGCCCTTCGGCGGTGGTGAAGGCGGCCCAGTTTTGGCCATCAAACATGCTGACGCCGCCGTTGGTGGCAAACCACACCCGGCCGTCGCGGTCAACGGCGACATCATGCACCCAGTTGTCGGCCAGTCCGTCGTCAACCGTGTACCTGGCCCAGGTTGCGCCGTCAAAGCGGCTGACGCCTTCGGCCAGATGCGCGGCCCAAATATGGCCGGCGCGGTCAATCGCCAGAGCTTCGATGCCGTTGCTGGCCAACCCGTCGGTGGTGGTGAAGGTGCGCCAGTTTTGGCCGTCAAACAGGCTGACGCCGCGCCCGGTGCCAAACCAGATGTGTCCTTCGGGAGCCAGCAAAATAGCCCGGACATCGTTATCGGCCAGGCCCTCGGCGGTGGTAAGGCGGCTCCAGCTTTGGCCATCAAACCGGCTGACGCCCTGTTTATACGTGCCCACCCAGGTGCGGCCGTCGGGGCCGGCGGCAATGGCCCAAATGCGGTTATCGGCCAACCCATCGGCGGTGGTGAACGTGGTGGTGTTTGGAGTAGCGGCAGGCGGCGTAAATTCAGTGAGGCCCTCATCCGTGCCAAACCAGATGTGGCCATCGTCCGCCACGGCTACGGCTTTGACGTTATCGGCGGGCAAACCGTCGGTGCTGGTGTAGGTGGTCCAGCTTTGGCCGTTAAAATAGGCCGCGCCTTTGGGCGTAGCCACCCACGGCTGCCCGGCGGCATCAATGGCGATGGCGTTGACGCGGTTATCGGGCAGGCCGTCGGCGGTGGTGAAGCCGGTCCAGCCCTGCGCATCCAGCCGGTTGACTCCGCCGTCAAAGGTGCCGGCCCAAATCTGGCCCAACGGAGCGGCGGCCAGGGCGGTGATGGTGGCGCTGGTTAAGCCATCGTCTTTGGTAAAGGTGGCCCAGGTGGCGCGGCTGTAGCGGCTCAGGCCCAGCCGGGTGCCCACCCAGATTTCCGGGCCGTTGGCGGCCATGGCCAGCACGTAGTCATCGGCCAGGCCGTTGGCCGAAGTGAAATGTTCGTCACGGGTGAACACGCCGTAGCCGTACTGGCTGGTCCAGGCGTGGCCCAACTCATCAAAGACAATGGCGCTGAGAAAAACGTTGTCTTCCGGCGTTTCGAGCAGCCGCGAGTTTTGCCACTGCTGCCCGTCAAAGCGGCTAAAGTTGCCGTTCCATGTGCCCACCCACGGGTTGCCATCGGGGCCAATGGTCACGGTACTGATGCTGCTGTCGATCAACCCTGCGGCGGTGGTGACGGTGGTGGAGACGCCATTAGTGCGGTTAAATTGAACCAGCCCCCGGGTTGTGCCGGCCCAAATGGTTTCGCCGTGGGCGGCCAGGGCGGTAACCGGCGATTGGGTGGGCCAGGTGTGCCATTCTCCCGGCTGCGGGTTGGGCGGCTGTAAAACCGGGGCAGACAGAGCCGGCTGGCTGATGATCGCCCCCAGAGTAAGGGCGATGAACAGGCCCAACAGAGAACGATAGTTCATTGATTTAAGCCTTTCGGAAAAATCTGTATTTTTCGCGCTGTCTTACTTGCCAGACAGCTTAACCCGCTGAGCGTAATCATCAAGCTGCCGTAACTCTACCCGATAAACCCGGCGCAGGAAAATTGGTAAAAACCACTTTTCAATCATTCCCTGAAGGCCCGGCCTGGGTTGAAACGTGGTGGCGATAGTGACCTCTGCCTGGTCAGCGCCACGCGGTTCAACCGTAAAGGTGGTTACCAGTCCGGTCTCCACATCGGTTTCAGCCAACACCCGGCCCGGCTCCGGCTCGGAGACGCGCATGCGGAAAAATTGTTCGGCGCCCAATACTTTCATTGAGGCCTTAAAAACGGTGTTTTGACCCACGCCGCCGTCTTCAACGTTGAGGCTGCCAAAGTAGGCTTTGGGCAAAATGTTGGGATGGTGGTCGCGATAATTGGCCAGAATGGGGTACACCGTACTGCCGGGGGCATTGATTGTGTCTGTTACTGCAAAACTTACTTTGGACATAAACTTTACCTCCAGATGGCTAAAACTGACGCAATTGATAATAGGTTTTGGCTGTCTTTTGATCAAAATCAAGGGGACTCTATTTTAACTTGTTTGAGTTTACTGTAAAAGAACTCACCCGTCATCGGGGAAAATACGCAGGCGTTGACGGGTAAGTTCTCATATTTAAGGGCAGACCGGTTTTTTTGATTATGACGACTGTTGGGTTTTGCCCCGCCGGAAATTCCGGGACTGGCCATGAGATAACGGCAGATATTTCTTGACTATAGCGGAATGCGCATTTATCATGCTTAAGGGCGTCGGTTGGGGGGAGAAGATTTGCGGGGCATCCGAAATCTTCAGCAAGAAATTACGCATCGCATTAAATTTAGGAGTTACGCAGTTGAGGTCATTCTGAGCGAAGAATCTCTGATTTGGATCGAATTGGAGACTCTTACCCTAAAGGGCACAGGTCGCCTTCGGCTCAGAGCGACATGCAACGAACTGCGTAACTCCTAAAATTAACGAAGTATTTTAAAAGCAGCTTCTCACCTCTCAGGTAACACAGCCTGTACCTTCTTTTTCCCCCCCCGAATATCGTTCAGATTTCAGCTTCGCGTAGAATTGTGTGGGTTCATTCCAACCTTGCTCTCTTTGTTCTGTTGGGCTTAAACGCAAATTGGAGGCGCGCCATGCTATCGACCATCGAAAAAGTGCTGATCCTCAAATCGGTCAGCCTGTTTGCGAGCACCCCGGACGCAATTTTGGCTGAAGTTGCGCTGCTGCTGGAAGAAGTACACCTGCTCGAAGACCAGGCCGTATTTCAAAAAGGCGACAGCGGCGACTGTATGTACATTATTGTTAGCGGCAAGATCAAGGCGCACGATGGCGACCATTTTTTGAATTATCTGCACGATGGCGATGTATTTGGCGAGATGGCCGTGCTGGACCCGGAACCCCGGATGGCTTCGATTACGGCCATGGAAGACACCACGTTGCTGCGGCTTGAGCGGGAGTCATTGTACGAGCTGATGGAAGATCGCATTGAAGTGGCGCGCGGCATTATTCATGTGCTATCGGGCCATTTGCGCAACCGGGTCCGCGATATCACCGAGCTGAAAGCCCAACTCCGTGAATTTCAGGCCGGCGCTGGCGGCAATTTAACCTGATGAAACACCTGGCCAGCCTGCTCAACATTCAACCCGGCGAAGGCCGGCTGTTTTTATTAATGTATTTGCACTATTTTTTAATGGGCGTCGCTTTTCACTTTACCCAAACCGCCGCGTTTGCCATTTTTCTGGCCAATTTTAGCGCCCAAAAATTACCGTGGGTGTACATTATTAACGCCGTTGCCATTACGGTTTTGGTTTCGGGCTATCTCAAACTCCACCGGCGAGTTTCGTTTGCCACCATGCTTGCCGTTAACCTGGCTTTTTTACTGGCGCTGACCGCCTTTTTTGGTTTTGGCACACCCGCCGGAGCCGCCTGGCTGATCTTTACCCTGCCCACCCTGTTTGAATTGACTGTTCAACTGGGCAACCTTGAATTTTGGACGCTGGCCGGCCGCCTGTTCAACATCCGGCAGGGCAAACGGCTGTTTGGACTGGTTGGTTCGGGAAACTGGCTGGCCGTGATTATCGGCGGGTTTCTGACGCCATCGCTGGTGGCGCTGCTGGGCACGGCCAATTTGCTGTGGATCAGCGTTGGCGCGCTGCTGCTCACGTTGCTGGTGCTGCTGTTGATCACCCGCCTCTTTGCCGGGCAATTGGTCGAACCGCCAGCCGAACCGGTTAGCGCCAGACAAACGGCCAGTTCCGCGAACCTGCTAAAAAGCCGTTATGTGACGTTGATTTTTGCCATTGTCAGCCTGTTCTGGCTGGCCTTTTACTTTATTGACAATATTTTCTTTATCCGCGCCGCCGAACGGTTTTCCAGTGAAGCCGAGTTGGCCAGCTTTCTGGGTATCTTTTTTGGTGTTTTTGGGGTGGTAGCCCTGGTGGTTAGCGTGGGGTTGACCGGGCCGATCATCGGCCGCTTTGGGGTGCGAGTGGCCGTGCGCGTGCTCCCGGTTAGCCTGTTGATCGGCGCGGCGTTAATGGTTGGGCTTGGGCTGGCCCCAAATCTTTTCCTGCTGCTGTTCTGGATTACCGCCGCTGCCAAACTGATTGATATGGCCTTTGGCTTTACCCTGGATCGAACCGTGTTAAATATCTTGTACCAGCCCCTGCCCGTTTCGCAGCGGGTCAGGGTAAAAACCACAGCCGAGGGCCTGTTTGTGCCGCGAGCCATTGGTTTGGCCGGCGCGGCGCTGCTCTTTTTTAACTGGATACTGGGCAGCGCCACCCAGCTCTCGCTGGTGTTGTTGATTATTGTGACCGGCTGGGTGGTTGCCGCCGTTTGGATTGGCCGCGAATATCCGGTTACGCTGCTCAAAGCACTCACCCGGCGCCGGCTCAGCGGCGTCGATTTGCCGCTGGAGGATGGCTCCAGCCAGGCCGTGCTGCGCCAGGCGCTCCACCAACCCCAGCCGGCGGCGGCGCTGTTTGCCCTGAATCAACTGACTCAGGCCAGCCCAGCCATTTTTGCCGATGAACTGCCGGCGCTGCTCGCCCATCCGGCGGCAGAAGTGCGCCGGGAAGCGCTGCGCCGGGCGCGACAGTTGGGGCAAACCTCGGCGCTGGCGGCGATACGCCATCACCTGCAAAATGAAGTTCAGCCCGATGTTCGGGTCGAAGCGGTGCGGGCATTGGCCGCTCTGGGCCAATCCGAAGTAGTTGAAGAGCTATTCCCGCTGTTAGACAGCGTGGAACCGGCTGTAAAATCTGCCGCAATTATTGGGCTGCTCCAGCACGGCAGCGTAGAAGTGACAATGCCGGCTGAGGGCAAACTGTTGCAGTTGGCCATGTCGTCTGAACCAGCTCACCAAATTATCGCGGCCCAGATTATTGGCCAGGTCAAAGCCCGTAACCTGAGCCAGTTACTTGACACATTGTTGCAGACAGAAGATGTTGAAGTTAGGCAGGCGGCTTTGTTGGCCGCGGGCCAGGCTGGATTTGCGCCGCTGTGGCCGCGGGTCATCGACAACCTGGCCACAAGAAAAACACGCAGCGCTGCCGTGGCGGCCTTGATTGCCGGGGGAAACACAGCGCTGGACGCGATTGCGGCGGCGCTGGACCAACCGGCCCTCGATCACGCCAGCCGATCCCGCCTGCTGGCGGCCTGTGGCCGGATTGGCGGCCAGCCGGCAATCCAGATATTGCTGCGTCACCTCTCCGCGCCAGCGGATGACCGGCGCACCGGGGTTGTTGCCGCGCTGGGGCGCTGCGGGTTCCAGGCTGGTCCGGCCGAACGACCGGTGATTGAGCTTCAGCTAGACCGTGAAATTGAATTTGCCGGCGAGCTGCTGAGTGGGTTGGAAGAGTTGACAGGCGATGGCCCGGCCTGGGCGCTGCTGCGCCAATCGCTGCAAGACCGGTTTCGGCAAACCCAGGAACGCCTGCTGCTGCTGCTCTCGTTTTTGGGCCGGCCAGAGGCGTTGCTGCCGGTTAAGGACAATTTGTTTGATAACCAGCCAGACAAACGCGCCTACGCGCTGGAAATGATTGAAATTTCTGTGCCCGCCACGTTTAAAGCCCGGCTTTTCCCCCTGCTCGAACCACTAACCCCGGCCGAGCGGCTGGCCCGGCTGGCAACTCCGCCCCGGTTGTTGCCGGCTGAGCGGCTGGAAAAATTGATTCGCGGCCCGCATTGGTGGACATCGGCATGCGCGCTGTATGTTACGCCCTTTT
>CAYOXS010000138.1:8429-13871 GCA_964407935.1 uncultured Caldilineaceae bacterium
ATTCGCGGCCCGCATTGGTGGACATCGGCATGCGCGCTGTATGTTACGCCCTTTTTGGCGCATATTTCTGCACAATTACAGCAGGCCATTGCTGATTGTGTTAATCATCCCGAACCAATTGTGGTTGAAACAGCACAACTGGCGCTGCGGCAAATAAAAAAGACCGGATTCCTGACGCCCGACTCTTGAATCCTGTTTTCAGAGGAGACCCGCACCCGCGTGACCCAACCCATCAACTTAAACCATTACCTGTCAGAAGAAATCAGAATAGCCATTGAACAGCGCTATTATGCCCGCATCAACGAGCAGGCCAGTTTGGAAATTGCCTGCCTCAACCCCGAATTTATGCGTAATATGCGCGCCCACACCACTCTCTTTTCAGACCACGGGGTGGTTCACGTGCGGGATGTAGCCCAAAAAATGGTTTCGGTGCTGGAAATGATGAACGGTGTGCTCATTCCGGCCAGATCACCCCACCGCCTGGCATTTATGCAGGGGTACGGCGTGATTATGGCCTATCTCCACGATATCGGCATGGTTGATTTCTCTAAATTTGGCCGGGTAATGCACGCCGAATTTGCCAGCCAGAGTGTTTTTAGCCTTGAATTTGACCCCATTGTTGATACCATCTGGACTGAAAACTGGGGCAACATTGCCTGGCGGTTGACAAACCTGGCAACCCGAAACGTATTGCTTCAGCCGCCGCGAGAAGTTCTGCGTGAAATGCTGGCTCTGTCAAACTGTCACAGCAAAAGCAAAGTTCCCATCGAGCTGCTTACCCGGCCGCCGGCCCTGCGGCAATTAATGCACAACGTACTTGGCACAAATCTTGAGGCGCTTTACCTTGAGCAGCAACTTGCCCGGATCAACCGCGCGCTGGAAACTCCTCATAATCCAACCGAATTTGCCCGTGCGAAAATCGGGCTGGCCAAACTCCGGGCCGCCGGCGCAGACAAAAACGCGCAAATTGGCCGTTATTACACTGATTTGCAGGCAGACTCGTTCCAATGGCTGGAGTCGCCGCACCCCGACGGCCAGGCCTTGCTGGCCGATATTATCGATACCTTGCGCGTTTTGCGTTGCGCCGATGCGCTGCGGCAGCGCGGGGAGGTGTTGAAAACATCCGGCAGTTACGAGGTATTTATCGACCGGACCAGCGGCAACGCCATTTACGCCCTGCGCTATGGCAGCGACCAACTGTATCTGCTGGAGTTGGACGATCCCATCAGCGCCGGTGAAGCCAACATTGCCAGCAGCGAATTGGACCGGGAGGGCAACCTGCGCATCTCTTTTCAGCGGGGTCAATTTGATAAGCCAGAAGCCACTCAGCGCGCGGCCTATGCCTCGGCGCTTATGGTCAATGATGTCCAGCTCGATGTGATTGACAGTTTTCGCCGGCTGGCGGCCCCGGCTGAATCTGCGCCCCGGACACAGATTAAAGATATACAAATTCTGTTGGAAGAAACAGATGATAACCTGAACTTCATCGACCTGATTGTCTTGGCGCTGGCAGATATTAATCCCGAGGCGGCCAGCCGGGTCAGGGTTGTGCCGTGCCTCAATCAGGCTACCGAGTTTGAACGCAACCTGTACCTGCAATCGCCGCCAATAAGCTGGGATATTGACAAACGGCGCGAAATTCTGTGCCTGATTGAGAAATCGGGCCACAAAATCAGCGCCATTGATCCCAGGTTGGGGTTTAACGATGTGAAACTGGCCCAAATAGATGCCGGTATTACCTTGATCGAGGCGGGCGCGCCGGCCAGTTTTGTTTATGTTCCGCTGGAAGCTGGTTTGCGCATTTACCCGTTAGGCGGCTATCCGCCGTTTTTTGGACAGCCCTGGGCGCCGTTGGGTACTACCGGCGTAATTCGAGGTGCACCGCGAAATGCCACCATTGTGGCCGAAAAACCGGTGCGCCTGTTAATTATCCCCAAATCCATCTTTTTGCGTTTTTGGCACCACACCTACAGCGAAACAGAATTGGTGCAGCGTTTTGAGCAATTGCCGCGATAATCTAACTTACCTGATTTAATGCCAAAATTTTTTGCGCGGCCCGTTCGTCGGTGATCAACACGTTTACATACCGGCCTTGCAGCGCCCCAAGTATCGCCGCCCCTTTGCGCGAACCGCCCGCCACCCCAATCACCGTATCAATATTTAGCAGGGTTTCCCGGCTAATGCCCACCGCCCGGTGATTGATGTCAATATCAAGCCATTCACCGGTTAAAGAATAGTGGTGGCCGCAGATATCACCCACAACGCCGGCAGCGCGAAGCTGCTGTGTTTCTGCCTCGTCAACATAGCCGGCCCGTTTGAGGCTATACAGCTCTGAGTTTGAGCTGCCAATTCCAACCAGCGCCACATCAACCTGCGCGGCGCGGGCCAGCGTTTCTTGAATGTTACGCGTTTGTAACAGGGTTTCGCGCACGGTTTCATTTTCCACAATCAGCGGCGCATGCAGGTAACGGGGAAATCCGCCCAACCGGTCGGCCAAAAGTTGAGCCAGAATCGGGCCATCTGTCGGCACAATTTCCGAGCCGGTTGCTCCAATGAGTTGAACAACTTCGATGCCGGGCAAGTTGCGCGGCTGCATAGCCCGTATCATCTGGTACAAAGCTGTTCCCCACGAAATTCCGATTATCATTCCATCGTAAAGGAGGTTAACAAAAAATTGGGCGGCCAAAGTGCCAAGCCCCTGCAGCATTTCCTCGTACGATTTGTTCTCGGTCATCAATACGCGCGCGGCTTTAAGGTTGAATGTAGAAACAAGCTCCTGCTCCAGATCCGGCAAATTACGCCAGGGATAATGGACAATTATTTCGACAATGCCTCTTTCACGAGCTTCGGTAAGAAAACGGGAGATGGCCGATCTTGAAACTCCCAGCTCTTTGGATATTTCTTCCTGGCTTTTATTTTGATCGTAATATAACGAAGCTACTCGAGCCAGGAAAACTGTTCGTGTGTTCTCAAGTTTCATCAAATTTCTCCTTGATCATGTCCGATTCGACGTCAAACATTGAATACGGCGGCTGCTCCGCTATTAAATGGTAACGTTATCCAGATGTGCCCCACAGTTAATGGGTGCGGAGTTTATTACATTTGCCTTTGCTCGTCAACCTGGATAATGTGAAGTTTTGGTTCGGTAATTGAGCATATGTGAATACTTGTCACATCTGTTAGTGAAGGCATTCACAGTATATCGCGTTTCAAAAAATATTTCAACCCCCAATTTCTGTCATAATGCGCAATTTACCGATTAATATGACATTTGTCGTAGATTTTGGTGACATTTGTCACTTTACTTGCCGCCTACTGTGCTTGTATTATCTGAGATAGTTTTAGTACAAATGTGAAATAATTTCACAAATGTGACATCTTCCTCTGAATATCTGATCAAACTATCATTGTCCTTAAAAATATTATCGCTTGAGAAAGGTTAATCAACATGGTTCAAAGCGCATCAATAAACTCAGCCCCTTCAGTCCCGTTATTTCAATTGGCTCTCGACTATTTTTCTCTGCCGCCGGCCATTGTTATGGCGGCAAAGGTGGCGCCCTACGTAGACGTCATTGAAATTGGCACCCCCTTGTGCAAGGCCGCCGGGATGGCGGCGGTGCGCGCCATCCGCGAAGTTTGCCCCGACAAACTGATTATCGCCGATCTCAAAACCCCCGATGTGGGCGACCTGGAAGCCAAAATGGCGTTTGATGCCGGGGCCGACATGATGACGGTTATTGGTGGGGCGGCGCTGGCCACAGTTGAACTGGCGGTAAAAATGGCCAAACAAGAAGGCAAAGAGATGTTGATGGAATTGACCGGCGTGCGCGATATTCTGGCCCGCGCCGAAGAGTGGAAGCAGGTTGGCGTGAAACGCATGGTTTATCACCGCGGCTGGGATGAGCAAGCCTTTGACCGCCAGTGGCAGGCTGAGGACAAGGTGATTATCCGCAAACTCATCGATATGGGCTTCAAAATCACCGTAACCGGCGGCATCACCACCGACCTGCTGCCCTTCTTTCAGGACCTGCCGGTTTCAATCATCATCGCCGGCCGGGCCATTCATCAGGCCGATGACCCCGCCGCCGCCGCGTGTGAATTTCGGGCGGCCATTCATCGCCTGTGGGGCGCGGCTCAGCCGGTTTTGCCGGGTAATAATGGCGCCGCTCAGCAAAGCGAATGAAAGGAGATTGCGTTGTGAGCCAGGTAGAACATCTTTTAACCGTACAGGATGAACTGGGGGAATGCCCCATCTGGGACCCGGCCGAGCAAGCCCTGTATTGGGTTGACATCGAGGGCAGCCGGGTGCACCGCTATGAGCCGGTCTCCGGCTGCCACGAAATCCGCCAGCCCGGTTTTCCAATGACCGCTTTTGGGCTAAGAGCCGCCGGCGGCTGGATAACCGCCGCCAAAAACGGCCTGGCCTTTTGGAACTGGCACACCTGTGATTATGAATTTATAACCGACCCGGTGGCCGATATACCCAACATTCGTTTTAATGACGGCGTGGTAGACAGCCAGGGGCGCTTTTGGGCCGGCACCCTCAACGAGGCCGACCTCAACGCCCCCGACAGTTCGCTCTTTCGACTGGACCCGGACGGTTCTACCCACCAGCTTGATACCGGCTTTGCCACCTCTAACGGGCTGTGCCTCAGCCCCGACAGCAAGACCCTCTATTTTGTTGATATGTTCCACAGCAAAATTTTGGCCTACGATCACGACCCGGCGACCGGGGCTGTTGAAAATCGGCGCGTATTTGCCACTGTGCCGGAAGAAGCCGGCCTGCCCGATGGCCTGACCATCGACAGTGAAGGTTTTGTGTGGAACGCCCGCTGGGGCGGCTGGCGGGTAACGCGTTACGACCCCAACGGCCAGATTGAACGGGAAATCCGCCTGCCGGTGCAAAATGTAACCCGTTGCGCCTTTGGCGGCAACCAGTTGGACGTGCTCTTTATCAACTCTGCCTGGTACGGCCTCAGCCCGGCGGAACGCAAAGCCCAACCCCTGGCCGGCGACCTGTTTTGTGTTCAGGTTGATGTGAAAGGGCTGGCCGAGCCGAAATTTATGGGTTAAGCCCCAATTGAAATGGGAAATAACACTGTGAGAAATACCACGAAAGGGGGTAAGCATACAAATTAAGCGATAAACACCAGGGCGGCGTCGCCATCCGGTAAACGCCCAAAAGGCGGCGGCCCGCTAGCAGGTTAAGCAGTTTTAGATATTTTGGATAAATAGTTACAAAGGAGAAACTAAAGATGAAGAAGAATCTATTCGCTCTGTTGACCGTACTGGCGCTCACCGCGCTCTTTTTGTTGGCCTGCGGCACGGCTGCGCCCCCCGCAGCCGCCCCCGCCGACGCCCCAGCCGCCCAAGCCCCGGCGGCCGAAGCCCCGGCGGCGGAAGCGCCCCAGGCTGCGCCGGAAAAACCATTGAAGATTGCCT
>CAYOXS010000139.1:0-13830 GCA_964407935.1 uncultured Caldilineaceae bacterium
GGCGCTGGCCGTCGGTGGGGCGGTACAGCCCGGCGATGAGCCGGTAGCCGCTGCCGGACTCGCCGGCGGGCAGCGAAAGCGTGTGCGAATCGGCCACAACTTCCCCCGCGACCCAACTGCCGGTGGGCGCAGCGCCGGCCTGCGGCGCGCTGTCGTTTTGGGCCACAAGCTGTCCGTTGGCGTTGAGCAACTGCACAAATACGGTGTAATCTTCCGGCGGAGTTTGCTGCGCCTGCCACAGCAGCGTTACCGCCAGCGAGCCGGCGGCGGGCGTCACCTCAAACCCCACCAGCCGGATCGAGTCGCCCACGGCGGCATCCAGCGGCGTGGCGATGGGCGGCGCTGCAAACAATCGCTCCCGGCCGCCCACCCACACTTGCCCGATGGTTTGCGTCACGCCGGCGACGGTCAACTGCAAATCATACATCCCGGCGGGCGCGGCGGCGGGCAAATCCAGCGGCCAGATGTCGCGGTAGTGGTCGCCGGGCTGCCAGCGGCCGGTGGGGTAGGCGGGCGTGATGGCTCGCTGCCACGCCGGGGCAGCGGCGGCAGGAATTGCCGCTGAGTGGGGCATCAGCTTTAATTGCGCGGCGGCGTCGGGCGCGGGTTGGTCGCTGGCCCAAAACAGTTCCAGTTGGCGCGATTGGCCCGGCTCCCACGTGTCGGCGTTAAAATTGTAGCCCAGCAGCCGCAGCGGGCCAAAAGCGGCGTCAACCGGCTGCTGAATGTTGAAATCGGCGGCGGTGGCCGAGGTGAGGGGCGGGGCCACGGTAACGGCGGCGTCGGCGGCATCCAGCGGAAACTGGCCAACAACTTCGCCGGTGGCAGGCCGGTCAATCCAGGCCCGCAGCGTGTACTGGCCGGGCGGCGTGCCGGGGAAAACGGCCAGCGCGTAGTCGCTGATGACAATAGCCCCGGCGTCGCGGTCCAGCGGCGCGCTGGCGGTGATCGGCTGGCCGGGATCGATGAGATTGGCCCAGCCGACGGTGCTGCCGGCGGCATCCACCAAACTCAGGCCGATGGGATCGTCATCGGCTTTGCCCTGCCATTCCCAGTACAGCCGCAGCGTGGCCGCGCTGTTGGACGGGATGGCCGCCAGCCGCTTGCCGGCGGCATCGAGCCAATCAAAGCCGAGCAGTTCGGCCTGGCCGACCAGCCGGGCCTCGCCGGTGATGATGTGCGGCACGCCGGGCGCGGTGTAAATCCAGGCGTAGGGCAGGCCGTTGAGCGCCACCGTGTGCAGTGGCTCGGCGCGTTGAAAAAAGGCCAGCGCGCCGTCGGATGGCAGGCGGCGCTGGGTCTGGTTGATGTAAAAGACCACGTAATCGGCGGCCAGGCCCGGTTTGGGGCTGCGCGAAATTTTCTCGTCGTCAATTTTGTAGATGGCGTGGCCGTGAAAATACGGCTCAAAGGTGGTGCTGTACCACGAGGTCACGTGGGCCGACTCGCTGCCGGGCAGGGTGTTGAGGGAGGCGGCGGCTTCGTTTAGCCCTTCGCCCCAACCCACCTGGATGAGTTTGGCCGCGGCCGGGCCGCCGCCGGCCAGCGGGTTGTAGTAGGAAAAGTAGTAGGGATAGCTGGGCAGCACCATCAACACCTGCAACAGCAGCACCGACCCCGGCAGCAGCCACAGCCAGCCGGGCGGCGATTCGCTGCCGCGCCGGGCAGCGGCCAGCAAAAAGGCGTAGCCCATCGCCGCCAGCATGGCGATGGCCGGGAAGGCCGGCAGCAGGTAACGGTCCTGCTTTTTGCCGCCATAAGTGACCAGCAGCGCGTACAAAATAATGTAACCCAGCAAAATAAGCAGCCAGATTAATTTTGGATTTTGGATTTCCCATAGGGGGCCTTCGGCTCTGGATTTTGGATTTTGAGCAGGTGCAGTTGAACTTAAAACTGAGAACTTAAAACTTAACGCCAGCCGCCACAACGCCAGCAGCGCTCCCAAAAAGACAATCGGCGTGGTGCGGAAAACGACCACAATCGGATAAAAGAGCGCGCCGGGGTCCGGCACAGGCTGGCCCAAAAAGAAACTGCCTTTGGGATGAGCGCCGCCTGAGGCGCGCAGGGCGTCGGCGAGGATAGTGCTGACGGTTTCGATGGGGTTGACCCACATGGCCGGCCAGCAGACCACAAATACCACGCCCGCCGCCAGCGACCAGATTATCATATCGCGTAGCCAAAGAACTATCGCCCGGCCAGCGCCCAGCGAACGCACCCGGCGCAGGTAGACCAGCAGCAGAGTCAGCGCGGCAAACGCGCCAATAAACAGCGCCGGATATTTTGACAGGAACGCCAGCCCGCCAAACGCTCCGGAAATGAGCAACCAGATTAATTTTGGATTTTGGATTTCCCATAGGGGGCCTTCGGCTCTGGATTTTGGATTTTGGGTGGGTGCAGTTGAACTTAAAACTGAGAACTCAACACTCAACACTACCCGCAGCAGGGCCAGCAGCGACAGCCACATAAACGTGGTGACCAGCGCGTCGTGGCCGAGCACGCGGGAGAGGGCCAGGTAAAAGGGATCGAGCGCCAGAAAGCCCGCCGCCAAAAACGCGCCGGGCCGGCCCAGCAGCGGCCGGCTCCACCAGTAAGTCAGCGCCACGGCCAGCACTGCAGCCAGCACGCCCGGCAGCCGCAGCGAAACCAGCATGGCCGGGTTGAGCGGGTCAAAGGGGATATGTCGCAGAAAATCGGCCAGTGACACGCCGGGCAGTTGGCGCAGATATTCCAGCCCAATGCCCAAACTGCCGGCCCACATGGTGGTCACGCCGGGGGCCGGGCTGAGCGATACGGCATCGATGTAGGCCACCGTGCCGCCGGGGGCGGTGTTGGCCGGGTGGCCGTGCAGCAACGAGTCGAGGAAGATGATCGAGCGGCCAAACCAAGAGCGGGCTTCGTCGGCGGTGAGAAAGGCGGTTAAGCCGGGGATGCGCAGCGCCGCGGCCAGGGCCGCCGCCAGCGCGGCCAGCGCTACATCTTGGGTTTTATTAGAGAGACTGCTCCACCACCGCACAAATAACCTCTGGCATCAATTGCGCCTTTTGGCACAGTGTCGAGCCTCTAATTATATGGAAAGGCCAGCGTTAGAACAAGTTGGGCCGGTAGCTGAATGGCTTAACCTTGTTGGTTGGTTGGGGCAATGTTATAATATCTAACCTGTTAAAAAAATGGGGCTGACCAAAAAGGAGAGTGGGACAATGGATGTAACCTCTAAAAAACTGCGCCGCTGTGATGTTGTGGCGGTCAAAGGCCGCATCGATGCGGCAACGGTGGGGCAGCTTTCGGCGGCGCTGGCCGCGGTGCGCAATGAAGGACGTTTCAACATTGTGCTCAATTTAAGAGATGTCACTTATATTTCCAGCGCTGGCCTGGGCGAGTTAATAGATACCCAAAACGCCTGCAAAAAAGCCATGCGCGGCGAACTCAAGCTGGCTGAAGTGCCGCAGCGAATTCGAGAGGCGCTCGATCTGGCCGGGCTGACCCCGTTATTTAAAATTTATACTGATGAAACCGAGGCTGTGGGCAGTTTTTAAGCTGTAATTTTTTGATGACCCCAACGCACACGCTGGAAATTACCGGGCAATTTCAAAATTTACCCATCATCGCCGATTTTGTGATCGATGCCGCCACCCAGGCCGGCCTCGATGATAAAGCCGTCTACGCCGTCCAAATGGCCGTCGATGAGGCATGTTCAAATATTATTGAGCATGCCTACGGCGGCCAGGGCGAAGGCACCATCGAAATCACCTGTACCGCCAAACCAAAAGGGTTGCAAATTGTGATTTGTGACTACGGCCAGGCGTTTAACCCCGATCAGGTGCCCGTTTTGGACCCCACCGCCCCACTGGCCGAAAGAAGCAGCCGGGGGATGGGGTTATTTTTTATTCACAAACTGATGGACCGGGTTGAATTTAAATTCAACACGCCTCAGGGAAATCAATTACACCTCTTTAAAAACAAATGACAACACCCGTTTCACCCCCGGCTCTATTTGAAATTTCTATTCACTCCGCGGCCGAGGCCCGGATTCCGCCGCAGGAAAACGTGCTTGAGGAGCGTTTTTTGCACAAGCTGTTTTTGCTCACCCACGTGCCGGCGCGCTGGAATAATTGGCAGTTGGCCGGAGTGCTGCTGCTGGCGACAGCCGTGAGCTGGCTGGCGTGGCAGGCGCTGGTTGGCCTGCTGGCCGTGGCTGCGGCCGCGCTTTACCTGCTGTTTGCCGCCAGCGACTGGCTGCTGTTTTGGTGGCTGCCCCACTCGCAGCGATCATTTGGGCCGATCGGCCCGCAACTGCTGGCGACCACCGTGCCGCGCGTGCTGGCCGTGATTATCGCCGCGCTGATTGGCGGCTTTTCCGGCGCGGTGGGGGCGCTGCTTGTGCTGGCGGCGCTGCAACTGCTTGGCAGCGGCGTGTATCTGTGGGGCGCGCTGCACGAGCCGTTTGCCCTGGCGCTGACCGCGCAGGATGCCCGCGCCGCCCGCTGGCCGGCCAATACGCCGCCGCTGCGCCTGCTCCATTTGAGCGACCTGCACGTGGAACGGCTCACCCCCCGCGAATCGCGCCTGCTGCAACTGGTAGCGGAGGCCCAGCCGGAGATTATTGTGATTACCGGCGATTACCTCAACCTGTCTTACGTGGACGACCCCACCGCCCGCGCCGAGGTGCGAAAAGTGCTGGAAAAACTGAGCGCGCCGCTGGGCGTGTACGCCATTTTGGGCAGTCCCCCGGTTGACCCGCGCAACACCACCCCCTCGTTGTTTGACGGGTTGGCCAATATTCGCCTGTTGCGTGATGAAGTGGCCGTGCTGTCGCTGGCCGATGGCCGCCGGTTGTCGCTGCTGGGGCTGGACTGCGAGCACGATCTGGAGTCGGACGCTTCGGCGTTTAAACGGCTGGTCGAACTGACCCCGATTGATTCGATGCGGCTGCTGCTGTATCACTCGCCGGAGCTGATGCCGCTGGTGCAACATCACGGCATCGACCTGTATTTGTGTGGCCACACCCACGGCGGCCAGTTTCGGGTGCCGGGCTATGGGGCCATTCTCACCAGCAGCGTCACCGGCAAACGGTACGAAATGGGCCGCTACCAGGAAAACGGCACCACGCTGTACATCAGCCGCGGCATCGGGCTGGAAGGATTGAGCGCGCCGCGCATGCGGCTGCTCTGCCCGCCGGAAATCATCCTCTTTTCAGTGACGGGGGGTTAGCGGCGGCGCAGGGCCTTTTTGATACGCCGCCAGGTGCTCCGCACCGATGACGCCTGCTGCGGGCCAAATTCCTGCCGGCTGTAGCGCGCCCGCACAAACACCTCGGTGATGTCGTGAATATCCGCTTCCACGTCCGGCAGTGATTGCCGCAACTCCGGCTCGTATTCGTACGGCGTTTCAGCTTGCCGCCGGGCCGGCCCTTTTGTTTCAGCCTGTTGCAGCACATTCAAATAGTAGCGCAAAATCCGCTGGCGCGGCGAGAGCTTGCGCAATTCCAGCCAACTGCGCGGCGAAAGTTGGGCCAGCGTTTCGCGCGTCGCCGGCAGTTTGAGCCGGTCGGGCAGCAGTTGCAGCCCGGCGCGGCCCCAGCGGCGCAGCAGCGCCCGCCAGTGGCTCAGCAGGCGGCGCAGGGCGGCGATCAGCCTGAAATTTTTTAGCCGCTCCAGCAGCGCCGGCCGGTCGTCAAAATAGGTTTTAACCAGATAAATCACCGCGCCCACCGCGACAATCCAGAAAATGAGTGATTGCAAAATCTCAAACCACGGCGAGGGCGCGGCGTCGGCGGGTGCGGGCGGTAGCACGGGCGGCTGCAGCGGCGGCGCGGCTGCTTCCGGCGGCGCACCCTGAATCAGGCTGAGCAGCAGCGCAAACGGCAGCGTAATCAGGAACACCGCCAGATAAAACAAAAAGATAACAGCCTGAATGATGATCCCCACCACAATGCCGGCGGTTTCCAGCAGGCCCATTGTAAAGTGAGTGGGCAGCGCAAAGGCCAGCAGGCCGACCAGCGCCAGAAACAGCAGCCCGTCTCTGGTCCAGCGCCGGGGCAGCCCGGCCACTACCGGAATTTTTTGCACCTGCCAGCGCAGTTGCAGCCGGGTTAAATTAACCTGGCTGAGCAGCACCAAGCCCAGCATAAAATAAATGAGCACGTTAAACACAATCCCACCCAGCGACGGCCGGTAGAGGTTGGTCAGGCTGTCGGCCCCGGCCACGGCCGCCCAGCGGGTGATGCCGGAGAGCAGCACCAAAATTGCGCCGCCCCAAAAAAAGCGCAGCGCCAGACTATCGAGCGCCAGCCCGCTGTCCTGGTAGGGGTCGTACAGCGCTTCAATGTCCTCAATGGTGTAGGCCGCGGCCGTCCAGGCCAGCAGGGCCAGCGAAATCAGCATGGCGTACTCAACGCTGAAAAACAGGTTGGGGTCTTCCCGCAAATAAACCAGTTCGGCGGTGATGGCGTCCCACGGCTTGTTCAAATAGCTGAGCAATTTGAGCAGCACCAGCAGCATCCCCAGCTCTACCAGCCGGTAGCGCAGCAGCGAGCCGCCCCGCATGCGGTAGTGGTGCAGCACCCGGTGCGAGTAAATCGCCTCGACGGTGGTCAGAAACATACCCAGCAAAAAGTAGGTCGCGCTCCAGGCCGGGTTGATCAGCCAGGTCAGTTTAACCAGCGCGTAATTCAAGCACATAATCATGGCGATGACCAGCGCCGGCCGAAACAGGTTGTCGGCCCACGGCTGGCGCGGCACGTGGATAATTTTGTCCGGCTCTATCGGACGTTGGGGATACATACTTCCAAATCTCGCTCTCGTTCAATCACCGTGGTGGGAATATTCAGCGCCGGCAGTTTTTGGGTGAGCGGGTAGTTGTAGGGGATGGGTTGAATCAGCACCACCGCCACCCGCAACCCCGATTTTTTGAGCAGCAGGCACAGGCGCACCAGCGCTTCGGATTCGGTGGAGGTGATGATGATCACGGTGGTGCCCCAGGCCAGGCGCAGGGCTTCCTGCCAGGCCCAGCCGGAAAATTCGATGCCGGCCACGGTTTCAACCCGGGCCAGTATTTCCAGAATTTGCATCAGGTGGCCGCGCCCGCGCTCCGGGGTCAGCCTGAATATTTGCTCGCTGTCTGTCAGCGGGTCGCTGCCCCAGGCGTACAGCCCCACCGGCAGCGCTTCAACCACGGCCATGTGGTTGGCCAGCGACGCCGCCGCCACAACGGCCATCTCCGTGGCGATGGATGCCTGCCCGGTCCGGCCGTACTCATCGCGGTTAAAGTTCAAAAAAATAGCGTTGTCGCGGGCAATGGCCGTATCAAATTGTTTCACCAGCACCTGCGCCTGCCGGGCTGTGGCCGGCCAGTGAATGTGGCGCGGGTTATCGCCGGCCACGTACTGTTTAACGCCGGTCATGCGGCTGGTATCCTGAAACAGCGGCACCGGCGTGGGCAAAATCACCTGCGGGCTGTGGGTGGGCAGGCTCAGTTTGGAAATGGGGACGATTTTGGGGTACACAATCAGCGGGTTGGGGGCAACCTGGCTGTGCAGCCGGCGGTTAATGCCGAGCAGATCGCCGGTTTCCAGTTGCAACGGCCCCAGTTGAAAATAGCCGCGCTGCCGGGCGTGGACGGTGTAGCTCAGGTGGTGCGTGTCGCGGCTGCCCAGCGAAATCACCTGCCGGAAAAAGGGCGGGCTGGACAGCGCCGCCGAAAATGTTTCGCTCAGGTTGAGCCACGGCACCGGCAGCCGGCTGCGGTTTTGGATGGTCAGGGCCACGCTGATTTGCTCGCCTAAAAAGGCGCGCTCCGGGGCCTGCCGGGTAACCTGGATGTTTTTGAGCATCCGCCGCGACCAAAACCGCGAAAAAAGATACACGCCGATAAACAGGTAAAAAATGGTAAAAAAGAAGTCAACCCGCAGCAGCGCCGCCAGGGCAAACAGCAGCACGGTAAAAACAACAAAATATCTCATCAGCCGACTCCCGCCGGCGTGGCCGTGCGGGTTGGCGTGACCGGGCGGGGCGTGGGGCTGCGGCTGGGAGTGCGGGTTGGCGTCGGCGACGGGCGGCGTTCGGTGGGGGTGGCCGATGGCGATGGCGTCGGCGTGGCCGTGCGGGTGGGGGTTTTGGTGGGCGGCACTGTCGGCGTGGCCGAGGGTGTCGCTGATGGCGCGGCGGTGGCCGTCAGTGTGGCTGTTGGGGTAATGCTTAACTGCGTGCTGGTAAAAATCTGGGCCGAAGCCAGCGCCCACTGCGGCCGGCTGGCCTGGCCATCGCTGCTGAGCTGGAGCGGCGCGCCGCCGTACGGGCCGGTCACGTACAGATTGCCATTAAACACAAACAGCAAATTCTCGCCGCCCGGCGACCAGACCAGCTCCGGGAACTGCACGCCCGGCTCCTGCTGAAACGGGAATAGCTGGCGCGAATTGCTGCCGTCGCGGTCGATGAGCTGGATGGCGTAGCGGCTGTTCACCGATTGCAGCGGGTTGACGGCCCGGCCAAAGGCGATGCCGGCCTTGCCCCAGGCGGGGTTGCTCCACATGCCCACTTGCCCGGCAACTTTGGCCGAAAATGACCCATCGGCGCTGAACAGCCACAGGTCAAAAACCTGGCTTTCTTCCGGTGGTTCGGCGGCCAGCGGCGGGCCGTGAACGGCGGCGGCAATAAATTTACCGTCCGGCGACCAACTGAGGCCCGGCACCCAGACCCAATCGCTAAAAGTTTGCAGCGGCACAAAATCGACCAGCGGCGTTACACTGCTGCTGAGCGTGGCGCTGGCGGTGATCAGTTTGACCACGCCAATCTGGTCGGCGCGGGCGTAGGCCAACTGCGTGCCGTCCGGCGACCAGGCAAAGCTGGTGCCCCACCACGGGTACAGCCCCTGCGTGTTCGGCGGGATAATTTGCACCGGTTTTGAGCCGGGCGTCCAGTCGCCGGAGCCATCGGGCCGGGTAACGGGCGGCTCAAAAAGCCACAGATCGTTGTTGGCCTGCCAGCCGGGCGGGGTGGCGCTGCGCTGGGCGGTGCTGTAGGCCAGCAGCGGACGGCTGATCACCGGCGACCATTCGGCGTTGAGTACGCCCTGCACGCCCACGGTAATGGGCGGCTCGCCAACGATGGTGGTTGAGGCCAGCCACAATTCGTTGAGCGGAGCCTCGATGCTCTGGGTGAGTTGGGTGGTGTAGGCCAGGTGCCGGCCATCGGGCGACAGGCCAAATACCTGCCCATCGAGCTGGCCCTGCGTGGTCAGCGCCCGCCGGCTGCTGTTGCTGCTGCGCATGAGCCAGGCGTTGCCGTTGGAAATATAGGCGATGGTACCCTCAATTTGTACGGTGGGCAGGGTGTCGGTGGGGCCAATGACCATAATTTCGGAGACCGGCGGCGAGACCGTGGTTCGCGACACCTCGGTGCGACTGACTTCCTGATCGTCCTCAAACACCACCCGCACGGTGATTTCGTCCTCGCCGTTGACGCCCAGTTGGGCCATGCGGCTTTCGCCGGGGGCCAGCGCCTCGTTGAGCACGGTGGTGCGCTCAAATGGCACCACCTCGCGCCGGGTTTCCATTTCCTCGCGAACGCGGGTGACCACAATGGTCAGCCCCGGCTCAAGTTGAGTGTACAGGTCGGGCTTCACCCGGTCGAGCTTGTCCAGCTCAATGCCGGCCTGCTGCAGCGCGTCGCGCACGGTGGCCGCTTCGATGGTGAGAGTCTGGCGGTTGCCGTCAACCTCAATAAAAACCTGGCTGGGGCCTTGCGGCTGGCAGGCGGCAAACAGCAGCGCCGCCAGCAGCCCGGCGACCAGCGCCAGCGGGGCGGTTTTCATCTAAGCAGACCCCCATGCCCCAGCGCCATCAAATCGCGGCGGGTCAGCCGCTCGCCGGCGGCCAGCCGGGGTAGCACCATATCGACCACGTTGTAATTTTTGCTGCGGGCGCAGCCCGGCGCACCGACAATCGGCACCGCGCCGTGATAGGCCAGCAGCAGCAGATTGCCCGGCTCCACCGGCACGCCGTGTTGCACCACCTCGCCGCCAATGGCTTTGATGGCCTGCGGAGTGATGTCGTTTTCATCCATAATCGAGGTTTCGCCGGCAATCAGAATCATTTCCGCGCCGGCCCTGAGCGCCTCGGACAGCGCCCCGGCAATCGCCGCGACATCCTCGGCCACGTACGGGCCTTCTGTCAGATTTGCGCCGTAGGCGGTCAGCCGGTCGCGCAGCGGCGGGGTAAAATTGCCGGTCACGGTTTCGCGGGCGGCTTTGCTGCCGGTAGTGATCAGCACGGCCTGTTTGACCACAAAGGGTTTGAGTTGCACCACATGCTCCGCCAGTGATTCGGCCCGGGCCAGTACCTGCCGGGGAATGCTGTACGGGATGATTTTGAGCGTGGCCAACTGCTGTTTGGGCCGGACCACCGTGTTGGCTGGCAGCGTGCCCAGCATAACGCCGGGACAGCAGTTCAAATCGAGTAGCCGGCTGGGGTCAACGGCAAACAGGCCGGCGGATTCGGCCAGCAGGTTGGCCCGGCCGCCCGTCGCCGGCGCGGCGGTGATGCCCGGCCCGGCCAGCCGGTTGGCCACTCGATTGGCGGCTTCGTCTTCGCGGATGTCGTCGGCGTCGAGGGCGGCCACAAACACCTCGGTTTTGTCCAACGCTTCCAGCAGCGAGACATCGGCTGCGGACAGAATTTTTCCTTTTTTCAGCACCTTGCGGCCATCCGGGCCAAATTGGTGGTGAAGTAAAATGTGCCCATGTGCCTGGGCCAGCGGACAGTTGATGATTTTCATAGTTGGATTTTGCGCTTTGGTGTAGCTGGACGGGAATTATACCACAACTCTGCCACCGGCTTAAAACTTTTGGGCAGCTCCAACGTATGTTATACTGGATGACGATTTGGCGGGGGACGAGTGGCGGACGGTGAGTGGCGAGTCGCAGGGTCACAGAGTCGCAGGGTTGCAGAATCGTGATTCGTAATTCGCAAATGCACAGCCTCGCCGGGGAACAAGTGAAAATTGAGTCCAAAACTACAGTTTTGGACTCTGGCCGCAAATTTTTAAAAACCGGGTCAGGAGTCCCCTAATTCCCGACTCCTGACTTCTGAATCCTATTTGCAAAGGAGTAATAAATTATGAACGACACAGAACTTGTGGCAGAAACCGTCAATGTTAATGACGGCGGCGCGGGCGTGATCCGCGGCGAAACGGTGAACATTGAAGAAGGCGGCGCGGCGCTTATCCAGGGGCAGAATGTTAATATTCAGGATGGCGGGGCGCTGGTCATTGCCGGCCAAACGGTGAGCATTCAGGATGGCGGCGGTGGGATCATCGTCGCCCAAAATGTGGACATCGCCGAAGGCTCGGTGCTGCTGCTGGCCGCCAGAAATGTGAGCGGCTCGGTGCGGGTGCTGGTTGATGTGCGCGCAGCGGCGGTGTTTGGGCTGCTGGTTGGCGCGGCGCTCGTCGGCCTGAAACTGCTGGCCGGCCGCAAGTAAAAAGGGACGGGCAGAAGCAACGAAAAATGGGTAGGGGCGCTTCGCGAAGCGCCCCTACAGTAACAGCCGGGCTGCAAGCTCGGCCTACAGCAACAGCGAATAAAAAAAAGGGGAGTCCGAAACTACGGTTTCGGACTCCCCTTTTTTGGATTAAATCGCTACTCAATTATTTTGATGCCGTCGCTGGTGGCGGCAATCACCTGGCTGGCCAACCCCAAAAAGAGGCCGTTCTCTACCACGCCCGGCAGCGCCTGGAGTTGTTGATCCAGCGCGGCCGCGTTGGTGATGCCCCCGGCAAAGTGGCAGTCCAAAATGTAGTTGCCGTTGTCGGTCACGTAGGGCGAGTCTTCGCCGCCGCGCAGCACGGGCGTGCAGCCCAGCCCCGCCAGCCGTCCGGCGGTGAACTTCCAGCCAAACTGGACCACCTCAACCGGCAGCGGGCTAACCGTCCCCAGCCGGTCGCTGAGTTTGCGTTCGTCAACCACCACAATAAAACGCCGGGTCACGCTTTCGATCATTTTTTCCCGCAGCAGCGCTCCGCCCAACCCTTTGATCACGTTGAGTTGGGGGTCAACTTCGTCCGCGCCGTCAATGGCCAGATCGATGACCGGATATTGGTCGAGCGCGCCCAGCGGCACGCCGTATTGGCGGGCGTGCTCGGCGGTGGCTTCGGAGGTGGGCACGCCGACGATGTCGGTCAGCTCCCCGGCCTGCCACAACCGGCCAATTTTGGCCACGGCAAAGTAGGCGGTGGAGCCGGTGCCCAAACCGAGCACCATCCCGCTTTTGATCTGTTCCACGGCCTTTTCGGCGGCCTCTTTTTTTAGTTCATCAACAGACATATTGCCTCTCCAACAGCCACCTGACAGTTTTAAATTTGGGACACAGATTAACCCAGATTTCACAGATTCAGGTTAACAAATTAAAGAGAAATCTGTGAAAACCTGTGGTATCTGTGTCCAGTTCAAAAGCCATAAACTCAAAGTGTCGGGTAGCCAGGGCTATTTTTTGGATTTGTCGATGGCGGCCAGGGCGCGAAGCACCACGTTATCGGTGGTAAAGCCAAACTGTTCGTACAGGGTTTGGTACGGGGCCGACGCGCCAAAGCGGTCCAAAGCGATGATCTGGCCAAATGGCCCGGCAAACTGGTCCCAGCCCTGCGACACCCCGGCTTCGATGACAACCCGGGCTTTAACCGATGACGGCAGCACCGACTCCTGGTATTCTTCGGACTGTTTTTGGAACAGTTCCCAACTGGGCATGCTGATCACGTGCGCGCCAATGCCCTGTTCGGCCAATTTGGCGTGGGCTTCAACGGCAAACTGCACTTCTGAGCCGGTGGCGATGAGCAGCACATCGGGGTAGACTTTATTGGTGGCCAGCAAAATGTAGCCGCCTTTGGCCACATTGGCCGCATCGGCCATTTGGGTGCGGTCAAACGTGGGCAGGTTTTGGCGGGTCAGCGCCAGCACCACTGGGCCATCCCGTTTTTCCAGCGCCACTTTCCAGGCCTGCGCGGTTTCGTTGGCGTCGGCGGGGCGAATAACCGTGAGGTTGGGGATAGCCCGCAGCGCGGCCAGATGTTCCACCGGCTGGTGGGTGGGGCCATCTTCGCCCAGGCCGATGCTGTCGTGGGTGTAAACAAAAATGGTGGGGATGTGCGACAGCGCCGCCACCCGCAGGGCCGGGCGAGCGTAGTCGGAAAAGACCATAAATGTGCCGCCATAAGGAATTACCCCACCGTGAATGGCCATGCCGTTGAGCACGGCGCTCATGCCAAACTCGCGCACGCCAAAGTGGAAGTTGCGGCCGGCAAAGCTGTCGTTGGCAAATACCGGGTAGCCTTTGAGGAAGGTGTTGTTGCTCGGAGCCAGGTCGGCCGAGCCGCCAATGAGGTTGGGAATGACCGGCGCGATGGCATTGAGCGTTTTGCCGGAAGCGGCGCGAGTGGCCACACCTTTGGCATCGGCGGGGAAAACGGGCAGGGCTTCTTCCCAGCCGTCGGGCAGTTCGCCGGACATGGCCCGGCGGAACTGGCCCGCTTCCTGCGGAAATGCGGCGGCGTAGGCGGCCACTTTTTCTTTCCAGGCCGATTCCTGCGCCGCGCCGGTATCAACTGCGCCGCGGAAAACGGCCAGCGCTTCATCGGGAATGTAGAATTGCTGGTTGGGGTCCCAGCCGTAAACTTCTTTGGTCAGCCGGACTTCATCTGTTCCCAGCGGCGAGCCGTGTACTTCGGCGGTGTCGTGTTTGTTGGGGCTGCCGAAGCCAATGTGGGTGCGGCAGGCAATAATTGACGGTTTGTCGGTGACGGCCTGGGCGGCTTTGATGGCTGCCGCAACGGCGGCGCGGTCGTG
>CAYOXS010000140.1:0-2916 GCA_964407935.1 uncultured Caldilineaceae bacterium
CGCCGGTGGCGGGGTCGCGGGTAAAGGCCACGCCGGTGCCGGAGTTGTTGCCCATGTTGCCGAAGACCATCGTTACAATGTTAACGGCGGTGCCCAGATCGTGGCGGATGCCGGCGGCGTTGCGGTAGTCGCGGGCGCGTTTGCCGTTCCAGCTTTTGAACACGGCTTCGGTGGCCAGTTTGATCTGGTAGGTGGGGTCCTGCGGGAAGGGGATGCCGGTCTCTTTTTTGAAGATTTCTTCAAATTCAACCACTACCTCTTTCCATTGGGCGGCGTTCAGTTCAGTGTCGGTTTTAACGCCGGCTTTTTTGCGGGCATCGGCCAAAACTTCTTCAAACGGCTCATCGTCGATGTTCATAACCACGCTGCCAAACATCTGGATGAGGCGGCGGTAGCTGTCGTACACAAAACGGGCGTCGCCGGTGAGTTTGGCCATGCCGGCGGCTACTTCGTCGGTCATGCCGATGTTGAGCACGGTATCCATCATCCCGGGCATGGAGAATTTGGCCCCGGAGCGGCAGGAGACCAGCAGCGGGTTGTCGGGGTCGCCAAATTTTTTGCCGGTTTGCTCTTCCAGAACTTTCATGGCGTCCAGCTCTTGTTCCCAGCAGCCTTCGGGGAATTGCTGGCCGGCGGCCAGGTAGGCGTTGCAGGCTTCGGTGGTTACCGTGAATCCAGGGGGTACCGGCAGGCCAGCGCGGGCCATATCAGCCAGGTTGGCGCCTTTACCACCCAGCAAGGCGCGGACGCCGTCCCAGTTGCCAGTGTACTGTTCGGCTTCCGCAACTTCTTTGTACAGGTATACCCATTTTTTTGACATAAAACGTTCCTCCAAAAAGATTAACAGAAAAGTGTGTTTAGGATTTGGACATAGAAAAACCTCCACCACGCCCAAAGTGAGGGAGGCTGGTCAGCGTTGACCGTTGGTGCAGTTGTTCTTTGCAACGGATTTTATCATTATACAGACAAAAAACGCCAGCATCGATTATACGCAGCCCGTAACTTTTGGGCAAAGAATCGCCGGGACGATGGCAGCGTTTACATAAATTGTGAGGGCAGACGCTTCTGCTTTGGCGAGGGTAACGCTTCAGGTGACTGGCACTTTGAACCAGATGCCAGTCACCTTGCAGACTGAACAGTTACTGGCGAGGTTACGCTACTTTTGTCCAGCAGACGGTATCAAACCCAACAATCAACGGGGTGGGGGTCAGCTCGCCGGTTGCGTTTTCCAGCCGAACGTAACCTTTGCCGGGGGCAAATTGAAAGCGGCCCAAAATTTCCCAGCGACCGCGGTTGGCGGCCTGATTGACCGGGATTTCGGTTTGGCCGCCGGCGTGGATAACCTGATAGCGGGCGTAGGTGGTGGTGGCCTCATTTTTGGGGATATAGACCCACACTTCCCACCAGCCGGCGCTGGGGAAAACCGGTCGCCATTCGCCCCAATGGGTGGATTGTTGAGCCGCGGTCGGCGTCGAGAGGGCATCGCCCTGAAACCCGCCCGCGGTTTTGTTAAAACCGGCCGTTTGCGAGGCAAAAAAGCCGCCGGTTTGGGTGCTGCTTTGCTGGGTGTTGATGACCAACTGCATTACCTGCGGTGCGGCTGCAGCGGCCGGCTGAGTTACCGGCGCGGGTTGGGCGGCCACGGGCTGCGCGGGTGCAGGTTGAGTCACGGCCGGTTGCGCCGGCGCGGGCTGGATGACAGCCGGTTGGGGCACTTCTAATTTGCGATGACTTTTAATGAAGTCGTTGGGGCTGTAGTAATTGGTCAGCACGGCGTCTTTGTCTTTGGTCATCGGCGACCAGTTGTTGATGGGCAGCCGGTTTTTGCGAATTTCAAAGTGGAGGTGGGCCAGATAGCGATCTTTATCGCCCTTGCCCATCGTGCCGATTTGTTCGCCGCGGGTTACTTTTTGGCCCACTTTGGTGACCAATATTTTTTGCAGGTGGGCGTACTGGCTCCACACCCGGCTGTTGTCGGGCAGGGCGTGTTCCAGCAGCACAATGTTGCCCCAGGTGGAGTAAAAACCAAACTCTACCACTTTGCCGTTTGAAACCGCGTAAATGGGATCGCCCAGATCGGTGTCGCCGCCGCCCCGGCCGTTCCAGTCTTCGCCGGGGTGCCAGAAACCGAGCGATTTGAAGTAGTCGGGGTCGGCCAAAACGGTATCGATTTTTTGGGTTTGAAACACATCAACAGTATCGCCGCGCGGCCCAACCGGGTAATCAAACCCATCGGAAATTGGCACGCCATCGCTTGTTTCGTTTGCCATTTTGTTCGCCCCTTTTATGGTAAAGTTTAAAAAATTCTAGCATACGGCTGCGCTGGGGTCAACTGGGGTTGGCCAGTAATTGACACCGGCCCAACGCCGGGGTAAATTAGAGCGCTCACATTACATGCCCGGAGAAAAAGATGACCACGACACGTTGGGGACGGTTTTTGGTTCGGCGGCTGCTGCAACTGGATCGGCCTGCCCCGCTGCGCCTCAGCAGTGAGGTTGCCGCCGAGGTTGAGCGCAATTATCGCTGGAATTTTACGGTGAATATGCTCGATGGCGCGGCCTTTTGGTTTGGGCTGAACACCATTTCTTCGGCCACCATTATTCCGCTGTATGTCAGCAAACTCAGCGACAGCACGGTGCTGATAGGTTTAGTTGCAGTATTGGCGCAGGCCGGCTGGTTGTTGCCCCAACTTTTTGTGGCCGGGTTTACTGAACGGCTACCCCGCAAAAAACCGTTGGTCATCAACGTGGGTTTTTTCACCGAACGCCTGCCCACCTGGTTGTGGCCGCTGTCGGCGTTGCTGGTCCCGTTTTCGCCCACAGCCGCGCTGGTGCTGTTTTTTGCGGGCTTCGCCTGGCATCATTTGGGGGCGGGGGTGATCGGCCCGGCCTGGCAGGATATGATCGCCCGCTGTTT
>CAYOXS010000140.1:3016-10027 GCA_964407935.1 uncultured Caldilineaceae bacterium
TGGCGTTTGGGCTGCTGGGAATATCGGTTGGGGCCAGCATTGTGTCCGGGTTGTTGATTGTGCTGGAATTTTCCCAGCCGGAGCAGCGGCCGACCTATGTGGGCATTGCCAACACGGCCGCCGGCGTGGGCAGTGCCATTGCACCGCTGGTGGGTGGCTGGCTGGCCGGTGCGAGTTACGGCTGGCTCTTTGCCCTGAGCGCGCTGATCAGCGCGGCGTCGGTGGCCTTGATGAGCGTTACCGTAAAAGACCCGCGCGACTCACACTAACCGCGTCTCAACCCAGTTCAGTATAAAATCGATGACTTCCCCCTGTTCCGGCTCATTGTGCGGTTCGTGAAACAAGCCGGGCCACACTTTAAAGGTACAGTTTGGCGCGCGCCGGGCAAATTCCTGGCTGGCCAGATGGCTGGTAATCCGGTCGTGGCTGCCGTGCATCAACAGCAGCGGCCGGGGAAATTCGGTGGCGTGAGCCAGCGCCCACGCGCCGGCCCGGTTGGCCTCGGTGGCCAGCCGCATCGAAACCCGGTCGTGGTTGAGCGGGTCGGTCTGATAGGCCCGCACCGAGTTGGGATCACGCGACACCGCCGTGATGTCGAGCCGGGTGGCAAAGGTGAGGCCGGGCCACACGCGGCTGGCCAGCGCCAGCAACCATGTTTGCAGGGCGGGCGGCGCGGCGGCCAGTTGCAGCCACGGCGAGGTGACAATCACCCCGGCCAGGGCTGGTCGGCGGCGCAGCACATAATTGAGCGCCAGATTGCCGCCAAAACTGTGGCCGTACAAGAAACAGGGCCGGCCGGGGTAATCCGCGGCGGCGCGGTTGAGCAGCGTGGCCATGTTATCCAGCAGAATGGCGTAAGTGGGGGCGTGGCCGCGTTTGCCCGTAGATTGGCCGTGACCCGGCAGGTCAAACGTGGTCAGGCAGAAGCCGGCCCGGTTAAAAGCGCGGGCCACATGGCCGTAGCGGCTGCTGTGTTCACCCAGGCCATGCACCAGGCAGACCACAGCGCGCGGCGCGGTTTCTGGTTGCCAGCTCTGGGCAAATATTTGCAGGCCGTCCGGTGAGCGCCAGCCAGATGTGGCGTGGGTCATTTTACCAGGGCGCTGACTATTTGCGGCAAAACCAGGGCAGTGTTATCGCGGATAACCAGCTCGGCTTTGGGGTCCAGATAGGTGGGCTGGTAGTTGATGATAATGATTTTTGCGCCGTTATCCAGCGCCACCAGCGGCAAATCCGAGGCGGGGGCTACTTCCAGCGACGAGCCAACAATCAGCATCACGTCGGCGGCTTCAATGGCCATTTGGGCGGCCACAAACTCCTGCATGGGCAGTTGTTCGCCAAACAGGATGGTGTTGGGCTTGAGCACGCCGCCGCACTCCGGGCAGCGCGGCACCTGCGCATCATCAACAAACTGGCGCAAAATACCATCGGCCGGCTGCACCCGGTAACACTGCACGCAGGTTACCTCGCGCAGATGGCCGTGCAGTTCAAACACGGTTTTTGAGCCGGCCCGGTGGTGCAAGTTATCGATATTTTGGGTGACGACAGCCTTTAAATGGCCGCTGCGTTCCATTTGGGCCAGGGCGTAATGGGCCGGGTTGGGTTCGGCCTGCATGAACAGGCTGGACAGCGGGTGAATCCAGTTGTAAAAGACTTTGGGATTTTGCCGAAAGGCGTGGATCGAGGCTACCGCCAGCGGGTCAACGCTGTCCCACACGCCGGAGTTGGGGCTTCTGAAATCCGGGATGCCGGAGATGGTGCTAATGCCGGCCCCGGTCATGGCTACCACGTTGCGGGCCTTATTGATGATGGCTGCTGCATGTTGAATTTGTTGGCTGAGTTCCATACGGCTGAAGATACCTTTGGTTGAGTATTAAACGGGGAGCGGCAGGGTAAACGTAAATACACTGCCCTGACCGGTTTCGCTTTCGGCCCAGATTTTGCCGCCGTGCGCTTCGACAATCTGTTTGGCAATGTGCAGGCCCAGGCCGGTGCCCATCGGCGAGCGATGGCTTCTGTTGTTCACCTGGTAATAGCGGGAAAAGATGCTTTCCAGCGCCTCGGCCGGAATGCCGATGCCGTTATCTTTCACCGAGACGCGCACGTCGTTATTGTCAAGTTCGGCGGTAATCAAAATTTGTTCGTTGGCCGGCGAAAATTTGATGGCGTTGCCAATGAGATTATTCAGCACCTGTTCCAGCCGGTGGTTATCGCCGATAATCACCGGGATGGTCGCCGCTAAATTGGTGACAACTTTTACCTGCTGCTGGTGCGCGTAGCCCTGCAATTTTAAAATTGTCTGGTTGATAATATCTACCACCGACACCGGTTTTTGCTCCAGCACCAGTTTGCCATCTTCCAATTTAGAAATATCCAGCAGATTGTTGACCATTTCACTCAACTGGATGGCCTGGCGCTGGATGGTGTTTAAAAATTCGGTGCGGGTTTCCAGATCAAGGTCGGGTTCTTCCATCATAATCTGGGCAAAACCCTGAATGGAAAACAGCGGCGTGCGCAGCTCGTGGGAAATGGTCGAGAAAAAGTCATCTTTGAGCTGGTCCAGCTCGCGTTCTTTGGTCACATCGTGAACAACCCGCACTTCACCGGTGGGGTGGCGGGCGTTATCGGTGATGATGGTTGAAAAGATTTGCAGCGTGCGCGGCCGCGGCGAGTCGATATTCACTTCCTGGGCCAGCACCCCGGTGCGGGCTACCTGGTGGGCTGTGGTGGCGGCAACCTTGGCCAGATTGGGGTGCAGGTTGCTGGCGTAGATATTTTGGCCAACAATCTGGCCGCGCTGCAGCCCCAACATCATGGCCAGCGTAGAATTACAGGTGATGATGGTGCCTTTGCGGTCAATCAACAGCAGGCCATCGGCCATGTGCTGAATCACCGCCTGCATCTGTTTTTGCTCGTTGGAGATTTTGGTAAACAGCCGCGCGTTTTCTATGCTGATGCCCACCTGGGTGGCGGCGATGGTCAGCAGCCGCTCCTGGTCAACGCTAAAAGCATTGGGCGAGCTGTCATCAAGGTTAATGGTGCCAATCACTTTGCCGTGCGCTACCAGCGGCACCACCAGCAGCGATTTGACCGTTTCATCAAAAACCACATAGCTGGGGTCCTGGGAGGTGTCCGGGATAAAAATGGTCCGGTTTTCGGCGGCGGCGCGGCCGGCAGCCCCTTCGCCCAACTGGAGTTTGGCCATTTTGCGCCAGTGGGGTTTTAGCCCGTCCGCGGCCCTGATTTCAAGCTGTTTTTCCTGCTCGTCCAGTAAAAAGATGGTGCATGCCCGGCAGCCGGTCACCTCCCGCATCGACTTGACCACGGAGTTGAGCACTTCGTCAAGGTTTAGCGTTGAGGCAATTTGCTGGGCCATGGTGTACAGCATACTCACCTCGTTGAGGCGATTGACCATTTCATCAAACATGCGGGCCTGTTCGATGGCGATGGCCGTTTGGGTGGCCAGAATCCGGCAAAATTGAATGTCTTCCGGCGAAAAGGTACGGTTGGGGTTTTTGTCGTAAATTTCAATGAGGCCGGCAATTTTGGATTTAGACTCAAAGGGAATGGCCAGCACCACACTCCATTTTGATTCTGTGGTGGCTTTTTTGCCGCTGGGAATCCGCCAGATGAGGTTTTTGGTGGTGGTAGTGCTGGATTTTTGGGCGCGGCTGATGGCCGGCCGGGCCACTTTGAGCGTTTGCCGGGCGATGGGGTCTTTGGCAATGGGCGTGGCCACGTTGAGCGGCCGCCACGTGTGCGACGGGTTGCCGGGATGGCGCAGCACGTATTCGGCCAGGGCGGTGATGGTGTTGTATTTCTGGTTGATCTGGCAGATAACGCAGGCCCCGGCTTCCATCACCAGGGTGATTTTCTGGCTCATTTGCCGCAACACGTTGTCTACATTTGAGGCCGCGCCCAAACTCACAATGGTATCGTAAATTAATGATTGCTCGCGGGCGTAGCGTTTGAGCGTATCCTGCAGCCCCAGGTTTTCGGCGGTAATGGCCAGGTGATTGGCCAGCGATTGCAGCACTTTTTGGTCATCGTCGGTAAAGGCATCGAGCTGATCGCTCTGAATATCAAGCACGCCAATCAGCCGCCGCGGCGTGAGCAGCGGCACGGCCACCTCTGAGCGGGTATTGGGCAGCGACGGGTGCGGGCTAAACAGGCTGGTGTCGGCCACATTGTTCAGCAGCAGCGGCTGGCCGGTGGCGGCTACGCGGCCGGGCACACCCTCTTCCAGCTTAAGCCAGATCATATCGGCCGGGGCAAACTGGCGGTCGCTCCAGGCGGCGTGCCGGAGTTGCAGCTCCTGTTTGGTCATGGGCATTACAAATATATTGACCGTGGCAAACCCAAAAATGCGCTGCACCAGTTGGGCAACCTGATCAAACAACATATCCTGGTCTATTCCGCCGGAAATCTTTCGGTCCAGTTCGGAAACGGTTTGCAAATAGAGCGCCTGGCGGGTGAGCGAGCCGGTTTGGGGCAGTGCTTTTCGTTCTGCCGAAATTTGCGCCGCGGCCCGAAGAATGCGGTTTTGGATTTCAATCATACTTTGCCAGTCGCTGGGGTCAAGCTGACCGGCGTTGGCTTTGGCCGCCTCAAACGTGGCGTTCAACAAATCGGAAAGCAGCACCCAATCGCTCAGCGACTGATCGCCGCTTTTGGGCAGCTTGAGCAACTGCACAATATATTTGGGCAGTTGCTCCGGTGTGGTGGCGGCGGCATGCAGCAGACTCAGCCAATCGCTCAGGTTGGGCGTGGGCTGGCTGGCCGGAACACTTAAAAGGTGGTCGGCCCATGAAGTGCGCAGCGAGTCAAAAACCTTGGGCACCCAACTTTCAAGATTGGCATCTGGAGAATCAAACTTGCTTGGTAGTGGCACGTTTGCAGACATAGGCATATTGGTGGGCTTACTTTATCGGACTGAGAAATACCGCAGAAACGGTGAATTGTTGGAAAGTTTCAGGAATTTTACCACACTGGCGTTGATTACACAACGAGTCCGTCTGGTACATTCGGCGGACGGCACTTTGGACGAACCGCCCCCATGCATGTTATAATGCCCCGCTGAGTTAAGCGTTTGCGCCGGCAAACTGATTTGCGGGAACACGGCGCAGCGCATTTTGAAATGAATGGGATGTTTGAGAAAAATGACGCGTTTGAGATTATTGTTGTTTGTGCTGGTTTTGCCGGTTTTGGCTTGTGGGCCGGCGGTAAGTATCAGGGTGACGCCCACGCCCACCAAAACCCCCAAAATTATAAAAACCTTACCGCCGCTGCCAACAGCCACGCAGCCTGTGATTATTCTGCCTACCGATACACCGCTGCCGACACCCACCGATACACCGACGCCGGTGCCCACCGCCACTGATACCCCCACCCCGGAACCCACCGCCACCGATACGCCCGTGCCGCCGCCGACTCAACCCCCGCCACCACCGCCCACCGATACGCCCGTGCCGCAACCCACCGAAGCGCCCGCGCCGCAGCCGACTTCGCCGCCGCCGGCGCCGCCCAGTTCCGGGCCGGTGGTGGTGATCAACCTGCCAGATGGCGACACCTACAAAACCGGCGACGACGTTAAATTCGATATTACGGTTTCTGATCCCGATGGCGTAAAAAGTTTTACCTGGGGCGTGTTTACCCAAAATCAATCGCCCGTTGGGCTGGGCGGTGATAAAGGCTGCGGCAACGCAACCCAGTGTGCCCTGTCTGATAAATTTGAGGCCAAACTGCCCGGCATCTTCTTTTTGGGTGTTGATGCGCTGGATGCCGCCGGTAACACCATCCGCGAAGTGAAGCAGATTTATGTAGGCTGATGATTCGGCTTCATGTCTAAACTCACCTATTTCGCGTTCCGCTTGGGCGGTACCCTGATTTCCAAAACGCCGCCGGCGCTGGGTTATGCCATCTGCCGGAGAGTTGGGGCGGCGTTATTCCGGTTTAACCCAACCGGCCGCCGGGCCATCGAACTGAATCTGTCCCGGATTTTGGGGCCAGGTTGCCCCCCGGCCGAAATTAAGCGCCGGACCCGGTTGGCGTTTAACAACATTTCATATAACTATTTTGACCTGTTTAGATTGCCTGCCCTCACCGATGAGGCGGTAGACCGGTTGGTTACAGTTGAAGGCTGGGAAAATGTGGAGGCCGCTCTGGCCGAGGGCAAAGGTATTGTGATGACCTCGGCTCATCTGGGCAACATCGAAGTGGTGCTGTACGCCATGCTGCGCCGTGGCCTGCAAATTACCATTCCGGTAGAACGGACAGAGCCGCCAGAATTGTTTGACTACCTCTCACAATTGCGGATGAGCAAAGGGTTAAAGCTGATCCCCATCGATGGCCCGCTGCTCCATTTGATCCGCACGCTGAAAAAAGGCGGCGTGGCCGGTTTGGCCGGCGACCGGGATATTACCGCCACCGGCCAAACCGTAGAATTTTTTGGCCACCCGGCCCGCCTGCCCGATGGCCACATTCGGCTGGCGTTGAAAACCGGCGCGCCGCTGGTGATCGGTTTTAGCCAGCGCCGGCCAGACCACACCTATCACGCCTATTTTTTGCCGCCGTACCACCCGCCCGCAACCGGTACGGACGAAGAACGTGTGGCCGCCGGCTTGCAGCACGTGGCATCCCACCTGGAAAAAGCTATTGCCCGCTTTCCCGAACAGTGGACCGTTACCGTATCAATCTGGGCAGATTAGTTGAGGCGAGCGCCACCCCAACATGAAAATTGCACTGGTGTCCCCTTATGATCTGTCTTTTCCGGGCGGCGTCACCGAGCATGTGCTGGCGTTGGCCGCCGGGCTGCAGGCCAGCGGCCACGAGGCGCAGTTGATCGCGCCCTGCTCGGGGGTACCGCCCAAAAACGTTGCCCCAATTCAACCTGTTACCCGCCGCGTTGCCCGGGTTTCTGCGGGCGGTGCGGTGGCGCGGATTGGTGTTTCACCGCTGAGTTTTGGCCCAATTTACAAGTTGCTCAAACAGCAGCAGTACGATGTGATCCAC
>CAYOXS010000140.1:10127-13795 GCA_964407935.1 uncultured Caldilineaceae bacterium
GCGCGTGAGCGGGGGGTAACTGGCCTGTTGTTTGAGGGTTATATCTCTCCAGAAGCGTTGCCGGCGTGCTATCATCACGCCGATATTTTTTGCGCCCCGTCGTTGGGCTGCGAAAGTTTTGGAATTGTGCTGCTAGAAGCGATGGCCGCCGGGGTGCCGGTGGTAGCCTCTGATATTGTGGGCTATCGGGCCGTTGTTGCCAGCGGGCGGCAGGGCGTGTTGGTGCCGCCCGGCCAACCCGCCGAATTGGCCCGTTCGTTGGGCCAACTGCTGCGGAACCCGCAGCAGCGCCGGGCAATGGGCCGGCAGGGGCAGGCAACCGCGGCCCTTTATAGCTGGGAGCGCACTACCGGAAAAATTTTAGACGTATATACTGAAACAATAAACCGCGCCGCCAAAAAGCAGGCGGTTCAGCGTGCAGGGTGTGCCAGCGGCACACCACGGAGGCAATCTACCCATGTTGAGCGAACTGGTACGCAAGCATAGCAAAAGATTTTTAGAACCCCTGGCCAGGCTGATCAGCCGGCTCAATATTTCGCCAAACGTTATCACCGTTATTGGCTTTCTTTTGATGGTGGGCGTGGCGTTTGTGCTGGCTAACGGCTATTTTTTGCTGGCCGGCGTTTTAATCACCGGCTTTGCCATTTTTGACGCCATCGACGGCACGCTGGCCCGCATGATGGGCCGCACCTCTCGTTTTGGCGCTTTTCTCGATTCCACCCTGGACCGCCTGTCTGAGGCGGTTATTTTTTTGGGTATGTTCATCTATTTTATGCAGCAGGGCAACCAGCTCGAACTGATTTTGATTTACGCCACGGTGGTCGGCTCATTGATGGTCAGTTACGCCCGCGCCCGCGCCGAAGGCATTGGCGTGCCCATAAAAGACGGCTGGTTTACCCGCTTTGAACGGATTTTTGTGCTGGTCATCGGCCTGCTGTTCAATCAGGTTACGGTGGCGCTGTTGATCCTGGCCGTATTTACCAACCTCACCGCGGTGCAGCGCATGTACCTGGTTTGGCGCATTACCGGCGGCGAAAAAGGCGGCTGAACCGGATCCATCGATGAGTTTGCCCTCGTGTGATTGGGATGCGCTGGCTGGCGATGCCGCCCGGCTGCTCAGCCGCTACATTCAGTTTGATACCACCAACCCGCCCGGCAACGAACTGCCGGCCCTTGAATTTTTGGCCGATATTTTGCGCCAAAACGGACTCTCTCCCCAAATTTTAAAATCCGCGCCCAACCGGGCCAATCTGGTGGTGCGGCTGGCCGCCCAACCCACCGCGCAGGCCGCACCGCTGCTGCTGTACGCCCACGCCGATGTAGTGCCCGCCCCCGCCGATGGCTGGTCGGTACCGCCGTTTGGCGGGGTCATCAAAGATGGTTATGTGTGGGGCCGCGGCGCGCTTGATGACAAGGGGCTGGGCATTATTTTTTTGCAGGTGTTGCTGCTGTTGCACCAACTTGATTTTCCCCGCCGCCGAGACATCATCCTGCTCATCGCCGCCGATGAAGAGCGGTGCGGCGGGCACGGCGCGGCCTGGATGCTGGCCCACCATCCGGATTTGATCCGGGCCGAGTTTGTGTGGGACGAAGGCGGCATGGGGCTGGCCGGCTCGCCGGGGCCGCTGTATTGCCTTGGCGTGGCCGAAAAAACGGCGCTCACCCTCAAATTGACCAGCGCCGGCCTGCCCGGCCATGCCGCCGTGCCCCGCACCGATAATCCGCACGACCGGCTGGTGCAGGCGCTGGTCCGCATTAAACGCTGGCGACAGCCCGTTCAACTAACCCCGCCGGTGGTTGACATGCTGCGGGCGCTGGCCCCAACCTGTTCGCCGCCGCTGGCGTGGGCGCTGCGTCGGGCGCATCTGCCGGTACTGTGGCCGCTGCTGCATCGCTGGGTGCGGCGGCACTCATTTTTTGCGCCGCTGGTCAGTAACACCATCAACCTCACCGTGCTCCGCGGTGGTGAAGCCAGCAACGTTTTGCCCACCCGCGCCGAAGCCCGGCTCGATGTGCGTCTGCTGCCGGGAGTCTCCCCCGCAGACTTTGTGGCGCGCCTCCAGTCCCTCCTCGCCGATCTGGAGGTGCAGGTTAGGGCCGAAGTGCTGCCGCCGCCGGCCGTTACCTCGCCGGTGGGCACGCCCTTTTTTGAGGCGCTGGCAGCGGCGGTGCAGCAACTCGGTCCCCCCGGCGTGGTGATGCCCTATCTCACGCCCGGCGCTACCGACTCCCGCTTTTTCCGGGCCGCCGGCATGCATGCCTACGGTTTTATGCCCATGCTGCTGGACAACACCGAACTAAGCCGCATCCACGGCCTCGATGAACGGGTATCGCTGGCCAACCTTCGCTTTGGCCTGCAAACTGTTTTTACCACGCTCAACACGTTGGTAGGCGCATATTGACATTCCCGGTTATCGCTTTAAAATGTCACAAACTGTTTATCCCGAGCTGGAAACTGGCTGATGATTTCTGCAAAAGTAGTGATTGAACTGTACCCGGCCGAAGGCAGACAATGGGCCATTGTCTCGCTGGAAGGGGCCGAGGACCCGGTGCTGGCGCTGGCCGAGGCCATCAGGGCGCTGGGGCTGGAAATTTCGCGGCTGTACTCGGAAGCCGCGCCGAGCGTGCCGCTCAATCTGGGCGCTCTGGAAAATGTTCGGCTTGACCAGCCGGCCGCCGGCGGCGGGCCGGTTTCTGTGGGGCAATTGTTAGACGTCCCCGCCACTCCGCCCGCCGATACCGGGGAACTCGAACAGATTGAAGCCAGCCCCAACGAGCGCCAGCGGCAGCTCAAGCTGGTAAAAAACTGGAAAGCCTCCGGCGGCGGACAATCTTTGAGTGAACTTGACCTTTCCGGGCAGGATTTGCGCGGGGTTGACCTGGCCGGCGCCGATTTGAGCCGCTGCAATCTGGAAGGCGCTAACCTCACCCGGGCCAACCTGGAAGGCGCTGACCTGAGCGAAGCCGTTTTATGTGTGGCGGAGTTGAACGAGTCTAACCTGATGCGGGCCAACCTGCGCGCCGCCAATATGATTGAGGTTGGGCTGAGCCGGGCCAATCTGGAAGAAGCCAACCTGCAAAACGCCAACCTGGCCGAGTCGAGTTTGAGCCACACCAACCTGAGCCGGGCCAATTTAAATGGCACAGTGTTGAGCCAGGCCAACCTCACCCGGGTAAACTTCCACGCCGCCAGCATGGTTGAAACCAATCTGGGCGAAGCCAACCTGACCGAAGCCGATCTGACCGGGGCCGATCTGACCCGGGCTTTTTTGTACGAAGCCATTCTGCTGCGGGCCAATCTGGCCGGCGCAGTTTTGGAGCAGGCCAATCTCAGCCGCGCCAACCTGATTCAGGCCGATCTCTCCAGCGCCAACCTGTCCTACACCGATTTGAGTATGGCCAATTTAACCGACGCCAACCTCGACAGCGTGTTTTTGTACGCCACCGATTTTGACGGCACGATCATGCCGGAGTAGTCCGCATGACGCAGGCATCCCCCACGTTTCACATTCAAAATATCCCGGTCTACGGCGACGTCATTCTATCGCCGATGGCCGGCTTTTCTGACCTGCCCTACCGGCTCATTTGCCGGGAATACGGCTCGGCGATGAGCTACACCGAGTTTGTCTCCGCCGATGGCATTCTGCACGAAAACGAGCGCACCTTTG
>CAYOXS010000141.1:0-13663 GCA_964407935.1 uncultured Caldilineaceae bacterium
CAAGCCAAGTTCAAACTGTGGGTTCCTTTACAGAAATGGCCGATCGGGTTAAGATGATTGGATACACGTAAATGTAGTTATGGAGTTCACCTTGCCCGATACCTTGCAGCAAGCGCGCCTTGCCATTGAGTCTGAAAATGTTGAGCATGCCCGGCGCTTGCTCAGCCAACTTTTGCAAGCTAACCCGGATAACGACGACGCCTGGGTATTGTTGGCGCGGGTGATCAAAACACCGGAGTGGCAGCGGGCTTGCCTGGAGCGGGCGCTGGTCATTAACCCGGAAAACAAGGACGCCAAGCAAGCCCTGCTGATATGGATTTTGGACAGAGAGGATGACTCGCCTCCGCCTGTTGCGCCATTGGCCTCGCCGGTTTCCGCACCGTCCGTCCCGGTCACAGTTCCCGATCCATTGGCCGGCCTCAGCCTGGACGATTTTATGCTCAAACTGCATGAAGATTTGAATATCCTGAAAGAGCGCGAGGCCAAATATGCCAATGCCGCCCCGCTATACCTGCTAAACCAACTTGGCGACTATGAAACCGCCATTGCCCTGACCGAGCAGGCCCGCAAGAAAGAACTGTCGCCGGACATCCTGGCCGTAGAATTCAGCCGGCTTAATCTGGAAATAAAAGAGGTGGTGATCATTGACCAGGAACCGCCTCGTAAACCCTTTACCGGAGTAAATCCTTACCGTGGCCTGCGGAAATTTACTGAAGATGACGCCGAATTCTTTTTTGGCCGGAATACAGCTATTCAAACTCTGTTAGACCGGGCCAAGGTCATGGTTGAGAGCGACACCGGCGCCTATGCTTCTGATTTGATGGCCGTGTTGGGACCATCGGGTAGTGGTAAATCTTCCCTGGTGCGGGCAGGGTTGATTCCGGCCATTCACCAGGGCCGGATCCCGGGCAGTAATCAGTGGCCGGTAATGGTGCTGCTACCCGGCAACCATCCCCTGGAGAGTCTAACCCGGGCGTTTAAAGATCAGGTCGATGAAAAACCGGCCGCCATCCGTAAGCAATTGGGCAACGATGATCCCGCCGGGCTGCACAACCTGATGGTTGCGGCGCTTAACCGCGCCAACAAACCAGAAGACGCCGTGTTTGTGCTGGTTATTGATCAATTTGAAGAACTGTTTACCCTGTGCACTGACGAACAGGAACGGCGTATTTTTATCGCTAAGTTGCTGCACGCCGGTCAGTCGCACCGTCATCGCTGCCTGATTGTGGTGACGATGCGCAGCGATTTCTACAGTGAAGTAGCCGCCTACAAACCCCTGGCCGAGGCCATTACTCGTCATCAAATGCTGGTCAGTCCGTTAACCGAAAAGGAACTGCGCGAGGCCATTTTGCTGCCCGCCGAAGCCGTAGGCCTGGAATTAGAAAAAGACCTGGTCGAGCAACTACTGACCGACACGCGCAATGCGCCCGGCGTGCTCCCTTTGCTGCAACATGCCTTGTACGAATTATTCCAGCGGCACCGCAAAGGTTTGCTGACCCTTGAAGATTACAAGTCCATTGGGGGGGTTAAACGTGCCCTGGCCCACCGCGCCAATGGCGTGATCAATGCGCTTAAACCCGAGCAACAACAAGTTGCCCGTCGCATTTTTATGCGGTTGGTCCAACCCGGCAGCAACGCCGCCGATACCCGCCGGCGCGCCACAATGTCCGAAATTGGCAACCTGGCCGACGTGGATCCGCTGGTGACGATTTTGGTCAACGCCAATCTGCTTATTAAGGATCGGGATACCGGTCAGGATGTGCTGGATGTGTCGCACGAAGCCTTAATTCAAGAGTGGCCCCTGCTGCGGCATTGGCTCGATGAAGACCGCGAGTTTTTATTGTGGCAACAGCGGCTGGGGGCCGAACTGAACCAGTGGCAAACCAGTAAACATGATGAGGGTGCGCTGCTGCGCGGCGCTCCTCTGGCCGAAGCTGAAAACTGGTACCAAAAACGCCTCGCCGACTTAAACGAAACTGAACGGAATTTTATTGAAGCCGGCATCAATTTGCGTGACCATGAAGTTGCCAAGGAAGCAGCCCGCGCTCAGCGCGAATTGGACGCGGCCCGCAACCTGGCCACCGAGCAGCGCAAACGGGTGATCTGGTTGAGTGTGGTCGGTGGTGTAGCACTCGTTCTGGCGGTTGTGGCTATTATTTCAGGGGTGCTGGCGGTGCAGCGGGCCGGGGATATTGCCCGGCAAAACAGGGCTATTGAAGCCGAACTGGCCTTCACGCAAACCATTGACCCGGCCAAACGGCTGGCGAACCTGGTGACCTTGTTCAATCTGGATCAGGGTGGTGTGGCCCGGCGGTTGTTTTGGGAAATAGAGCAAGTTGACCAGTTGACCTTGTTTACGGTTGACCATGACCGGATGGCAATTGTTATTCAGGGACTCTACATGACCCTGGCTGATGTGAACCGAACCGGCCACACCGATCCCTTGTTAGCGGCGATGGCCTCTGCCTTGGCCAAACTGCCTCCGGATAACACCACCGCAGCCAATTTGCGAGCCGAACTTGAACAGTGGCAACAGGCACGCCTGCTGGTACAGCAAGGCGAATATCAAGCTGCTTTGACCCAATATGATACCCTTGTTAATTTAAATGGCCGCAATCCCGCCACCCGCTACGAGCGCGCCGCTGTGCTGGTTGACCTGCTTGATTACGCGGCAGCGCTGGCTGAGCTGGACCAGGTATTAACGCTGTCTCTTGATAGCCCAGCCTTTGTGGCCAACGGGGTCATTGCGGGCAACGCAGAATTTGCTACATCCGCTCACGTTAACCGGGCCGTCCGGCGGCTGATTGCGGTACAACCCAGGTTAGGGCAGGCCCTCAATCAATCAAGTACCAACTATCCTGCCCTGCAGCAACAGGGTTTGGTATTGGCCCCCACGCCCACCCCCATTGCTGATGCCAGTGGTAGCGCCATGGTTCTGGTTCCCGCCGGGCCATTTACCATGGGCAGTAACCGCGGCTTGCAAAATGAACGACCTGTGCATCAAGTTGATCTGACCGCCTTTTACATCGACCAGTTTGAAGTGAGCAACGCTCAATTTGCCGAGTTTTTGAATCAAAAAGAGATTCAGGGAGAAGATGCATTTTCTTATCTGCCTGGATTGGACGAGCTATCTGACATTTACCTGGAAGGAACAACCTGGAAGACTGTCGAGGGGGGGGAGGATTACCCGGTAAATATTGTCAGTTGGACCGGAGCCAATGCTTATTGTCAGTGGCGAGGCGGGCGGCTTCCTACCGAAGCCGAGTGGGAAAAGGCGGCTCGCGGCACCGATGAACGGACCTATCCCTGGGGCGAAGCCATCACTTGCAATGTAGCCAATTTCTTTGGCGCGCCCAATGGCGGTCCGTGCCAGGAGTACACCACTCCGGCCGGCTCTTATCCCAATGGCATCAGCCCGTACGGCGCTTATGATATGGTGGGCAATGTCTGGGAATATGTGCAAAGTATCTACAAAGATTATCCCTATGCCCCCACCGATGGACGCGAAGATACCAGCGCCGCGACTGTCGATGCCCTGCGGGTGCTCCGTGGCGGGTCGTGGAATTACGGCATCAGCTTTGCCCCGGCCACCTACCGTAACAACGATTTCCGGCTCAATCCCTACTACAATGTTGGATTCCGGTGCGCTGCCGAACCCTAAAAATATAGTAGCAGATTGAAGTCTGAATTCAGAAATGTATTCGGGCTCTTTTGTTATCGGTAACGTACTACTGACTCTCGCAGGATTAGGTTGGCTTTGAACTGGGTTGGGGTAAAAGATTTGCCTTTGAGCAAATCCAGTACAGCGCGGGCCGCTGTCTGCCCCATTTCAACGGCCGGGAAACGGACAGTGGTCAGTGGCGGGATCATATAGGCGGAGCCAAGCTGGTCATCAAAGCCGATAAGCGAGATATCATCCGGCACACGCACCCCCTGCCGGTACAAGGCCAACCGGGCGCCGTAGGCCATTTGATCATTTGCGGCAAAAATGGCGCTGAAGGTTTGCCCACGTAATAGCAGCGTTTGCACCGTCAACAGCCCCGATTTTTCGGTAAAATCTCCCTCGATGACCAGATTGTTATCAAATTCAATGCTGTTATCTTGCAAAGCCTGGCAGTAACCGGCGAGGCGCTCGGAGGCGTCCTGGTGCGACAACAGCCCGGTAATATGAACAATACGGCGATGACCGTAGTCAATCAGGTATTTGGTGGCGTTGTAGGCCCCCTCAAAATCGTTGATTCTCAGACAGCGATCGGGCAGGTCGGGCAGGGTGCGGCCAATGATAATCAACGGAATTTGGTCATTGATGTTTAGCAGCATCTCCGCCGAGCTTTCGCCGTTCAGCATAATCAATCCATCAATCCGGCGCGCCATCAAATTCTGGATGGCCTGCCGTTCCCGCTCTAAACTCCAGAATACCTCTGAGAATAGTACCGAATAACCGCTGCTGGTTAGCCCCTCGATAATGCCCCGCATCATTTCTCCGTAAAAGGGGCTGCTAACGGAAGGCGTCAACACCCCGATGGTTTTTGACTGGCCGCTGGCCAGTCCCTGGGCAAAAATATTGGGCCGGTAATTCAATTTGTCAACCGCCTTAAATACCGCCTCTTTTTTTTCATCGGCCACAGCAGCGCCGTTGTTCAGCACCCGGGAGACAGTGCTGATGGAAACGTTGGCTTCGCGGGCAATATCCTGAATGGTGACTTTTTTGGAAGTAGTCATAATTTACCTCTGCCACAATAATAACACAATTTGAAAGCGATTTCAACTTCACCAAGAAAATTGTCAAATTTTGAGTAGATTTTGTCAAAACCCCTTGACAACCAGGTGAAAGTATGATAAAGTTATGAAAACGCTTTCAGAAAACCTCTTCAAAATACGATGATTTCAAGAAAGCGTTTTCAAGAGTGTCGAGGTTTTGTGTTACCCATCGCGGGGTTGTTATGGCGCTGATGCAGTTAACTCAATCGCAGTCTAATCCCCCACTACCTCTAAATTTTCTCCTTTTGGCACGATCGGCCCGCAATCCTTGTCTGCCCCGCCCAACCAAATTCATTATAACAAGAAGGAGGTGCTAATTCGGGTTCTCTGAAAAATTTTTATCCATTTCTGAAAGCGCTTTCAGGCGCGCAAGAAGCCAAAAATCTTTCACTTACTTGCAAACGAGGAGAAAAAAGCACAATGAAACAAAAATATGGGTTATTGATCAGTTTTGTGGCATTGGTGGCGCTACTGTTGGCCGCCTGCGGTGGGGCATCTGCGCCAGCGCCCGCCGCCCCGCAACAACCGGCAGCCCAAGAAGCTCCGGCAGAAGAAGCACAAGCCCCCGCCGAACAACCTAAAGAAGAAGAGGCTGCTGCTCCGGCCGAACAGCCCAAGGCAGAAGAAGCTGCTGCGCCGGGTGAAAAAGTCCAGATCCGCTGGTTTGTCGGGTTAGGCACCGGCGGAAACCCGGAACAAATTGCGGCTCAGGAAGCCGTCGTTAAAGAGTTCAACAGCTCTCAGGATCAAATTGAGTTGGTGCTGGAAATTGTGCAGAATGATGTGGCTTACGACACTCTTTCAACCCAAATCGCCTCCGGCAATGCGCCGGATATTATTGGCCCGGTTGGCATTCGCGGGGCCAATGCCTTTAACGGCCGCTGGCTTGATTTAGATCCGCTGGTCAAAGCGGGCAATTTCGACCTCACTCAGTTCCCGCAGGAGATGGTGGATTTCTGGCGCACCGATGAAGGATTGGTTGGCCTGCCCTTTGGCGTTTTTCCGGCGATGATCTTCTTCAACAAGGCCCTGTTTGATGAAGCTGGCCTCCCCTACCCGCCCCAAAAGTTTGGTGAAGAATATGATGGCAAACCCTGGAATATTGAGACGATGACCGAAATTGCCAAAATTCTGACCGTCGACAACAACGGCCACGACGCGACCAGCCCCGATTTTGACCCGGCTAACGTTGTCCAGTTTGGTCTGGAAGAGCAATGGTCTGAGCCGCAGCGATTTGGCAGTTGGTTTGGGGCCGGCTCAATTGTAGATGACGCTGGCAATGCTCAAATTCCGCAGCCGTGGCAAGATGGCTTTAAGTGGTATTACGATGCCGTCTGGACGCAACACTTTATTCCCAACGGCGAATATCGAAACAGCGAACTGTTGGCCGCCGGCAACCCCTTTGACTCCGGCAACGTGGCGATGTCGCACACCCACCTCTGGTATACCTGCTGCCTGACCGGTGTAGGCGAAAACTGGGACATCGCTGTGGTGCCATCGTACAACGACAAAAATACGGCCGCGTTGCACGCCGATGTTTTCCGTATTTTGAATACCACCAAACACCCCGAAGAAGCCTTTAAAGTGTTGACCTACCTGATCGGCGACGCCGCCCCCCAACTGTTGGAAGCGTATGGGGCTATGCCCGCCCGCCTTGACTTGCAGGACAGCTTTTTTGCCGGCTTGGACAAAAAATACCCTCAGGGCGTCAACTGGCAGGTTGCCGTAGATAGCCTGGCCTACCCGGATGTGCCCAGCCACGAACAGGATATGCCCAATTTCCTTAAGGCCCAGGACCGACTTGGCGCCTTTTGGAGTTTGCTCAACACCACGCCTAATCTTGATGTTGGGGCTGAAATTGAAAAATTGCAGAACGATTTGCAGACCATCTTCACCGAAAAAGAGGGTTAACCCTTAGCCGCCTAACGGAGAGCCGGACTCGCTGGCCGGCTCTCCAAACCCAATTATTACCCCAAAGAAGGGATTGAAACAATGACGACAATTACTTCTGATAAGGCCGCAACCACTGAAGCAATCAGGAGACAAAAGTTGGGACGCAAGGCTAAATCGGATCGGATGTGGGGATTGCTGTTTATCTCACCCTGGATTCTGGGTATCTTGCTCTGGTACCTGGTGCCGATGGTGGTCTCGTTCATCTTCTCCTTTTATGCGTTTGATCTGGTGCGGCCCGAAGACGCGCGCTTTATTGGCCTTGGTAACTACATGAAGCTGCTGCGCGATCCACTGGTTTACGAATCGCTTTGGGTAACTGTTAAATTCGCGCTGATCGCCATTCCCTCCGCGCTGGCTTTGCCGCTGGCCTTCGCCTGGTTACTCACATCCAAAACGTTGCGTGGCAAGGCCATGTTCCGTACTTTCTTCTTTTTGCCTACTATTGTGCCATTTGTCTCGGTGGTGTTTATCTGGAATGGTTTTTTAAATACCCAGACTGGCTGGCTTAACCACTTTTTGGAAACGCTGGGCCTGTCTGGTCCGGATTGGCTCAATTCAACCTTTTGGATCTATCCCGCGCTGGCGATGATTGGCTTTTGGGGGGTGGGCAACGCCATGCTTCTGTTCATCGCTTCCATTCAGGGCATCCCCAATGAGCTGTTTGAAGCCGCCGATGTAGACGGCGCCAATAGTTGGCACAAATTTCTGCATATTTCAATCCCCATCATCAGCCCCATCATCTTTTATAACGTGGTCTTGTTACTGATTGCCATTTTTAACTATTTTCTGGTCCCCTTTGTTTTGAAAAATGGCACCGGCGACCCGGCTAATTCGACCCTGTTTTACAGCCTCTACTTCTTTAAAACGGCTTTCACTTTTAATGACATGGGCTATGGCGCCACATTGGCCTGGGCCTTGTTTATCATCATCCTGATTCTCACCATCATTCTGTTTGGCAGCGCCAAATACTGGGTCTATTACGAATACGAGGAGGCATAATTATGACAACCCAAAACAAAACCGGAGCAGGTCTTTTTAAGTTTTGGGCCACCGAACCACAGCAAGCGCCCACCTCAAAACAAATGCGCCGCTTTATGCTCGGTTCGCTGCTGACGCTCTTTGCCTTTACCATTTTGATGGCGTACCTGTCACCCTTTGCTTACATGGCCTCCACTTCGTTAAAGAATCTGGATATGATTTCCAACCCCAACGCCCCGCTCCTGCCCTCGGCTCAGGCTACCTTTACCTACGAAGGCAAAGAAGTAGACATATTCAAAGTGCCCACCGAGCAGGGCGTCCGCGAGCTGGCCCTGGTAAAGCCGGGCCGCGAAGAGAGCGTGTTTGTAGACCCGGACAATCCCGCCGGCGAGCCAATTGTGTGGCAGGGACGCTGGCGGACCCTTGAACCGGTCTTTGCCATTAGTCCGCGCTGGGAAAACTACTCTCAGGCATGGACGGTGCTCAACTTCCCAATGCTGCTGCGTAACACGCTGGCCATTGCTCTGATCGGTGTGGTTGGCACGCTGCTGTCGTGCATCGCGGCGGCCTACGGTTTTGCCCGCTTTCCCATCCCGTATAAAAACGTACTCTTTATCATCCTGATTTCCACCATTATTTTGCCCCGCTTTGTCACCCTGGTGCCCACCTACACCCTGTTCACTTTCATCGGCTGGAACGGAACCTGGCTGCCACTGATTGTGCCTCACTTTTTTGCCAATGCTTACAACGTGTTCCTGCTGCGCCAGTTTTTCCTGACCATTCCCAAGGCTCTTGACGAAGCGGCAACAATTGACGGGGCCAATCCGCTGCGGATTCTGGTCTCGATCATTGTGCCCAACGCCTGGCCGGCTATTGTGGCGGTGTCGCTGTTCCACTTTTTCTACGCCTGGAACGACTTCTTTGAGCCGCTGATTTACCTGTCGGCCAAACCGGCCCTGCAACCGATTTCCGTGGGAATGCAGGTGTTTAACGCCCTCTACGCTCAACAACCGCACCTGATCCAGGCCACCGCTCTGCTGGGGATGGCGTTGCCGGTGTTGCTGTTCTTTATGGCCCAAAAAATATTCCTGCAAGGGGCCAGCATGGCCGGCGTGTCTAAGTAGGCGGCAGTACCGAAAAATTGCTGGCAGCCGCATCAGCCACCCCCAAACCGCCTCTTGCTGCCCACATTGCGGCTCCCGCTGCCCCATCCGGCCAGCCGGTCGAGCCAGCGGTCACTGTCACTGTTGCGCCAATTCCCGAATAGTGGCAAATTAAAGTTGGCCGGGTTCAGGCGCAGAACCCGGCTAACTGACAATCGAGCCGGAGGAAAACAACTATATGACAAACCAAACCATCCCTATCCATATCGGCAGCACTCCGATCCACGCCGAACCGCAGCCCGTCGCGGGCAGCTACGTCCGGCTTCTCGGCGAAAGCTGGTACCGCATCCAGAACTACGACCAGATGCCGCCCTTTTTTATGAGCCTGGTCAGCAGCGCCGACCACTGGCTGTTCATCGCCAGCAGCGGTGGGCTAACCGCCGGCCGCACCAACGCCGAGTCGGCCCTGTTTCCCTACGAAACCGACGACAAAATTGCCGCCCACAGCAATGAGACCGGCAGCATAACCCTGCTGCGGGTAACGCGCGGCGACCGCACCCATCTGTGGGAACCGTTCTCGGCCCGCTATGCCGGCCTCTACCGCTGCCAGCGTCACCTCTACAAAAACGTCTACGGCAACAAGCTCATTTTTGAGGAGATCAACCACGACCTGCGCCTGACCTATCGTTACGCCTGGCGCACCGGCGACCGTTTCGGCTTTATAAAAAGCAGTTGGCTGCAAAATCACGGTAACGACACCTGCCGCGTTGAACTGCTCGATGGCCTGCAAAATCTGCTGCCCTATGGCGCGTCTACCCGGCTGCAAAGCGGCTTCAGTAACCTGCTCAACGCCTACAAACGCAGCGAACTGGAACCGGACAGCGGCCTGGGCATTTTTGCCCTCAGCGCCACCCTCACCGACCGCGCTGAGCCGAGCGAGTCGCTTAAGGCGACGGTGGCCTGGCAGGTGGGGCTGAACGCCCCCCGCCACCTGCTCTGCGCGGCGCAGGTCGATGCCTTTCGGCGCGGCTTGCCGCTCACCCCGGAGCGGGATGTGCGCGGTCAGCCTGGCGCATACCTGGTTAACGCCGCACTCACGCTGGCGGCGGGGCAAACGCAACCGTGGCACGTTGTGGCCGATGTTAACCGGGACAGCCGCGACGTGGCCAACCTGGCCCGGTTGCTCAGGCATGAAGGCGCGGCGATCAGCCATCAGCTTGAAACCGACATTGAGCAGGGTACTGGCGTGCTGGTCAACTACGTGGCCGCCGCCGACGGTCTGCAACAGTCCGCCGACGAGGCCACCAGCGCCCACCATTTTGCCAACGTGCTGTTCAACATTATGCGCGGCGGCATCTTGGCCAACGGCTATCAGGTAGATAAGCGCGATCTGCTGGACTTTGTGCGCGTTCGCAACCGGCCGTTACTGGCGGCCCAGGTGGACTGGTTTGAGGCGCTGCCGGATGCCATTAGCCTGCCCGATTTGTACGCGCGGGCCGCCGCCGCCCCATCGGCCGATGTGACGCGCCTGGGCCACGAATACCTGCCGCTCATCTTCAGCCGGCGCCACGGCGACCCCAGCCGCCCGTGGAACCGCTTTTCCATCAACCTCAAGCAGCCCGATGGCTCGCCCCGGCTGGATTACCAGGGCAACTGGCGCGACATCTTCCAGAATTGGGAGCCGCTGGCCTATGCCTTTCCGGCCAGCATCACCGGGATGGTTGCCAAATTCCTCAACGCCACCACCGCCGATGGCTACAACCCCTACCGCGTAACCCGCGCCGGCATCGAATGGGAGGTGCCGGAACCGGATAACCCCTGGGCCAACATTGGCTACTGGAGCGATCATCAAATCATCTACCTGCAAAAGCTGCTGGAATTTGCCGAGCAGGCGCAGCCCGGCGTGCTGCCATCGCTGTGGCAGCGGCCCATTTTTTCCTGCGCCGATGTTCCCTACCGGCTGCGCCCCTACGAGCAAATGCTGGCCGACTGGTACAACACCATTGATTTTGATTGGGACAGCGAGCGGCAAATTGAGGCCGCGGTGGCTAACATCGGCAGCGATGCCCGCCTGCTGCGCGATGCCGGCGGCGCGGTTATCCACGTGACTATGACGGAAAAGCTGTTAGTCCTGCTGCTGGCCAAGCTGACCAACCTGGTGCCGGAGGGCGGCATCTGGATGAACACCCAGCGCCCCGAATGGAACGATGCCAACAACGCCCTGGTGGGCAAGGGGTTGTCTGTGGTGACGGCGGCCTACCTGCGCCGCTTCATTGCTTTTTGGCAGGCGCAACTCGCCGGCGCGGCAACGACGACTTTTCGGGTAAACGCATCGCTGGCCGGCTTGTTCGCGGCGGTGCAGGCCATTCTGGCCGGCAGCCGGCCTCAACTGGCAACCGGTTTCACCAACGCTGACCGCCGGGCGGTAATGGATGCGCTGGGGAACGCCGCCACCGCCTACCGGGCAGAAATTTACCGCAACGGACTGCCCGCGGAGCAGGCCGAAATCACCGGCGCGGAGTTAGCCGGGTTTTTGGCGCTGGCTCAGGAGCACATTGAGCACACCCTGCGCACCAACCGCCGCGCCGATGGCCTGTTCCACAGCTACAACATTTTGCAACTGGGCCAGAACAGCGCCGCCATTGACACCCTCTACCTGATGCTGGAAGGGCAGGTGGCCATTCTCTCCAGCGGCCTGCTCACCCCCGCCGAGGCCGTTACCCTGCTGCGCAACCTGCGCCACAGCGAGTTGTACCGCGCCGACCAGCACTCGTACATGCTGTATCCCAACCGCGAGCTGCCCGGCTTTCTGCAAAAAAACAATGTCGATGCCGTACAGGTGGTCGGCTCGGCGCTGGTGGCGGCGCTGACCGCAGCAAATGACTCGCGCCTGCTGCTGCGCGATGAGGCCGGCGCGTACCATTTCAACGGGCTGTTTCGCAACGCCGCCGACGTGGCCCGGGCGCTGGACGAGTTGGTGCGGGAACCGGCCTACGCCGGCCTGGTGGCGGCAGAGCGGGATTTCATCATCGATTTGTTTGAACAGGTGTTTGATCACCGCGCCTTTACCGGGCGTTCCGGCACTTTTTTTGCCTTTGAAGGGCTGGGCAGCATCTACTGGCATATGGTTTCCAAGCTGCTGCTGGCCGTGCAGGAGTGCCATACGGCGGCAGTCGCTACCGGCGCAACGCCGGAAGAGGTGGCGGCGCTGGCGGCGGCCTACACCGACATTCGGCATGGATTGGGCTTTAACAAATCACCGGAGGTTTACGGCGCTTTCCCCACCGATCCCTACTCGCACACGCCGGCGGGCAGCGGCGCGCGCCAGCCCGGGATGACCGGTCAGGTGAAAGAGGAAATCCTGACTCGCTGGGGTGAACTGGGTATCAGCGTGCAGGGGGGCGAACTGCACTTCAACCCGACCCTGCTGCGCCCCGAAGAATTCCTGCCCGAGCCGGGCCACTTTAGTTACGTTGACACGCGGGGAGAGCGGCAAACCGTGGAACTGCCGGCGGGATCGCTGGCCTTCACCTATTGCCAAACGCCCATCATCTACCGCCACGGCGATACCCCCAAAATCGAGATCACCTTCAGCGACGGGCGGCGGCAAACTGTCACCGGCAGCCGGCTTGAGTTGAGCCTCAGTCGCCATATTTTTAACCGCAACCAACAGATAAGACTTGTGCGTGTTACAATAGACGTTTAAGGATGGTAACTACTGTCGCGTTTTTGGCGTGAGAGATGTCATCATCGGCCTGGGCCAGATGCTGAGCCGTTCAAATCACGTGACTGCGTCTGGCCCGCGGCCGATTATCTGGCGGTAAAAACAGGGGTATCATTGAGGGGTTGCTTTATCTAGCCTAACGGTTGCGCAACTGTTAGGCTAATGAATTACTTGAGGTTAATTTTCTTACGGTTCTCCGCAAAGGGGGTAAAGACGGCCGAATTTGGCGGTTTTTGATTGCTGGTGATGTTTCTGTTTTGTCAACCGGTATTCTGCCGCCGGTAAACCAGCACCTGCCACAACCAGAAACGCCGATGCAGCACCGGCGTAAACCCCTGCTCCCGCACCAGTGCATCGACGGCGGCGGTGGGGTGAGCAAACACTTTGAAAGGCTCGCGGCGCAGGCCCAAAGAGAAGTTTAGCAGCGGCATGCCCAGTTTTACCCACCAGGTGTCGCGCGGGAAAACCAGTCCGTACCAGCGCCGCGCTCTGGCCGCAGAAGCGCGCACCAAAGCCGGCATATCGTGGTAGCAGCACAACACCCGGTCCAGCGTCACAATATCGGCCGGCTCAACCTGCGCCGCCAACTGCACAAAATCGCCGTGAAGGTAAGCCGTGCGGTCGCTGTGGCCCAGCCGTTCGGCCTCAGTTTGAGAAGCGCGCAAATAGGCCGATGACGCATCGACGTGGGTGGCCCGGCAGGCCCCGGCGCGCAGCAGTTCGTGCTGGATGGTCCCAACCCCGCCGCCAATATCGAGCAGCGATAACCCGTTGATACCCTCCTGCCGGAGCGCGTCGAGCAAACAGCGGGTTGGCGCGGTGGGGCCGCGCCGCCGGTAGGTCTTCAGTTCAGCGGCAGCGGTGGATTGATCAAAACAGGCTTCGTAACTGCGGCAACAATTCATAAACCCAATTATAGCAGATTTCAGGATTGGATTGATATTCTTGTTGTGCGCGCGGTTTGAAAATCGGGGAGCAAAAATAAATTATAACTCAGTTATAATCGAGTTATAACTCAGTTATAATTAAGTTATAACTCAGTCATAATCTAATTATAACTCAGTTATAATTGCTTTATAACAGTGTCAAAAAATTAATTTGCTCCCGACATCCAACAATTCTCAGTATGACCCTCACCCCCCTG
>CAYOXS010000142.1:0-2113 GCA_964407935.1 uncultured Caldilineaceae bacterium
ACACAGAAAACACAGATGAAGCAAAAAATTTTTAAGAAAATCTGTGTAAATCTGCAAAATCTGCGTCCTAATTTAAAAAGTGCAAACATAGTGATTGTGTAATTCTTATGAACCGAAAAAACTTCTTCAACATTCTAAAAGTGTTGGTCAGCCTGGGGTTGCTCTACTTTATTTTTCGCAGCCTGGACATGCAGGCGCTGCTCAACGTGGTGCGGCAGGCCAATCCGTGGTGGCTGCTGGCCGGGCTGGCGATGGTGCTGCTGGGAGTGGTGATCCGGGCGGTGCGCTGGCAAATTCTGCTCGATGCCATTGGGGTGCGGGTATCCATTGGCGAGTTGACATCGATCTATTTTATTGGCTTTTTGTTTAACAACCTGCTGCCGAGCGGCTTGGGCGGCGACGCCATTCGGGTTATCGAGCTGAACCGCCACAGCGAGCGCGGCGCAGACGCCGTGACCAGCGTGCTGGTCGATCGTTTTGTAGGATTATCCGCGCTGCAACTGATTGCGCTGGTGGCGCTGCTGGCCGATTGGGGCGCGGTGCCGCTGAGCGTGGCCTATTTCACCGTGGCAATTTTTGCGGTGGGGCTGGCCGGCGGTTTTTTGCTGATCAACCGGCCGCTGTATCAGGCGCTGCAAAGCCGGTTTCGGCTGTTCCGGCTGGCCACCAGCATCAAATGGATTGGCAACCTGTTTGAGTCGTTTCAGCGTTACCCGCTGCCGGCGCTGGGAAAATCCTATCTGGTGTCGCTGGGGTTCAACATCACCTTGATTTTGACCAACGTGTTTATTGGGCAGGGGCTGGGCGCGCAGGCCAGTTTGGTGCATTACGCCGTTTTTGTGCCGATCACCTCGATTGTGCTGCTGCTGCCCATCAGTTTTGCCGGGCTGGGCGTGCGAGAAACCGCCTACAGCCAGCTTTTTGGGCAGGTTGGCGTTCCGCCCGAAGTTGCTGTATCGATGTCGCTCCTGTACTATGTGTTTGGCAACATTGTGACCGGGGTGATTGGCGGCGCGATTTATTTAACCCGCAGCGCCCACGATCTTGTTTCTGAAAAATCTAACATAAATTCGTAGAATCAGGCTATGCAAAAACCATATCTCAGTATTGTCCTCCCCATTTACAACGAAGTTGAAAGTATTCCCCATTTGCTGGAAGAACTGGTACCCATTCTGGATGAGATTGGCCATCCTTTTGAAATAATCTGCGTGGATGACGGCAGCAGCGACGGCAGTTTTGACGAGCTGGTCAAGCTGCATCAGCAGGACGAGCGGGTGCGGGTGGTGCGCTTTCGGCGCAATTTTGGGCAGACCGCGGCCTTTGCCGCCGGCTTTGACCGCGCTGAAGGCGAGCTGGTCATCACTATGGACGCCGATTTGCAGAACGACCCGGCCGACATTCCCAAACTGCTGGAAAAAATCGATGGCGGGTTTGATGTCGTCAGCGGCTGGCGCACCGAACGCTGGAAAGAAGGCGCGGCATCGTTTATTACCCGCAAACTGCCGTCGATGACGGCCAACTGGCTCATTTCAACCGGCACCGGCGTTCACCTGCACGATTACGGCTGCGCGCTCAAAGCCTACCGCGGCGAGGTGGTCAAATCCATCAACCTGTACGGCGATTTGCACCGCTTTATCCCGGCCATTGCCAGCTACTACGGCGTGAACGTGGCCGAGGTGCCGGTGAAATACCGCTCGCGGCAGTTTGGCCGCAGCAAGTACGGGCTGGGCCGGATTACCCGCGTAATTCTGGATTTGCTGACCGTGCGCTTTTTGCTCAGCTACTCTACCCGGCCCATCCAGATTTTTGGGCTGCTGGGTATCGGCTCGTTTGCGCTGGGGGTGCTGATCGGCATCTACCTGTCGGTGATGAAGCTGGTCACCGGCATCGCCCTTTCTGAGCGGCCCATGCTGCTGCTGGCCATTTTGCTGGTGATGATCGGCGTGCAGTTTGTCACCATGGGGCTGCTGGGTGAGCTGATTGTGCGCACCTACCACGAAAGCCAGGGCAAACCCATCTACACTGTCCGCGATGAGTTGGGATAAAAAAAGCGGCGGGTTGAGGCTCAACCCGCCGCTTTTTTGTTGACAAATCGGTTTTCTTAGCGTCCAGC
>CAYOXS010000142.1:2123-13655 GCA_964407935.1 uncultured Caldilineaceae bacterium
ACACCCGTTTAATTGCTCCCCCTCCCCAAAACTGGGGAGGGGGTCGGGGAGTGGGGCAAAAACTGTCTACTGCACGTCCAGCAATTCCACCTCAAAAATCAGGGTGGCGTTGGGCGGGATCACCCCGCCCGCGCCGCTCTCGCCGTAAGCCAGATCGGCGGGGATAACCAGTTGGCGCTTGCCGCCCACTTTCATCGAACCAACGCCTTCATCCCAGCCGGGGATCACCTGCCCCGTGCCCACCAGAAAACTGAACGGCTGCGCCCGCAGCAGCGAGCTGTCGAACATGGTGCCATCTTCCAGCCAGCCGGTGTAGTGGACGCTCACCGTTTGGCCTTTTTGCGGCGTTGCGCCGGCGCCTGCTTCAAAGTCGTAATATTTCAGGCCGCTGTCGGTGGTGGTGTAATCGGCCTCATCCACTTTGGTTGGCGCTTCCGGCGGCGGAGGCGGGCCGGCTTCGGCGGCCAGCAGTTCAACATCAAACCTGAGCGTGGCGTTGGGCGGAATCACTCCACCCGCGCCGCGCGCGCCGTAGGCCAATTCGGGGGGGATAATCAGTTTGGCCTTGCTGCCCACTTTCAACAGCGAGATACCTTCGTCCCAGCCGGGGATCACCTGGCCGTGCCCCAAAATAAACTCAATCGGCTCCTTCCGGTCGTAGGAACTATCAAACTTGGTGCCGTCTTCTAGCGTGCCGGTGTAGTGGACCCGCACCAACTGGCCGGGCTGGGGCAGTTGGCCGGTACCTTCTTCAACAATCTCGTACTTTAAACCACTGGCTGTTGTCACAAAATTCTCCTCGGATGTTTGATTAGCGGCCTGGCCGGCATCGGGCGGGGCCGGCGTGTCCGTTGGTTGGGCCTCGGCGGGGGCAGTTGCGGCTGCGGTGGGCGGCGGCGGGGTGGCCGCAGCGTCGCTGCCGGCGCAGGCCGGCAAAAGAGCCACCAGCGCGAGAATAGACAGCAAATATTTAACTTTCAAGCTTCGCTCCTTTTGGAAATTTGTAAAATCAAACCGTAGCATGATAGCCGAAAGCGGCCCATTATCCAAACAGAAAGGTGGCTGCAAGCCGGCGGCGGCAAATTGCGCTGGGCCTTCAAAAATCGGGGGCCAGCGTTCACCCTGACCTTGGTACTTATCGGCTTGACACCTGTCTGCCGGCTGGGTAGGATATACCCATTCTCCTGCACTTTCCCAAAAAACCAGCGCGTAACCAGAGACTCTACCGGCGTCCATTTAATCGATTTTTAAAAACGCTCCATGATGAACACAAGCAAGACCAAAACCCAGCTCCTTGAGGAGCTGGCGGCCCTGCGCCAGCGGGTTGCCGAGCTGGAACGTTTGACAGTTGAATATCGGTTAACCGCCGAAACTCGCCAGCGCCTGCTGCTCACCGAACGCGAACAGCACCTCCAAACCGACCGGCTGCGCGAAGCTGGGGCGGAATTAAACAGCTCGCTCAACCTTGAAGTGGTGCTAGATACCCTGCTGCGGCAGATGCAGGCGCTCATTCCCGGCCCGGCGGCGTCCATTTGGCTGGTCAAATCCGGCGCGGCCCGCGTTTTTCGCTGGCAGGGCTACGCCCCGGCGGGGGTTGACCATTATTTTGCCGGGCAGTCCTTTAACCTGGCCGATTACCCGCTGCTGCTCAACCTGCAAAACAGCGACTCGCCGGTAATTGTTTCAACCGCGGAACAGCCCGACCCCTGGATCCACGGCCACGGTAAAGAGTGGGTCAAATCTCATTTGGGGGTGGCGCTGCGCCGGCCGGGCAGACTGATCGGCTTTCTTAATTTCGACAGCCCGATCCCCGGCTACTTTAACGCCGGCCACGGCCAGCTCGCCCGGCAACTGGCCAGCATCGGCGCGGCGGCGCTAACCAACGCCCAACTGCACGATAAAGCCCGCCAGGAGAATGTGCAGCGCCTCAAAGTTGTAAAAAAAGAGCGAAAATTCGTGTCGGCCATTCTGGACACAACCGACGCCCTGGTGCTGGTTTTAAGCCCGCAGGGCCGTATTCTCCAGTTCAACCGCACGGTTGAAGCGCTGGCCGGCCAGCCCGCCGCTAACATCCGCGGCCGCTTTTTTTGGGAACTGCTCCGGCCATCGCCGGAGCTGGCCCGGATTAAAGCCAGCCTGCAAAATTCGCAGATTGAGCAACTGCCCCACCAGTTTGAAGCCTACTGGCTCGGCCCCGCCCACAGCCAACGGCTGATCGCCTGGTCAAACAGTGTGCTGCTGGACCAGCACCGCACCGCCGAGTACATCATCAGCACCGGCATTGATTTGACCGAACGCAAACAGCTTGAGGAGCGGCTGGTGGCCATCCACCAACTGGGGCGAGAGCTAAACCTGGTGCGCGATGAAGTGGCCATTTGCAAGATTGCCCTGGAAACCACCTATTTTTTGCTGCCGGTCAAAAGTTCCGGCTACGGCGTCGTAGATGCGGCCAGCGGCCAGCTTGATTACTGCTATTTTCCGCGGCGCGGCGTGCCTCACACAGTCACCCACCATTTGCCGCTTAATGACGAAGCGCGGCTGGGTTTTTTGGCCCGCCAGCCCCAGGCCGATGATGCGCCGTTTAACCCGCAGGACTGGCTCACCGCGCCCATGCAAATCCGGGAGCGGGTCATCGGCGTGCTGGATATTCAGCGCCAGGAAACTGCCGTTTTTTCCGCCGGCGACCGGCAGCTCCTGCAAACGCTGGCCGACCAGACGGCGGTGGCCATTGAAAACGCCCGGCTGCACCGCGAAACACAGCAGCGGCTTGACGAACTGACCACGCTCACCGCCGTCAGCCAGGCCATCACGGCCACGCTCAATCTGGAAGAAACGCTGGCGCTCATTGCCAACCACGCCACCCGCCTGCTGGAGGCGCAGGCCGCCTCGGTGGTGCTCAGCGATGAAAACCGGGGCGATCTGTGGTTTCATTCGGCGGCCGGCGGCGCGCCGGAGGTGATGCGCGGCCGGCGTTTATCCGCCGGGCAGGGCATTGTCGGCTGGGTGATTGCTCACGGCGAGCCGGCGCTGGTGGCCGACGTGGCCCAGGATTCGCGCTTTTTTGACAAGTTCGATCAGCTCAGCGGCTTTAAAACCAGCTCGATAATCTGCGTGCCGCTGGCGGCCGGGGCGCGTGTTATCGGGGCCATCGAAGTAATGAATAAAACCAGCGGGCCGTTCACCGCCGAGGATGTGCGCCGGCTCACATGGCTGGCCACGCCGGCGGCCATCGCCATTACTAACGCCCGCCTGTTTGAACAGGTGCGCAGCGGCCACCGGCAAATTCAATCGCTGTCGCGGCGGCTGGTTGAAATGCAGGAAAGCGAGCGCCGGCTCATTGCCCGGGAGCTGCACGATGAAGCCGGGCAGGCGCTGACCTCGCTGCTGGTGGGGCTGCGGCTGCTGGAAAGCGAACTACCACCGTCGGAAACAGTATCGGAGCGCGTGGCCGGATTGAAGCAAATTACCAACGATGTTTCGGAAAACCTGCACCGGCTGGCCCGCGACCTGCGCCCGGCCAGCCTGGATTATCTGGGGCTGGTGGCCGCGCTGCGCCAGTACACCACCGATTTTGGCCAGCAGCACAAGCTGGCCGTTCAGTTTGAAGCCATCGACCTGTCTGACCAGCGCCTGCCGGCGGCGATGGAGATCAACCTGTACCGCATTGTGCAGGAAGCGCTCACCAACGTGGCCCGCCACGCGCAGGCCACGCGGGTAGATATTTTGCTGGAGCAGCAGCCGGGCCGGCTCATCACCATCATCGAAGACAACGGGGTCGGCTTTGATAAAAACGCCAGCGCCCATCAGGGGCGGTTGGGGCTGCTGGGGATGCGCGAACGAACCGAAATGTTGCAGGGCATTTTGACCATAGAAACCAACGTTGACCACGGAACCACCGTATATGTTGAGGTGCCTTATGAGCATACAAATTCTGATAGCTGATGACCAGGGCTTGCTGCGGGCCGGGCTGCGCGCGCTGTTGAGCGCCGAGCCGGACATGGAAGTGGTGGGCGAGGCCGAAGATAGCCAGGCCGTGCTGCGCCTGGCCGCCGAGCTGTCGCCGCAGGTGATCCTGCTCGACATCAGCATGCCCGATTGCGACGGCATCGAAACGACGCGGCGGTTGAAAGAGCTGGCGCCGTCGGCCCGGGTGTTGATGATTACCGTTCACGAGGACGACACGCTGCTGCAAGAGGCCATCAAGGCTGGCGCGGCCGGGTACATTGTCAAACGGGCCGTTGAGTCTGAACTGATTGACGCCATCCGGGCCGTTCAGCGCGGCGATATTTATATTCACCCCAGCATGACCCGCGCCCTGCTGCGCGAAATTACCCCCGCACCCAAACAAACCGACACGCCGGTTGAGTCGCTCACCCCGCGCGAGCTGGATATTTTGCGGCTCATTGCCCGCGGCTGCACCAACCGCCAAATGGCCGACATCCTCAACCTTAGCGTGCGCACCGTAGAAGGCCACCGGGCCAATCTGATGGCCAAGCTCAATTTGCAGGGCCGGGTTGAGCTGGTACGCTACGCCCACGAAAACAATCTGGTTAACTGACCACGCCCCGGTTTTGCCAGCGCCTTTAAGCTCGCTTAAAATCAACGCTATGACTTCACATCGCTGGCGTTACTGGACGCCCCTGCTTATTTTGCTGCTGGCCCTTGGTCTGCGCCTGCTTAAGATTGACGCCCAAAGCATCTGGTGGGACGAAGGCCACAGCATTTTTGTGGCCTCGCAGCCGCTGCCCCAAATTCCCACTCTGCCGGCGATGGATGTTCACCCGCCGGCCTATTTTGCCCTGCTGCATGGCTGGCTGGCCGTGGCCGGCTCCAGCGAGTTTGCCCTACGCTACCTGTCACTGCTGTTTGGGCTGTTGCTGGTGGCCCTGCTGTGGCGCTTTGCCGCCGAACTGACCCGCCCGGCCCGAGTCGCGGCCCCGCTGGCGGCGCTGCTGGCCGCGATTTCGCCGCTGTTTGTGGCCTATTCGCAAGAAGTGCGCAGCTACACCATGTTCACCTTTCTGGCCCTGGGCAGCACCTTCTTTTTATGGCGAGTGGCATTTTCAGGAGTCAGGAGTCAGGAGTCAGGAGTCAGGACAAATCTGGCCGGCTACGTAGTTTTTACCGCGGCCTGTTTGTACACCCACTACTTCACCATTTTTCTGCTGCTGTTTCAAAACGTGGTGTGGCTGTATTTTTCACTCGCCACTCGCCACTCGCCACTCGCCACTCGCCAAAAACTGGTGCGGTGGTTTGGCTCGCAACTGGCGGTGCTGCTGCTGTTTGCGCCGCAACTGGCGCTGGCCGCCCGGCAGGTCACCGATTACGCCAACCCCAACCTCGCTCCGCCGCCGCTCCCCGAATACCTCAGCCGGAGCTGGCAGGCCTACACCACCGGCCTCACCATCGATCCCGCCCCGGCCCGCTGGGCCGTGCTGGCCCTCGCCGCCGCGCTGCTGCTCAGTTGGGGCCTTGTCTTCACAATTCGCCATTCGCCACACCTGCACTGCGCGCAGGCGCAAGTGTTCGCCATTCGCAATTTTTTCTTCCTGCTCGGCTGGCTGGCCATCCCGCTGACCGCCTATTATTTAGTGCTGCAACAGCGCCCCTCGTTTGAGCCGCGCTACCTGATGTTCGTTGCCCCGGCCATTTTTTTGCTGCTGGCCGTTGGACTGAGTAAATTACGAATTACGAATTACCAATTACCAATTACGGCTCCGCGCACTACGCAACACGCAACACGCAACACGCATTACGGATTACGGATTACGCATTACGCATTACTCCTCATTACCCTCGCTGCGTTGCTGGCTGGCCTGCACAGCTATTACACCGATGACGTTTACTTCAAAGATGACTCCGCCGGCGTGGCTCGCTGGCTGGCGGACAACACCACGCCGGACGACATCATTTTTGTTGACGTGCCGCACCCCTTCCACTACTACGCTGACCGCGCCCGCATCCCCGCGCCACTCGATTACCTGTTTGTCGATATTCACACCGCCGCCGATACCCTCAACCAGCGCGCCGCCGGCCGCCGCCGGCTATTTTGGGTCACCTGGGCTGGCAGCGACACCGACCCGCGCGGCGTCATTCCCTTTTTGGCGGAAAAAGCCGGCCAACCCGCCGGCCAGCTCGATTTTAAAGGCTATCGCGTTTCCTGGTTTGAACTGCCGCCGACGGCCAGCTTCAGCCTGCCCACCGAACTTCCCGCCGCCAGCATTACCTTTGGCGATGTGCTGCGGCTCGATGGCGCGGCCTTTGGCCGGGCCGCCGCCGGACCGGTTTGGGCCACGCTCCATTTTGCGCTGCTGCACCCAACCGCCACCAATTACAAAGTGTCGCTGCGGCTGCGCAACGCCGCCGGGCAGGTAGCCAGCCAGATTGACCGCGACCTGCTCAACGACCGCCACTTTCGCACCGCCGCCTGGCCCATCGATGACCCGACGCTGAATCAGGCTGTCAATGTGTACCTGCTGCCGCTGCCCGCCGATACGCCGCCGGGCGAGTATCAGCTTGAGGCCGTGGTTTACAACGCCGAACCGCCCTACCCCGCCGAAGGCGTTACCACCGGCTCCAGCGCCGACGGCGCGGCCGCGATTTTGGGTGTCATCACTCTTGAATAAGTAGTTTTTTGTTTAGTTTGACAGTGTTAAGTTAGCCCGTTATGGCCCTATAATTAGCCTTTTTCCCCTCATCCTCATCCCCCTACCCCTTTCTCCCCTGGGGGAGAGGCGGAGAATAATCGGTGTGTTGCCGGGTGGCCAAGTCGCCCGGCAACACACCTAAATTTTCCTCCCCTCCCCCTAATAGGGGGAGGGGCCGGGGGTGGGGGTCAAATAACAGATTCGCTGATGCAACCAACTATTCGCCTAAACCATATCATCCGCTCTACCGGCATTTTGATGGCCGCCTTTTTCCTCAACAAGATTCTGGCCATTGGCCGGCAAATAATCATTGCCCGCCAGTTTGGCACCAGCGCCGAGTACGACGCTTTTGTGGCCGCGTTTCGGCTGCCGGATATTCTGTTTTTGCTGATCGCCGGCGGCGCGCTGGGCACGGCCTTTATCCCCATTCTCACCCAACGGCTGGCCCTGCACAATGAGTCCGACCCCGGCGGCTGGCGGCTGGCCAGCGCCGTGCTCAACAGCCTGCTGTTGGTGGTGATCGGTGTGTCGCTGCTGCTGGCGGTGTTTGCCCTGCCGCTGGTGCGCTGGCTGGTGGCCCCCGGCTTTTCGCCGGAAAACCAACTGCTCACCGCCAACCTGATGCGCCTCACGCTCATCTCGACCATTATTTTCAGTGTCAGCAGCCTCGTCGGGGCGATGCTGCACACCCGCCAGCATTTTGTGCTGCCGGCGGTCGCGCCGCTGGTGTACAACATCGGCATTATGGCCGGCGCGCTGCTGCTGGCCCAACCGTTTGGCGTGTTCGGCCTCATTTACGGCGCGATTCTGGGTTCGCTGGGCCATTTGCTCATTCAACTGCCGGTGCTGCTCAAATTTGGAGCGCGCTACTGGCCCGGCTTTGCCTGGAACGACCCCGACCTGCGCTACATTTTGCAGCTGATGGGGCCGCGCGTGCTCAACATTGTGGTCATTCAGGTAAATTTTGTGGTGATTTTTAACCTGGCCTCGCGGCTGGGCGAAGGCAATGTCTCGGCGCTGGATTACGGCTGGGACTTGATGCAGATGCCGCAAACCATCATCGGCTCGGCCATTGGCATTGTGCTGTTTCCCACCCTGTCAGAACTGGCCGCCCGCGGCGATATTCCCCGGCTGCGGCAAACGCTGGCCCAATCGCTGCGGATTATTTTGGCATTGTCCGTCCCGGCCACGGTCGGGCTGATGGCGCTGGGCCGGCCCATTATTCGGGTAATGTTTGAGCGCGGCGAATTTGGCCCGGACTCAACCGCCGCGGTTTATCAATCGCTGGCATTTTGGGCGCTGGCGCTGGTGGCCCACTCGGCGCTGGAAGTGGTCAACCGCGTTTTCTACGCGCAAAAGGATACCGTCACCCCGCTGCTCAGTTCGTTGGTGAGCATGGTCATCAATCTGGGGCTGGCGCTGGCACTCTACCAGCCGCTGCGAGCCGGCGGGTTGGCGCTGGCCAACGGCGTCGCCGTTTCGGTGGAAGTGCTGATTATGCTGGTCATCGCTCACCGGCGGCTGGGCGGCGTCGAGGCCGGCTCGCTGACGAGCACGCTGCTGCGCACCCTGCTGGCGGCGCTGGCGATGGGCGCGGCCATTTTCGGTTTCAACACGCTGCTGCCCGGCCTGCCGCCGATTGTTGTGGCCGGCGCGGGCGGCGGGCTGGGGCTGCTGGTCTATCTGGCGGCCGGGCTGGCGTTGGGCGTGCAGGAAATCCGGCTGCTGCCCCGGCTGGTGGGGCGGTAAAGCAATAGGGTGTGACTAAAATGAGTAACAAAGCGCCGCAGGCCGGGGGGCTTGGGGGGTAGTTCCCCCCAAATCCCTCCTCCGCCAACTCACTTTGGTCGCGTCAGAATCAATCAATTAGTGAGAAAAGGAAAAACCAATGAATCCCGATGACGTTGTCAGATCGCAACTTTTGCAACTGCTACAGGGCGGCCACGCCCATTTCAGTTTTGATCAGGCCGTGAGCGATTTTCCACTGGCGCACATCAACACCCGGCCGCCCAACGTGCCGTACACCCTGTGGCACCTGCTTGAACATCTGCGGATTGCCCAATGGGACATTCTGGAATTTATCCGCAACCCCAGCCACGTGTCGCCGGAGTGGCCGGTGGGTTACTGGCCCAACCCGGCCCAAACCGCCACCACCGACCAGTGGCAGGTCACCCTGGCTGCCTTCCGTGCCGACCAGCAGGCGCTGGCCGCGCTTGTGACCAACCCGCAAACCAATCTCTACGCCGATTTGCCCCATGCCGCCGGCTATAACATTCTGCGCGAAATTCTGGTAGTTGCGGATCACAACGCCTACCACATTGGCGAGTTCGCTATTTTCCGGCAGATTTTGGGCATTTGGTAGCAGGGGCGCGGAGTCGCCATTCGCTGATTCGCTCATTCGCCATTCGCCAATCGCATGGTAAAATAAAGGGTGAAAAATCCCCCACCGCAAAGGAGCAAACAATGCAAGCACCTCCCGAAAAACTTGGTTCATTTTACCTGGGCGCGGAGTACGATCTAAACGCCGGCAAACTGCTCGACGCGCCGGTTAACTACGACGCCCGTGACCTGACCACGCACGCCATCTGCGTGGGTATGACCGGCAGCGGCAAAACCGGCCTGTGCCTGGGCCTGCTGGAAGAAGCGGCCATCGACAAAGTACCGACAATTCTCATCGACCCCAAAGGCGACATCACCAACCTGCTGCTGCAATTTCCGGAGCTGCGGCCCGAAGATTTTGTCCCCTGGGTCAATGCCGATGACGCCCGGCGCAAGGGCAAAACCGTGGAAGAGTTTGCCGCCGCCACCGCCGACATGTGGCGCAACGGCCTGGCCGAGTGGGGCCAAGGGTCGGAACGCATCAAAATGTTGCAAAACAGCGCCGATTTTACCATTTACACCCCCGGCTCCGATGCCGGCCTGCCGGTGAGCATAATGGGCAGCCTGGCCGCGCCGGGGCTGGATTTTGCCACCAACGTCGAAGCCGTCCGCGAGCGCATCAGCGGCACCGTGGCCGCGCTGCTGGGGCTGGTGGGCATCAATGCCGACCCCGTCCGCAGCCGCGAGGCTATTTTGCTGTCTAACATTTTTGAGCATTTCTGGAGCCAAAATAAAAGCCTCGATCTGGCCACGCTCATCCTGTCCATCCAAAACCCGCCGGTGCGCCAGCTTGGCGTGTTTGATGTAGACACCTTCTTCCCGGAAAAAGACCGCTTTGTACTGGCAATGGACTTTAACAACCTGCTGGCCTCGCCCAGCTTCCAAAACTGGCTCATGGGCGACCCGCTGGACATCGACCGGATGATGTACACCGCCGACGGCCAGCCGCGCCACTCCATTTTTTACATCGCCCACCTGTCAGACAGCGAGCGCATGTTTTTTGTAACCCTGCTGCTGGAAAACCTGCTCACCTGGATGCGCCGCCAGGCCGGTACCACCAGCCTGCGCGCCCTGCTTTATTTCGATGAAATTTTTGGCTACTTCCCGCCCACCGCCGAGCCGCCCTCAAAACGGCCGCTGCTAACCCTGCTCAAACAGGCCCGCGCCTTTGGGCTGGGCTGCGTGCTGGTTACCCAAAACCCGGTTGATCTGGATTACAAAGGGCTGACCAACGCCGGCACCTGGTTTATTGGCAAACTTCAGGCCGAGCGCGACAAAGCCCGCGTGCTCGACGGGTTGAAAGGGGCCATCGCTCAGGCCGGCGGCAAAAGCGGCGCGGATTACGATGCCATCATCGGCAAGCTGGGCAACCGCGTCTTTTTACTGCACAACGTTCACAGCGATGGGCCAATAGTTTTTCAAACGCGCTGGGCCATGAGCTACCTGCGCGGGCCGCTCACCCGGCCCCAGGTGAAACAGTTGATGGACAGCCGCAAGCAGGCCACCCCGCCGGCTGCCCCGGCCGTTTCTGCGCCGCCGCCCATGGCCGCAGCGGCAGCCGCCGCGGCGACATCTGCCCCACCGGCCGCACCCGCCGCCGAGACCGGCCCGGTTGTGCCCACCGGCTTTTCGGCCATTGCGCCCACAATTGATGCCGACGTGCCACAGGTTTACCTGCCCGCCGATGTGCAGGAACGGGACGCTGTGCGCCAGTTAGGCCAGGATGCCGGCGCGCAAATTGAGGTTGAGCAGGTGCAGTTTGTTTACGAGCCGGCGCTCATTGGCAGCGGTGAAGTGCGCTTTGTGGACCGCAGCCGCAACCTCAACGAACAGATTGACAAACTGCTGCTGGCCCCCGCGCCGGAAGATTTACCGCGCTTTGAATGGGATCGGGCCGAGCGGTTGCAATTAACCGCCCGCGATCTGCTGAGCCGGCCGGAACAGACCGATCCTGATCAGGGGCCATTTTTCGCGCCGATCCCGCCGGGCCTCAACAACAGCCGCGAGCTGAAATCTCTGGAAAAGAAACTGTCGGACTGGCTTTACTACAACAGCAAACAGACCATTACTGTGCACAAAGAGTTGGGGATGTTCCAGCACCCGGAAGAATCCGAACGTGATTTTCGCATCCGCTTGCGGCAGGCTGCCCGCGAAGCCCGCGACGCCGAAGTGGACAAGCTGGAAAGCACCTACGAGCCAAAGATCAAACGGCTCGAAGATAAGGTAGGCAAAGAAGAACGCGCGCTGACCGAGAACGAAGCCGAATATTCGGCCCGGCAGCAGGAACAGTGGGTGGGCATTGGTGAAAGTGTGCTCGGCTTTTTTATGGGCCGGCGCAGCACCCGGGCAGTGAGCAGCGCCATGAGCAAGCGCCGCATGGCCAACAGAGCCTACGAGGATATTGAGGAATCCAAAGCAGCCATCGCTGAAATGCAAAAAGACATTACCGAATTGGAAACGGAACTGAAAGAGGCCAGCGAAGAAATCACCCGCAAATGGGAAAGCG
>CAYOXS010000143.1:0-7476 GCA_964407935.1 uncultured Caldilineaceae bacterium
CCCACTCACACAGCGTTTCCAAATACGCCGCCGAGCCGTCGCGCAGCCAGCCATCGAGCTGGGCTGGCTCTTTGAGCTGCTGGCCGCGCCGGCGCGGCACAGCCACAAACTGGCAGGCCAGCTCCGGCAGCGCGGTCATATCGCCCCACAATTTTTCAAACTGCGTTACCGGGAAAATATCTTCCTGCCCCTTGCCCCACCGTTTTTTCACATCTTTCAAGGTGATGTACGTTGGCATCCGCGCCGCCAGATTCCGTACCGCCGCGGTGACTTTGCCGGCGTCGGCCAGATCGGCCCGGCCCAGCCCAAACACGGCCAAAATCTGGTCGATGTCGAGCCAGAAGGTGTTGGAGTTGTAATACGACAGGTTGAACTCCACCTCTTCGCGGGGCAGGGCCAGCCCTTCGATGAGTCGCAGGTGGCCGTCGATGCGGGCCAGCCCGCCGCCGCGGTCCTCGATGCGGCGGGTGATGACTTCGCTAGTGAGCGCGGCGTTGTGTTCAATGTGATAGCCCAGCAGGGCCGGGTCAACATCCGCGCCGAGGGTGTCGATGTTGTGCACCAGCAGGTATTTGAGCGCGGGGCGCTCGGCCAGCAGCCCGGCCAGCACGCCGTTGCGGAACAGGTTTGGTATTTCAAACCAGTGGCCGACCGGGTGCAGGCATTGCATGGGCAGGTTGTCGGTGTAGTCGCGGCCTTCGCCCATTTGCTGCGCCCAGCCGATCAGCGCCGCGTGCAGGCTGTCGCGCATCTTCTGCGCCTGCTCGTCGAGCATCTGCTGCGGCATTTCTTCCCAGGCAAAGCGCAGGTCGCGGGCCATTGGCACCAGCCGCAGGCCGATAATCTGCCCCGGCGACAGGTGCAGCGGGCCGGGGTAGCCGTAATTGCGTTCCGCCGCAAAAAACGACTCGATGGCGGCGTGGGTGAGGTAGCTGGTGGTGAAAATATGCGGCAGCCCCGCGCCGCTGTGGCGGCTGATGCGCCGGCTTTTGGCCAGATGAATTTCCACAAAGGTGCGGTGTTTGCCGCCCAATTTGCAAAACGGATTGAGCGCCTTAACCACGCCCGCGCCTTTGGTCCAGCGGCTGCCCACGCCGCCCGCCAGCGAAACCACCGCCACCGCGCCTGCGGCCAGCGCCGCCAGCCCGCGCTGGCGGTAGTGGTCGGGCAGGCCGGCGGTCGCGTCAAAAACATCACCCGGTTTCACATCCTCGATGCGGCTGTTGACCGGCAGCCGGTTTTGGGCCAGACCGATGCGCCCGCTGCGCAGGTCGGCCCGGATTTGCTCGTGCTGCACCCGGTCAAAACCAAAACGATCCAGCAGCGTGTCGAGGCTGTGCGTTTCGGCGTCGCTTTCGGCGGCGCGGGGCAGCAGCCGGTCAAACAGCGTTTCAACCATGCCGCTCAGTTCCGGCTCGGTGCGGCAGGCGCGGCCAAATCGCTCCAGTTCCGCCCGGCGAAATGCCGACAGGTGGCGCGATTCCAGCCGCAGCAGCCCCGGTACGGTCTGGGTGTAGTAGCCGGCTGGCATCAGCGCCGCGTCGCCGGTGAGCAGGTCGGCAAAAGTGCCGTGTTCATTGATCGCAAAATCGTAAACCACCGGCTCCATCGCAAACGGTACGGCGTGTTCCAGCCGCCGTTTGGTGGCGCTCATAATTTCCTGCAAACGGCGCTGGGCCAGCGGCCTGGTTTCCGGTTCAAAAATAAAGCCCATCCCGCCGCCGGACATGCCGCCCAACATCCAGAAGCCCCAGAATTTGGGGCCAAATTCGGCCTGCACCTGCTCAATCAGCCGCTCGGTGTATTGGTTGGTGGCCCACGGAATAATGGTTTGGATTGGCCCAAAAAAGTTGCGCTGGGTGGCCGCGCCGATGGCCGGCACATCGCCGGCGGCCAGATGGCCCACCACGTCATCCAAAATGCGGATGGCTTCCTGCCGCCCCTGCCACTCGGCTTCGGAGCGGAGCAGATATTTTTCGGTGACCATTTCCAAAATTGGGCCGACATCCTGCGCCATGCCGCCGTGCACCAGCACCAGACTATCCTGCAACCGCTGGCGCGTGGCCGCCGATACATCATCGAGCCTGAAAATTTTGTGCGAAGGCAGCAGCCGCCCCCGGCTGATGCCAAATTCGGGGTCGTCCGGGCCGGCGGGCACGCCGGTAATCAGCTTCATCCCCGGCCAAACGCCGCCGGAATCCTGCCAGCCGCCGCCGGAGCCGGCCAGCCATTCGCCCAAAATGGCCCGCGCCGCCACCTGCCGCCGCTCGTCTTCGGTCAACTGGCCGGTGAGCGACTGCGTTTGACCGGTGGCCCGCATGCACACGGTAATGAGGCAGGCCAGCAGGTTGGTAGAAACAGCCAGCCGCGAACCTTTGGGGATGCCGTTGACCCGGCTAACCAGCTCCAGCCCGTGGCCGGGTTTTACCAGCCGGGCCAGCAGCTCGGCCAGCGGTTGGTCCGCGCCTTCCATGCCCGGCGGCACAATCCCGGAGGCAATGACCGCCGCTTTGAGCAGCCCCAGATAATCGCGGGCAAAATCAAACACATCGGCCAAACTGGTAATATCGGCGCTGGCGTTGAGGTCAACGCTGACCAGCCGGATAAGCGGCTGGTCGATGACCCGCAGATAGGCCTCAACCGGCGGGCGGGGCGGCGTTGGCGCGGCTGAACCGTCCGGGCCGCGCACGCTCAAATCGATGGAGGTGTTGATCACGCGCGCGCCTTCGGGGAAGTCCATCCCCAAAAAGAAGATGTCGCTCCAGCCGCTGTGGGTGAGGTCCATGCGCACTGGCGTGGCTTCGCGCAGAATGGGGAAAAGCTGGCTGCCGGCGGGCGGTTGCAGCAGGCGCGGTTGCAGCCGCAGCGGGTGGTCGGCGGGGTGGCCCACCCGGAACATCCACTGGTTGCCGCGCACCGAGCGCACGCTGCGGCGCACCTGGTCGGCCAAAATCTGGAAACCCAGCCGGTGGTAGGCGGCGGCCAGCGCGCTGGAAATACCGTCGCTGGGGCCGCCGGCGGCCTGCGTTTTAAGGAAAATTTCGATGGCTTCTTCAAAGCGGCGCTTGAGCACATTCGTGTAGCCATCAAAGGGTATCAGCCCGGCGGTAGACATGCCGGCTTTACGGGGCAGGTGAAAGCGATGAATGGCGTACAGAAAAAAGAGGGCGCGGACGCGCTCGTACAGGTTGTCGCTGCGGTGGCGCAGTTGCTCCAGCGCCTCGCATTCGGCCAGCAGTTGAGCCAGCGAGGCGCTGCGGCCAAAGGCGTCCAGCGAACGGTTGCGGGTGGCGGCGTCGGCGGCGGTGATAATTTTGACCAGCTCGCTCATGCGTTTACCTCCCGCCCGTGCCCAGCTCGCGCAGGGCCAGCAGTTCCAGCAGCCGCGACAGCACTTCGTCGCGGTCCTGGCCGTTGAGCGCCAGCGCCAGTTGCGCGGTGAGCAGGCCGTATTTCACGCCGACATCGTAACGCCAGTCCTGCTTTTCCAGGGCCAGCACCTGCTCACGCTGGGCCAGTTCGGCCAACGCGCTGGATAGCGTGACGCCGCCCGCCGGCCCGGCGGCCTCAATTTGCCGGCCCAGAATATCGAGCACGGTGGGGGTGAGCACGTGCATCCCAAAAAAGCAGAGGTAGTGGCCGGCCCGCAAGCCGGAAACAATGAGGCGCTGTTCGGCGGTGGTGGGCGTGGGTTTTTCGATGACGGTTTCAACCCGGTACAGGTCGGCCCGGCCCGGCACGCGGCTGCCGCCGACCGCGCCGTAGTAGGGCAGCATGCTTTCGCGGGTGGCCTGCACCGCCGACACGGCGCAGTTTTCGGCCTGGGCCACTTCAACAAGCTGCTGGGCGCAGCCCTTTTCGGCGCGGCTAACGTACAGGTGATCGCCCACCAAATGTAAAAACGGGTCGCCGCCAACAAACGCTTTGGCGCAGTAAATGGCGTGGCCGTAGCCCAGCGACTCCCGCTGCTGCACAAAGCGGAGCCGGCCGGCATGGTCGCCGGCCACAGCGGCGTAGGCGGTTTCGTCGCCGGGGCGAACAACCATGCAAATTTCTTCGACGCCGGCGCGGAGTGTTTCTTCAACAATAATGCCCAGCACCGATTTTTCGGCGCCATCGCGGTCGATGAGGGTTTGCAGCGGCAGGGTGCGCTGCTTGCGGCCGGCCGCGGTGATAACAGCTTTGGCAATCTTCATCATTAACCTCCCGGTGTGGATTTATGAAGCGATTTGGATGATATTTTGGGCGGTGGTTAGAACCGCACTTAACCGTGGAATAATAATAAATGCAGTCGGGTTGCCCGGCAAACAATTCTGCCGGTAATTTAAGTTGCAAATTGCGCCCGATAGGAGTAAAACTCGATTGTTGCCGCCACAGTGGTGTGTTGCGAGTTCTATCGAAATGAGGGGAGCACGCACGTGCCGTAATTAACCTGATAGCGCCCATTATCAAACTTTAACCCAGTAATATTTTAAAAGAGGATGATAGAGAAATGGTCGGGAGTTTAAGACGAATGCTCATCGGTCAGGCGCTGCCCAGCGCCAGAATGGCCCACGAACGATTGGGCAAAATACAGGCGCTGGCGGTATTGTCATCTGATGCGCTGTCCTCCGTGGCCTACGCCACCGAGGAAATCTTGCTGGTGCTGGTGCTGGCAGCCGGCAGCGGCGCGCTGGGGTTGTCGTGGCCCATTGCCATCGCCATTGGCGTGCTGCTGCTGGTTGTGGCCATTTCGTATTACCAAACGGTGCATGCTTACCCCACCGGCGGCGGCGCGTACACCGTTTCCAAAGAAAATCTGGGTACGCTGCCCAGTCTGGTGGCCGGCGCGGCTCTGCTCACGGATTACATTTTGACGGTGGCAGTTAGTATCTCGGCGGGAGTGGCGGCTATCACTTCTGCGTTTCCGGCGCTGGAGCCGGTGCGGATAGAAATTGCGCTGGCAGCGATTGCGGTGATCACGCTGGTTAACCTGCGCGGCCTGCGCGAATCCGGGCGGGTGTTTGCCCTGCCCACCTATTTTTTTGTGGGCACAATGTACCTGCTCATTGGGCTGGGGGTGGCTCGCTGGCTGACGGGCGGGTTGATCAACGTGCCGCCGCCCACCCCGGCAGATGGGGCCGTGGTTCACAACCTGACTCTGTTTTTGATTTTGCGCGCTTTTGCCTCCGGCTGCACGGCCATGACCGGCGTCGAGGCCATCAGCAACGGCGTTACCGTTTTTAAACATCCGGAGGCTGACAACGCCGGCAAAACCCTGCTGTGGATGGCCGGCAGTTTGATCAGTATGTTTTTGGGCATCACTTTTTTGGTGCATCAGGTGGGCATTACCCCCAGCGAAACCGAAACGGTGGTGTCGCAATTGGGCCGGTCTGTGTTTGGGGTGGGGCCGCTTTATTACGCGCTGCAAGTGGCCACCGCGCTGATTTTGCTGCTGGCGGCCAACACCAGCTACTCCGATTTTCCGCGGCTGGCCATGTGGATGGCTCGCGATCGTTTTTTGCCCCGCCAATTGGCCAACCTGGGTGACCGGCTGGTGTACGGCAACGGCATTGTGGTACTGGGCGTTATTGCCGGGCTGCTGGTGATTGTGTTTGGCGCGAAAACGCACGCGCTGATCCCGCTGTACGCCGTGGGGGTGTTCATCTCATTCACGCTCAATCAGGCCGGGATGGTGCGCCACTGGCTCAAACTGCGCACGCCCGGCTGGCGGCATTCGGCGCTGATCAACGGAGGCGGCGCGGTCTCGACCGCGATTGTGCTGGTGGTGGTGGCTGCCACCAAGTTTACCCACGGCGCCTGGTTTATTTTGCTGCTCATCCCCACGCTGGTAATAGTTTTTAAAGCGATTCATCGCCATTACGAACAGGTATCCGACCAGTTGGCGCTGACCGGGCGCTGGCCGGTGATGATGCATCACCACACCACCATTGTGCCCATCGCCGATCTGCATCGCGGGGTAATCAAAGCGGTGGATTACGGCCAGGCGCTGGGCGGGCAACTGCACGTGGTGACGGTTGAAATTGACCCGGAAGCGACGGCCAGCTTGCTGGCGCGCTGGGTGGATGTCTTTCCCAACCTGGCGTTGGAAGTTATCCCCTCGCCCTATCGCTCGGTTTCCGAGCCGCTGCTGGAGTACATTGACCAGTTTGTGCAGCAGGAGGGCGATTATGTGACGGTGCTGGTGCCCGAGTTTGTGCCGGCCAAGTGGTGGCATCACCTGCTGCACAACGAAACGGCCTGGGCGCTCAAGCTGGCGCTGCTGTACAACCGGCGCGACTGGCGCGGGCGTTTTCGGATTATCACCAACGTACCGTTCTATTTAAGCCGATAGCCGGTTTACGACCCGTCGCGCAGCTCGGCCAGCCGCCGGGCGGCAAAATCGATGTTGGCAAAGCGGGCGGTGCAGCTTTGGCCGGTAGGCGACTGCGCCGAAAAACCGGCCCGCAGCGAATCGGGCTGGCCCAGGCTAAAGTAGCGCACCATGTGCCAGGTTTGGCCATCGGTGGAGTAATGAAAGGCAAAGGCCTGGCCCAGCCCGGCCATTCGCAAATAAACCGTGTTGCCATTGATGACCACACTGTTGCAATCGTCAGACAGGTGGCGGTTGACCACCGACACGACCATCGGCTGGCCCTGCGGCGAAAACTCAAAGCAGAGTTTGGCCCAAAAATCCGGCCCGGCGTGCAGCACCAGCACGCCGGCATCGAATGTCGATGCAAAATTTACCGTTACGCGGGCGCTGAGCACAAACTCGGCGGGCGGCGCAAACAGCAGCCGGGGTGAATCATTTTTGATGACCACCCCGCCCGGGTCGGTAAACAGGTCGGTGATGGGGCCGGCGGTGATGGCCAGCGTTCCGTCTGGTTCAAGCTGCCACTGCTGCGGCGGAATATCCCAGCTCAGAGCAAAAGGAATGGCAGTCAGACTGATGGGTTTGTCCATTTTTTGATTCTCCGGGGGTGATAATTGGCAGCCCTCAATGGGGCTGTGCTGGCGATATAATAGGCTAAAGTTGGCGGGTAGCAAATACTGCGCCATGGTGGGAGCAAGCGAGATGGAGTTAGGCTCAATTCTTAACATCAGTTCAAACGTGATAACCGCTTTAACGGTTATTTATATTGTTGTGGCGGCTGTTTACATCATTATGGAAAACCGCGCGCCGCAGTCAACATTTGCCTGGTTGTTTCTGTTTATTGCCGTACCGGTAGTTGGGGTGGTGATCTACATTTTTTTTGGCCACGGCTGGCGCGCTTTTAGCCAGGAACGCAAAATTGCCCGGCAGGTGCTCGGTAACGAGTTTATGCACGACCTGGGCGATTTGTTCCAGCGGCAATCCGCGATTATCGACCGGCTGGCCGCAGAAAAGCCGGCCTCCTTTAAAAAGAAAATTTTGCAATTGGCTCAACGGACGTCCAACTCCATTTTAACCGGTTACAACGATGTCGAGATTTTGCAGGACGCCAAAATGAAATA
>CAYOXS010000143.1:7576-13608 GCA_964407935.1 uncultured Caldilineaceae bacterium
GATTATCGCTATCTGACCAAACTGCACACCGCCAACTATCGCAGCCACCGCAAAATTGCGGTTATCGATGGCCAAATCGGCTATGTGGGTGGCCTCAATCTTGACAGCGAACAAATGGACCCGCCCGCTTTTGATACCTGGCGCGATACCCACCTGCGGATTGTGGGCGAGGCGGCCTGGGCCTTGCAGGGGAGTTTTGTGATTAGCTGGTTCAACACCACCGGCCAAAAAATAACGGGCCGGCAATATTACCCACCCGTTCAAACTACCAACTTTTTGCCGGTGCAGATTACCCAGGGCGGCCCCGACAGCCAATGGCAGGCCATTCGGCAGCTCTATTTTTTAATGATTACCTCTGCCGAAGAAAAAATCTATTTGCAATCGCCCTTTTTTATCCCCGATGAAAGTATCATCGAGGCGCTGCGGGCGGCGGCGCTGACCGGCGTGGATGTCAAACTGATGTTTACCCCGCGCGGCTCCACTTACCAGATTCCGTACCGGGCGGCCCACACCTATTTTGAAGAAGTGGTAGAGGCCGGCGCGAAGGTTTACCTGTATCAGGGCGGCTATTTTCACCCCAAAACACTCAACATCGACAATGCCGTGATTGCGGTTGGCACGGCCAATATGGATATCCGCAGCTTCAGCCTCAATTACGAAACCACGGCCATTGTTTACGATGCTGGCAAAGCCAGAGAGCTGGAAGCGCAGTTTTTGGAAGATTTAAAGCATTGCCGGGAATGGTCGCTGGCAGAGTACAAAGCCTATTCACCCATCCACCGCTTTGTCGATTCAATCTACCGGCTGGCGTCGCCGTTGCTCTGAAAACAAGTTTGGTGGGTTCGGTGAGTTGGGTGAGTGATGAGTTTTAAGTTTTAAGTTCGTGTTGCGCAGGATTGCAGAGTTGCAAAGCCGCAGAGTCACAGACTCGCAATATGCAGACTCGCAAATTCGCTGAATCGTTCACTCGCTATTCGCTATTCGCTAATTGCCCGGCAATGGTGTCCAAAATTTGCTGTCGGGTTCCGGCCAGATCGATCAACACTTCAGCCAGTTCAGCGCGCAGCGGTTGGGTCAATTGAACGTCATCGACCAATTTCAAGTTGATCGCCACATTGAGCTGCGCGGCCTGCGCGCCGGCGTTGGCCAGGTGTACCCCCGCCGCCAGATCACCCTGCGTGGTGGGGTTAACCCTGCTGACAATTCCTTCTGCCAGTTGAATAACAGCGGCGCAGGCGCGGGCTACCTGTACCTGTACCCGCGCCGCCTCAATCAACGCTGTTTGAATGGATTGGCGGCGTTGTTGAGGGTTTGGCGTTTTGGGCAGCCGGTACGCTGCCATGACTGCGGCAAACGCCTGCGGATCGGCTTCGGCCAGGCCGAGCAGTTCGGCGCGAAGTTGACCGGCGCGAGCCAGGGTTTGTGTCAATTCCCGAGTTGCCGCCGCAAATTTGGGCCGGCCTACGGTCAGGTTGCAAGCCATCTCCAGCAGGGCAGCGCCCATCGCGCCGGTCAGAGCGGCGGCGCTGCCACCCCCCGGTTCCGCCGAAGCGCCGGCCAGGCGATTAAGATAATCTGACATGCCGGTGAGCAGTTCGTCCATCGTTACTGAGCCGGTGGTTCAACCATCGTGAGCAGCATCAGCACCGGCGTTTTGGCCCGGATGCTGTGCGGCAGGTGCGGCGGCATCTGCACCCACGTGCCGGCCTGGGCCAGCAGCGAGTCCTGGCCCAGAGTCAGGTCGGCTTCCCCCTGCAAAAAAGTCAATGTTGCCGTTTTGGCCGAAGTGTGCTCAGATAGTTCCTGCCCGGCGGCAAAGGCAAACAAAATGGTTCTGTGCTGCGAGTCATTGGCAATGGTGCGGCTGATGATACTGTTGGCCGGGATGTCGCCCGCCAGCTCAGCCAAATTGGCGATATAATTGTAATCTGCGGTCATAAGCTGGCTCCTTAATGATCGTGAGGCGCGCCGGTCAACCGTTCTGCCCCGGCCAGCCGCCCGGCCAATTGTTCCGGGTGATGGATGAGCATGGGCAAACACTGGCTGCAAATCCAGGCGGCCTGGCCGGTGTAGCGCAGGCTGACCAGCGGGATTTCGTTCTCGGTGCGGCTGCAATTTAAACATTGATGCGTTTGTTTTTCTGACAAGAGATTCCTCCAAAAAAAGATAACTTATCCTAACACAACCGGGCGCTGTTTGTCTGTGACTTTTGTCCCGAACGCGGTCTTGGGCCGGGTTCCGGCATTTGTTGCCGGTGACGTGACGAATATCGTAGAAAACAAGGACATTTGTCACTATCGACATTGAGTTTAACCCCCTATAATAAAAACAGGGGTTTTGTGTTTTGTGGCATATTTGGAGAACATTCGATGGAGAATCTGTTCCAAATGCTTGCCAACGCAGCCGACGGGGCGTTTGTTGTCAACAAGAACCAGATCATCGTCTACTGGAACCAGTCCGCGCAGAAGATATTGGGGTATCCACCCAATAAAGCCATTGGACGCCCATGTTACGAAATTCTGCGTGGCTGCAATGATAAAGGCCAGGCGGTTTGCCACCACAATTGCCGGGTGGCCGCAACAGCCTTTGCCGGCAATCCGGTAAGCGACTATGATCTGGTAACCTGCACCCGATCTGGCCAGACACGCTGGATTAATATTTCCATTCTCACCGTGTCCGGCACTCACGATTATTCCGCGCCCCTCATTGTTCACCTGTTTAGAGATGCTACTCAATCTAAACAGAACGAGCAAATTGTCCACCAGATGTTCCATAACACCGATCAGAACATCGCCGTCGATTCCCCGGTGTCTTCTTCTTTAGCCGAAATCCCATTACTTACCAAACGAGAACGCGAAGTTCTGACCCTGCTGCGCCAAGGACTCACCACCGCCGAAATCTCCGAGTCGTTGTCAATTAGTTCAGCCACTGTCCGCAACCACATCCAAAGTATTCTGCACAATCTCCAAGCCCACAGCCGTTTAGAAGCCGTCGTTTACGCCTTAGAACACCGGTTAATTACCTGATCATCAGACCAGTTTGTTTGATCAGGACTATTTTTGCCAACCAAATTAGTGATTTTTTTCACACATAAAACTGGTTTTTCGTAAAAGGAGGTTCTTATGGCTTCAGACTCACCCACAATTTCGGCCAGAGCGCCAACATTTTTTGAAGAGGTGATTGCCGCCACGCCCGGCCAATCTAACCTGGAAAAATGCATTCAGTGCGGCACGTGTGGGGGGTCGTGCCCGTCTGGGCAGGATATGGACCACTCGCCGCGGACGCTGTTTGCGATGGTTGTGGCCGGGATGCGAGACCGGGTGCTAACCAGTAACACCCCGTGGTACTGTGTGTCGTGCTACTACTGCATGTCTCGCTGCCCGCAGGAAGTACACATTACCGATATTATGTCTACCCTGAAACGGATGGCCATCAAAGAGCGCCACTACCTGGAATCGAGCGCGGCCGATGCCCCCGGATTTTCCGGCACCTTCATTGATTTTGTAGAAACCTACGGCCGCAGTTTTGAGGTAGGGTTGGCCACTCGCTACCACCTGACCCACCACCCGCTGGATATGATGAAGATGGCCCCGATGGCGTTGGGCATGTGGCGGCGCGGCCGGATGGACTTGACTCCCACCCGTATCAAAAATATCGACCAACTTAAAGCCATTCTGGCCAAAGCCAAAGAGATTGGAGGCGCTTTATGAAATACGGTTATTATCCCGGCTGTTCTCTGGAGCGAAACGCGTTGGCTTACCACGAGTCGGCAATGGCCGTGGCCGAGGTGCTGGGCATTGAGTTTGAAACGGTGGAGGATTGGAATTGCTGCGGCGCGACGGAGTACATCTCCATCGACCTGCTGCCGGCCTTTGCCCTGATTGGCCGCAACCTGGCCCTGGCCGCCCGGCAAAAAAATAACGGCCACCATCTGGTAGCGCCGTGCAGCGCCTGTTTCCTCAACCTGTCCAAAACCGACCGCTACATGCGCGACTCACCGGAGTTGGCCGGCCAGATCAACGAGGCGCTGGCTGCCGGCGGGCTGCACTACGACCCCGGCAGCGTGCGGGTGCGCCACCTGCTCGATATTGTGGTCAACGATGTGGGCTTTGAGGCAGTGGCCCAAAAAGTGGTCAAACCATTGTACGATCTGCGCATCGCTCCCTACTACGGCTGTTTGGTAGTGCGGCCTGTGCGCAAAACGCCGTTTGACGACCCGGAATATCCCACCTCGCTGGACCGCCTGATGCGGACGATTGGGGCCAAGGTGGTGGATTATCCGCTCAAAGCGCAGTGCTGCGGCGGCCACATGACCCAAATTAAAGAGCACACCGCGCTGGAGATCATTCGCCGGCTGCTCAAAAACGCCGCCGATTACGAGGCCGACGCGATTGTGACGCTGTGCCCCATGTGCCAGCTCAACCTTGATGCGTATCAGGACAATGTGAACAAACATTTTGGCACCAATTACAACATTCCTATCCTGTACTTTACCCAGATGGTGGGGTTGGCGTTTGGGTTGCCGGCCAAAAAACTGGGCTTTGGCCGGGAATTTATCGATGCCCGGCCGGCGCTGGCCAAAATTGGCGTGGCCCCGCCGACAAAAGCCAAAAAAGATCGCCCATCGGAAAAAGCGCTGCCGATGCCTGCCCTGCGGGAGGAGGAATAAATCATGACCAAAGAACGAATTGGCGTGTACGTGTGCCACTGTGGCAGTAACATTGCCGGCACGGTAGATGTGGAAGACGTAGCCCGCTGGACCGGTGAAAAACTCAAAGAGCGCGGCGTGGTGGTAGCCCGCGACTACAAATTTATGTGCTCCAATTTGGGTCAGGAGTTGATTGAAGACGACATCAAAGAGCAGGGGCTAACGCGAGTGGTGGTGGCCGCCTGTTCGCCGCATTTGCACGAGCGCACGTTTAGGCAGGCCACCGAACGCGCCGGGCTGAACCCGTTTTTGTGCGAAATGGCCTCCATCCGCGAGCACGTGTCGTGGGTGCATACCGATAAAGTCGCAGCCACGGCCAAGGCCAAATCGATCATTTCCGGGGCGGTGGAGCGGGTGGCTCACCACGAAGCGCTGGAACCGCTGAGCGTGCCCATCAACCCGACCACGCTGGTTGTTGGCGGCGGCATTGCCGGCATTCAAGCCGCGCTGGAAATTGCCGACAGCGGCTTTCCGGTGGTGGTGGTTGAACGCGAACCATCGATTGGCGGCCACATGGCCCAGTTTGACAAAACCTTTCCCACCATGGACTGCGCCGCCTGTATCCTCACTCCCAAAATGGTCTCGGTGGATACCCACCCCAACATCACGTTGCTCACCTGGAGCGAGGTAGAGCAGGTTGATGGCTACGTGGGCAATTTCACCGTTACCGTGCGCAAAAAGGCCCGCTACGTTAACACCGAGGTTTGCACCGGCTGCGGTATTTGTATTGACAAATGCCCCAAAAAGGTGGTTGATAACATTTTTGAAGCCGGCACCGGCTATCGCAAGGCGGTTTACCGCCCGTTTGCCCAGGCCGTGCCCAAATACCCGGTCATCGACCAGCAGAATTGCACCTATTTTGAACGCGCCAAATGCAAAGCCTGCCAGATTTTCTGTCCAACCACGCCCAAAGCCATCGACTTTGAACAGAAGGACGAGGTGATTCAGATTGATGCGGGTAACATTATTCTGGCCACGGGTTACGATACGTTTGATGCGCGGCGCATTCCGCAGTACGGTTACGGCCGGCTGGCTAACGTGTTCACCAGCATGGAATTTGAGCGGTTGTGCAACGCTGCCGGCCCAACCAACGGCGGGGTAGTGCTGCGTGATGGCGTCACCAAGCCGGAGTCGGTGGCCATTATTCACTGTGTGGGCAGCCGGGACCGCAACTATAACAACTACTGTTCGGTCATCTGCTGCATGTCGAGCCTGAAATTTGCCCACCTGGTCAAAGAGCGCACCGGCGCAGACGTGTACAACTTTTATATTGATATGCGCACCGCCTTTAAAGATTACGACGAATTTTACCAGCGGGTGCTGG
>CAYOXS010000144.1:0-3070 GCA_964407935.1 uncultured Caldilineaceae bacterium
CCGCCGCCGGGGTTGGGGGTCAGTTCCAGGCCGGTGGTAGCGGGGCCGGCTTTATCCAGATGGAGCACCACCGGATGGAGCGCTCCCCAGTTGCCCTGGTCATCCTGGCCGTGAACGTAGATGGTGAAGTTACCGCTGGGCAGGCCGGCCAGCACAGACGCCGGGATGGTTCCCTGCACGTCCTCGGTTGGCGAGTCAAACGCGCCGTCGCTGGCCGACAGGGCAGTGCCGCTGCCGGCAGAACCGGGGCCACCCACAAAGTATTCGGCAATCTGGATATTGTCGCCGCCGTTGTTAACATCGCTGATCAACGCGGCAATGTCCACATCCACGGAACTGGCGGTTGAATCAGGCGTGAGGATCACTTCCAGCGTGGCCGGGCCGCCCAGATCACGGGTGGTGCCATCGGGCAGGGTAGCCAGGAAGGTGAGCATTCCGCCAAAGCCTTCGCTGCCGGCATTGTGCAGCAACACGTTGGTATCGTACAGGGCAAACCGCGAGTCCTGTTCCGCAGCGGCGGGGATTGAAACAATGGCATCCAGAGTTTGGCCGGAAGCCAGGGTTTCGGCGGTGATGTTGTGCGGACCGGGCAGCGGGTCGCCATCATTGCCGTGCAGCGTTTGGGCCAGGCCCAGCACGCCCATCGAATGGTAACCCAGCCCGGCGTTCAGGTAGCGCAGCAGCACTTTGTGGCCGGCCAGAGTCTGGATCAGTTCGGTTTGAGGATAGGCTTTGCCGTTGATCAGCCAGTATTGGGGCTGAAAATCACGCATATCAAAGCCATCGGGGTTGGCGTTAAAACCGGGGTCAATTTCGCTGAGTACCAGCAAGGTTTCGTCGTCAAAACTGGTGATGTTGCTGCCGTAGGCCTGATCGAGAATGGGCGTACCGCCGCCATCAACCGGCCGGATGATCAGCGCGCCGTACAGCCCCATGGCTAACTGGCGAGCGCCGTTGGGGGTAAGGCCGGCCTGATACAGGAAGGTGCCGGGTTTGGCGGCGTCAAAGGTGTAAGTTGTGGTTCCGCCGGCCGGCGCGCCGTCCAGATCGGGGATCATATTTAGCCCTTTAAAGAGCAGCGAACTGGGCTGGCCATTGGGCAGGTTGTTGTGCAGAATAACCTCGATGGTTTCACCCTCGTTAACAATGAGCATTGGGCCGGGCAGTTGGGCGGTGCCGCCGCTGGCCGGATCGACATCGGTGTAACCCCAGATGTCAACGCTGTTGCCACCCGGCAGGGTCAGCGTACCGCCGGTGGCCCACAGTTCGCAGGTGCGAACGCCGCCGGCCTCGGAGCAGGTGGCGGCCGGCAGGGTAACGGCGCTGGCCGGCAGGGTGATCAGGGCATCGGTGCAGCCGGGCAGGGTGCAGAGGGCGCTAAAGTAGCGCGTGCCGGTGGCGCTGTCGGCGGCAAAGGTGTAATCGCCGGCCGGCAGGTTCAGGTTGACCGTGCCGCTGATGGTGGTGGTATCGGTAATACCGATTTCAGCGCCGGTGCCATCGAGCACGTAGACAATCTGGTTGTCCAGCAGCGCGCCGGTGGTGTCTTTTACGGTGACGGTGACCGGCTCAAGCGCCGCCAGCACCAGCGAAGCGCTGGCGCAGGCCGGCACATCGCAGGTGGGGCTGAAGAACGTTGTCCCGAGCGTGTCATCGGCGGCAAACTGGTAACCGCCAGCAGCCAAAGTAAAAGTGACCGTCCCGCTGATGTTGGTGGTGTCTGAAATTGTGGTGGTGGCTGTCGCGCCGGTGGTCGCGTTGACGGTGTAAACTGAAACCTGTTTGCCGGGCACGGTGTTGATACCGTCTGTGACGGTGACCTCAACCAGCGCCGAAACAGGCATGGTGATGGTTGCGGCAGTGCAATCGGGGGCGGTACAGGGTACCGGCACGCTGCCATAGCCGCCGCCGTTGGTATCGTAGGCGTAGAACATGTAGTTGCCGGAGCCAAGGTTAAAGCTGACGGTGCCGCTGACATTGGTGGTGGCGGTGAGGTTGAGGAAGGTGTTGGCATCGTCAAACACGTACACCATCTGGTTGGGCACTTCAATGCCGGCCGAGTCAACCACGCTGACCGTGACCGCGCTGAACAGGAACAGGTTAGCAGCGGTGCAGGTTGGCACATTGCAGGCGGCGCTGCTGTAGCGCGCGCCGTTAGTGTCGTCGGCAATGAATATGTAATTACCGTCGGCCAGGTCTAACGTGACCGTGCCGCTGACATCAGTCGTCCCGGAGATGGCGGTGGGGGCGGTAATGCCGCTGGTGGCATCCAGAGTAAAAGCCCGGACATTCTGGCCGGCCACTGCGCCGCCGTCCGCATCGGTAACGGTTATAGTGACCGGGGTGGGCACAAACGCCGCCAGCAACAGGCTGGCGCTGGTGCAACCGGGCACCGTGCAAACGTTGGCAGTAAAGAAGCGGGTGCCGTTGGTGTCATCGGAGGCAAAGAGGTAATCGCCCGCCGGCAGATTGAACGTGGCCGCTTCGCCGGCCGGGCCGGTGGTGGCCGACAGGTTGAGGTAAGTTGTGCCGGTACCGTCAAAAGCGTACACCACCTGATTGGCCACCGGATTTGCGCCATCAGTCACCGTTACATCAACCGCGCCAAAAACCGGCTCGGTGATGGTAGACGTGATGCAGCCGGCGGCCATATCGCAGGCGGCGCTGAAGTAGCGGGTGCCGTTCACATCGTCGGAGGCAAACATGTACGCGCCAACCGGCAAATTGAACGATGCCGCTTCGCCGGCCGGGCCGGTAACCGCCGACAGGTTGAGGTAGGTGGTGCCGGTGCCGTCAAACACATAAACGGTTCGATTGGCCAGCACACCGTTGGCATCTGCCACGGTCACATCAACCGCGCCAAAGGCCGGCATCGTCAGCATGTCGCTGGTGCAGCCGGGCACGGTACAGGCGTTGGCGGTGAAGTAGCGGGTGCCGTTGGTGTCGTCCGCGGCGAATTTGTAATCGCCTGCCGGCAGGTTAAAGCTGGCCACGCCGGCTTCGTTGGTGGTAGCGGACAGGTTGAGGTAGGTTGTGCCCGCGCCATTGAACACGTACACCACCTGATTGG
>CAYOXS010000144.1:3170-13572 GCA_964407935.1 uncultured Caldilineaceae bacterium
GACAGGTTGAGGTAGGTTGTGCCCGCGCCATTGAACACGTACACCACCTGATTGGCAATCGGGTTTGCACCATCGGTCACCGACACATTTACCGCGCCAAAAACCGGCTCGGTGATGGTGGCCGCAACGCAGCCGGCGGTGGTATCGCAGGCGGCGCTGAAGTAGCGCGTGCCGTTCACGTCATCCGAGGCGAAAACGTAAGCGCCATCGGCCAGGCTGAAGGCGGCAGGTTCGCCGGCAGCGCCGGTGGTGGCCGACAGCCCCAGGTAGGTGCTGCCGGTAGCGTCAAAGACGTACACCGTCCGGTTGGCCAGCGAGCCGTTGGCATCCTCTACAGTCACATCGACCGGATTGGGGCCGGTTTGCGCTGCCGGGGCGGCGGCGGCGGCCATAACTCCGCCGATGATGGCCACAAACACCACCACCAATGCGATGACCAGCCGTGCGCCCATTCTAAACTTAGTTCGTAATTGTGTGGTCATAAGAGTCTCCTTAAGCATTCTACGCAGCTATGGGCAGCTATTGGGCTGAGGTGGGTTAACCCGCATGTAGGTGATCGGTCCCGACATCGGCACACCCCAGGCGGTCAGCCGGTGCAGGCCGTGGTCGTGCGAGATGAGGTAATATTCGCCGCACTGGGTGAGAGTGGTGGTGCCCACCGGAATGGCCGCATCAGCAGTGCCCAGGTAGGGGCTGCCGCTATAAAATGGGCCGAAACCGGCATTTTGCAGGTTGGGTATGGTTACCGGAATGGGGTTGGTGCTGGCGTTGTAACCTTCCACGTTTTCCCATTTAAAGATGCCGTCCCAGGTTTGCCCCGGCCCCACCGGAATGGAGAAGTTTTCCCAGGCCATATCCTGGCCATCGCTCAAACTTTCCATCGGTTCGCCATCTCGGCCAATAATCAGCGAGTTTTTGGCGTGTGGGTGCATCGGAATTACGCCCGAACCGGCATTGACAAAACGTTCCAGCGCGTAATCGGGATTGGTGGCGGCGTCGTACGGTTCAATCACGGCCAGCGCGCCGTATGGCTGCGAGGGCAGCCACGAGGCAAAATTGGGCGCGACCGTATCCGGGAACCCGCGGCCGTTCAGCATCCAGTAACGGGGGTGGTAATTGTCAAGATTAAAGCTGATGGGCTTGTTCCGTTCTACAGCACGTTCAACCGCCTGGTTCAGGTAGGGATCGATTTCTGAAAAGAGAACCAGGTATTCCTTGTCTGGATTAAACTTGCTGTCGGCCCGATTATAGGCGTGATCGGCTCCCATACTCGGGCGGACAACCAGCACGCCAAACAGGCCCATTCGCACCTGAATGCCGGGGTTGGTGCCGCTCTGGTACAGGAATGTACCGGGTTTTGCCGCGGTAAAGCGGTAGGTGATACTGCCGCCATTGGCCGAAGCCACATCGGTCAGCGAGGTCAAATCGCCGCCGCTGTTATATTGAGGCCGGGCCGGGACGCCGTTGGCCTGCACATTTTCCTGGCCGGGGAAGGTCATCGAGACATCAACCGGCAGGGTGTTGTGCAAAATAATGGTGACTGTGTCCCCTTCATTGACGCACAGTACCGGGCTGGGATGCTGAAACGCTTTGCCGCTTTCGGTGTAGCCCCACATGTACACCACGTTATCGTCCGGGGTGCCAATGTACCCGGTGACAGTGGTGAGGGTAAAGGTGGCGTTGGGGCTGGTGGTGCAGACCAGCCCTTCGTTGGTTTGCGCTTGCGCCGGCGCCGGTTGGTTGGTGAACACCACCAGGGTTACAGCCGCGATTATAAAAACCGCCGCTAAAACCATCTCCCATCGCACGTGCTTGAGTGTGTTGATTTGCATGTTTTTGCTCCTTCTCATCGCTTTCTCCCAGGCCTAGGTTAGCGGTTGGGTCTGTGGCCCCAGCGTACCGGGGTAAACCCGAACTTCGGTCATTTGGCCGCCTTGACCACTGCCACTGCCCACCCCGCTGTAATTGCGGTTGTACAGCAGGTAGGTATCGTAACTGCCGGAACCGCTGTGGGGCGGGGCTTCAAAAATCACATCAAAACTTTCACCGGGGCCAATGGAGATGGTGTCGGTCAGGTAACTCAGGTCTTTGCCATCGCGGCTGCGCAGCAGGGTGGCGTCTTTGCCGACCACCCGCATTTTGATGCCGGCCAGGCTCATCGACTGCCGGTTAAACCCAAGGTTGGCAAACCGCAGCAGCACCCGCTCGCCGGCGTTGCAGGTAACCAGCGACGAGTAGGGTTGGTGTTTTAAATCAGTTCGGCCGGCCGGCGGCGTTAAATCAGTGCCGGTTCGGTTTGGATTTTGGGGGTCGATATAGCCATTGGGTTCCAGTGTGTCGGGGTAGGCCCGGCCGTTGAGCAGGTAATAGTCGGGATTGTAATCGCTCCATTCCGGCAACTGCACGTGCGAGAAATCCCAGTGAGCTTCGGCCCAGACTTCGGTGAGCAGCAGCGGGAAGTCGCGGTCATAGCCGGTTGAGCCATCGCCGCAGTTGTAAACGTACTTGCCGCTGGGATAGAGGCTGGTATTACCGTTTTGCGCCGGCGTCACAAAGATGAGGCCGGTCATGCCCAGGTGAACGTGCTCAACTTCTTCAACGTGGCAGTGGTACATGTAGGTACCCGGCAGGTCGGTTTTGAACACATAGGTAAAAAACCGGCCAATAGGCACCGCGATGGACGATGTTGGCTCGCCGTCAAAGAAGGGGATAACATTCCGCCGGCCGTGAAAATGGATGGTATGTTCATCAATCAGGTCTGGCCGCTGGGCCAGCCCCAGATTGGTCAACCGCACCCGAAATTCGGTATCCTGCGGAAACCAGAACATCGGCGCCGGGTGCTGGCTTTGCATCTTTTGGGTTTCGATTTCACCGGTCGGCAGGCCGGTAAGGTTGGTAAAACCAAAGATATAGGTATTAAAGTCATCGGGCGCGGCTGTGTCCGGGTGGTAGGGGGCTTTGCCCGGCGCGGGCGGAACATAAATCCAGCCATCGGTGCCGGCAAAAAACAAGTCGGGCGGCGGCTCGGCGGCATTGGCAATATCCACCAGCAGGGCCTCGGTGGATTGGGGCGGCCCGCAAAACGGGGCGGGCGGCAGATCGGCCAGGCTGGTTACTTTAACCTGCACCGGCCACAGCATATCGTGCAGGTAATTTGTTATCCCGTAGGAACCAGCCGCGGCCGCCAAAGCACTCCCGGAAAGTTTTATGAAATTTCTGCGGGTAATTTTCTTTTCCATCTTCGTCTCCATGTTTCTAAACCAATACAGTCAGTCTGTGTTCAGGCTGGCGGTAAAGACCACCGGCCGCCCCGGGCCGGTTGAAAACTCGGCGGCCCGGGGCTAACCAAAAGTGCTCTGGTTATGGCGCTTTGATAATGATAGGCAGGTAGATGCCGCCACTGGCTGCGCCGGGGAGCAGCGCTCGCTGGCCAACAATCATTGGCACGCCGGCCGGCACGGAGATGGCGTCAATATCCTGGCCGTCGCTCACGTCAAGCCCTTTGGCGGTGCCATCAAAGTGCAGCAGCCAGATGCCGGCATCGTACAGCACTATGTCTTCATCCTGAATTGGCCCGGCCAGGGCATCGACCAGATTGGGTTCTTCGTTGTTGGCGAAGGAAGCGTAGAAGGTATCGGCGTCGATGTAGGTCAGGCCGTCGATGTTGGCATTGCCCACGGTGCTGATCAGGGCCGTGGCCGTGGCATCAAAGACGCGGGCGCAGCTTGTGCCATTCCAACTGTAAATGTTGCTCTGATGGTACGGGCCGCCCAGCGGCGTACCGGTGGTGGCGTTGACAGTGGCGTTGCCCAGCGTGGAGAAGTAGAGCATACCGGTGGCCGGGTGAACGTCGAGGGCGTCGATATCCTGATTGTTGTTGCTGCTCAGGCCACAGAGCGTCCCATCAAAGTACAGGGAGAAGGTGTACGAGCTGGTGGTACTGTTGTACGACAGCTTAACCACATCTTCGTCTTGCACCCCGTTCAATCCCGGCAGGTTGGTGTTGCCATTGGCCGAGAAGGACAGGTAGAAAGTGGGCGGCGTGAGATCATTGTTGGTGTCAACCATCAGGCCATCGATATTGGCGTTGTTTGGCCAGGAGGCAAAGACCTGCGAGGGGTCAAACTCGCGGCCAAAGAATTCGCCGTCCCAGGTGTAGATGTCAGCGTCATCGTAGGGAGCGGGCACGCCCGGCACCGGGTTGGCATTGCCGCCGCCAGCGGTTGAGAAGTGAAGCAGAATGGTGGGCGGCAGCGGGCCGGCGGTTTCGTCGGCGCCAAGATCGGCCGGGTTTTCCAGCGAGAGGGGGCGCAGGTCGTTGTCGATATCAAACTTGGGCGTTTTCACCAGGTTTTGAATGTACACGCCCTGATCTTTTGCCGGCGACAAATCCTGCAGGTGGTAGTCACCCAACAAGTTGGGGGTGGACTCGGTGGTCACCATCATGATGTCCACAAAGCGGGGATTGCCGCGCCACGGCGCTACCTGCACCGAGGTATCGTAGGTGGCCACCACCATCGGGTCCTGGTTAACAATGTTGCTGGCATCCGAGTTTGTGCCGGTTGTTACCTGCATCAGCGTGGTTGTGGGCGACAGCAAACCGGTGCCATCGGCCACGCCCAAATCCCAGTGATTCACGCCGCCGGGGTCGCCGGGCAGGCCAATGCCGGCCACGGTTGCGCCGGAAAAGCTGCCGGCCCGGTTATCCCAGAAGATGTTGTTGAAGAGCAGCGGGTTACTGAAACTCGATGAGCCGCCGGGCAGCGTGGCTTGCAGCAGGGCGCTGTTGGCCGAGGTTGACAACCCGGACGGGGCCGGCTGACCGTTGCTGGTCATGGCGGTGGCGGTGGTGATGTTTTTCATCACGGTGTTGTTAAAGAAGCGCACGTTGGGGGTGTCGTTCAGGGAAACGCCGCCGCCTTCGTGGGTGGAGATGTTGTTGACGATGATGTTGTTGTAAACGTTGTATTCAAAGGCGTTGGCCATCAGGAAGCGCAGACCGCCGCCGTCGTCGTTGGCCAGGTTGTTCTGGATCAGGTTGTTGTAGATGTCTACCGGGCCAGCGCCGGGCGACAGGATGGCGGGATCGGCCGGGAGTTCGCCGGCAATCATAATCCCGCCGCCTTCGTCGTAGGAGCGGTTAAAGTAGATGCGGTTGTCGTGAATTTTGCCATCGGGGCTGTAGCCGTAGTGGCTGATGCCGCCGCCGTATTCTGCCGAGTAGTTGCCGCAGATGTCGTTATGGGCCACTTCGTAACCTTCAGCGCCGGAGAAAATACCGATAGCGCCGGCCAGGTTGGTGCCGCCGTTGGCCAGAATACGGTTGTTGGCAATGGTCACAAAATCGTTCTGGTTATCGTTGAAGTTACCGGGCAGGTTGGGCGTCCCCAGACGAATGGCGCTGGCGTAGGCTCCACCATTGCTTTCCATAATGTTGTTGGTGATTTGCAGGTAGCTGGCGTAGCTGTTGGCAAAAATGCCGCCGCCCTGCACCGCCGCAAATTCTTTTTGGCCGGGGTCGGCCGGGGCCAGGTTGTTGGGGAAGCCCTGCTGATCGCCGCCCTGAATGCGCAGGCCGTCGATGCTGGCTTTGAACCCGTCGGTAAACTCGCCATTTTCAGCCAGCACGTAAACCACCGGGCCTTCGTACACGGCCTGGGTGCCATCCCAGGTGAGGCCCAGGATCATATTGCGCCACGTACCGGCGTAGGCGGTATCGCCGGCCACGCCGCGGCCATCCAGCACCGAGCCGAGCACGGCGGTGTTGTTGGCGTACACGCCGCCGGGGCCAATACCCTGCAATTTCACCGGCGAGTAAACAGCCACGTTTTCATAGTACGCGCCGGTGGGATTCCACTGGGTGGGCGTATCCGGGTAGATGACCACCAGCCCGTTGCTGTTGGCGGCCGCATCGATGCCGGCCTGAACGGTGGCGTAGGCTTTGCCGGGGCCAACCTCAAACACAGACGGGTTATAGCCGCTGCCCAGCACGTGGAAGGTGAGGCCGTTGACGGTGGTGTTGCCGTTATTGGCGGTGATTTCAAGCTGGTGCGGGCCAACCGTGGTCGTCGCCGGGACTGTCACGTCGATTTGAGTCTCGGACCAGGCCGTGGCCGACAGCACCATAGTGCCATCGAGCGTAACCTGGCTGTTGGCTCCCACCGCGCCAAAACCCTGGCCGCGAATGGTGAAGGAGCCGCCGGTATTGGCGTAGGGCCGAGATACCGCGAACAGTTCCGGGATGTCCGGGTTGGCCGGGTCATTCAGCGTACATTGCGGCGGCAGCCCAAACTGCGAGCCGCCGGCCAGCACGCCGGGCACAATCTGCGTGGGTGCCAGGTCCGAGGGGACCATCAGGCCGGGGTAAACTTCAAACGTAGCGCCGATGGTGCGGAATTGGGGGTTGTAGTTGGCGTTGGGCGCGCCCGGCTGGCCGGGATCGTTGCCCAAAATGTAGTACATCCCGGCAAACAACCCGGATGGCGTGGGCGCGTTAACCGTTTGGTTTGAGGGCAACAGCACCTCGTATGCGCCGTTGGCGTCTGAAGTCATGGTGGTGAGCAGGCGGTTGGAAAAGTCGTACACGCCGATGGGCGAATTGGGGATACCGGGTTTTTCACCAAACCAGACATCCAGCGGGTTGGTAGACACGGTCAGGTCGTCGATGATGAGACCCTTCCATTTGCCGGGAATCGGCACGTCGGTGAACAGGGTGAAGGTGGGGGCAATGGAACGGCCGTTGCTCACGGTGACAAATTTGGTATCGCACAGCGGGCGAATGGTGCCTTCAAAGGGGCCGCCGCCATCTTCTGCGGCAAAGTAGGGGTTGTCAACCGGGCTTGAGGCCGGCACATTGATAATGCCGTGGCCGGTATTGTAAGCAAACGGCGCGTAATTATCGGTTGGGTTGCTGTTTGCGTCTACGGTGCCGGCTACGTCAACCGTGTGCAGCGCCCCGGCGCAGGCCGAGGGCGGAATGGCCACGTTCACCTGTTCAAAGAGATCGCCATTAAAAACGTTGATATCTTCCTCGCGGACAACCTGGTAAATGGGGCGTCCCAGAATATCGGTGGGGATTTCAACTTCAACCAGGTAGTCATCGGCGGGCAGGGGCAGCGGCGCGCTGCCATCGGCGCAAACGCCTTCTTCCAGCGCGCCACCGGGGCCAAAACAGCCATCGCCAAAACCCCAGTTGCCGTCCAGTGTGGCGAAATCGTTCTGAACCTGGGTGCCCACTACCGGAGCTTCCAAACAGCGGTAGCCGACCGGGCCGGGGTTGGCAAACAATTGCTGATCTTCGCCGTAGGTTAACAGATCGCCGTTGGCATCAAGGGCGGTACAGCCGGTGGGTTGTTCCCAGGTTTCGGTGGTAGTGGTGTTGAGCAGTTGCCCTTTTTTGAACGAACCATCAGCAGCCAGTTCGTAATCACCGCGTTCATCACAGGGAGCGCCGGGGTTGGTGCCGCAGGGAACCGCAGAATAGAGGTTCATGGTGAGGTTGGGAATGCCGGGCGCCCACGCTTCTGCGCCCTGGTAGCGGGCATCGTATTCGGCGCGGGTGGTATCATAAAAAACCGAGCCGGCAATCCCGCCGTTTCTGGGGCGATTGCTGGCGCCGGTGGGGTCGTAGGGCCGCACGCCCCAATCGACGCGGGCGCGTTGGCCCAAAATGGGCAGCACCCCCACATCAACCCCGCCCCCCAGAAAAGTGGTGGGGTTGGGCTGGTTTTCTACCTGATAAGTGATACCGGTGGTGTAGTAGCGGTCGTTGTAGGCTTCAAGCACCATCCAGCTATTCATAGGATAGGCTTTTTCAAAAATGTAGTAGCCGGTCGAGTCGGTGGTGACGGCGATGGACATGCGGTCGATTTCGCTGTTGTCGCGGTCTCGATAAACCAGCGCGTAATTGGACAGGCCGGGTTCGCCGGGGTCTTTAACGCCGTTCTGGTTGAGGTCGTCGTACACGTAACCGTCAAAAATGGTAAACCAGCCGGTGAGCATCGGCGTACCCATATCGTACATCTGGCCGTTAGAAACCGTCACCTGAATCCAGTCCAGAATGTAGTGCAGGTTGTTGTCCCACCAGGTGAACAAGTAGTTGCCATCTGGCACGCCGCTGATCTGGAAAGTGCCATCGGCGTTGGCCCGGCCCACGTACACGGCGGTGTCGCCGTTTTGCAGGTCAGACAGGGCCACCCACCCATCGGTGATGGGGCCGTTTACCTTGGTGCCGGTAAAGCCGTTCCAGATGTCGCCGTAGTAGGGCAGCGCGCCGGTTTGGGGCAGATACACCGAAGCGGACACCATAGTGCCTTTGACGCCGCCGGAGCCGCCGGCCAGGTTGTTCATGGGCCGGGTAAAACCAAAAATGGTCCACGGGAACGGCTCGCCAGCGACCACAAATTCATTATCGAGGCCGGTGCCGCCTTCGGCCAGCCAGGTATCCCAACTGGGCGAACCTTCGAGGGTGGTGGTTTCAACCCAGTCGGTGCCATCGGGCGGAATGACCAGCACGTCGTAGCGGATTGGCCCCAGGTTGGGAACAACAATATCGCCGTTGGCATCGCTGTAGAGGCAATCGGTTTTACCGGTAACATTGCCCGCAGCATCGTAGGTGGTACACAGGGGGTTGCCAAAAATATCAGTTGAAATTTCGCCGGCAATATCGTTGATCACCGCGTGGAAACCGGCCAGACCGCCTTCGGCGGGGGCATCCATCTGGCCGTTCACCGGCGAGATATCTTCAAACACTTTGATGCGCATCGTCGCCGCGGGCAGCGGGTGTGGGTGCATGCCCACTTCCACGTTTACGGGTGAACCGTTGCCCGGCACGGTAAAGTGTTTGCCGTCGAGTTTGTAATCGGCGGCGATGACCGAGATAAGGTATTTGCCGGGGGGCAGGTTGATACCGCTGCCGTTGACCCCGTTAAAATCATCCTGATTACCCTGCACAACAATGGGCGCCGCGCCCGGCACAGTGCGGATCGAAGGCCAGTCGCAGCTATCCGGGTAGCCAGGATTATCCGGGTGACAACCGTCGTTGCGGTTTTGGAAGGGGTTGCCTGTGTTGTCGATGTTGATCAGATACTTGTACTCGGTGATGGGGTCGCCAATGGTTACCGGGCCGCCGGGATGATTGGCCTCGGTGCGGGCGCTGACCACAGATAACGACACGATACTGCTGGCCTGGGCAGCCGGGGCAGGAGGCGGTCCGGCCAGCGCCGGCTCGGTTGCAGGGCCAATTAAGCCAACAAGCACCAACAGCAGGGCTGGAAGCACCGTAAAGCGACTCCACCCGCGCAGGCCTGGATGATTACCACCCGGTAGCGCAATATTTATAAAATTCATTTAACGTCCTCCTTAAATTGCTCTATAACCCGTTCAACTGTTTGCAAATGGTGGTTCATGTTGTGTCAAGCGATACCCCCCTCCCTTCGCTTCAATTTGATCAACTTCGACACATCATTTCTACCAAATCTGTCGATTGCGTCACCAGGATTTGCCGTTTGTTGTAGATTTGAACCCGGTTTTCACTGGCGCTGACGACCACCAGCCGAATTTCCGGCCAATCCGTTAGCAAAGCCAGCAAATCTCTGGCGCTCACCAGATAGGTCGTTTCATCCAGAATAACCACCTCGGGTTTCAACCGGCTGATCTTTTTGATCAGGTCGGTTTTATTACCCAGAGTGATGCCTACCAAATCGAGTTCTTTTTGGCGCACCAGCATGCTCTCAATGCCAGAACCCAGCAGCATTTCTCTGGTAGCCACCAAAACGCGCCGTTTCATTTGTCCCCTGGTGTGGCCAACCAGCGCCCGGTTTGCGCCAAATTCAGAGGGAAGGCTGAAGGCAATCCCGACCAGCAGCGGCAGCGCAACACCAAACAACAACACCCGGTAGGCCTGGTCAAATTCGTATTGGGTGCCAATGGTGTATCGAGCCGCTTCCAAACCGGTCAGCATGGCCGCAAAAGCGGTCACCAGCAACCATCGACGCCGCCGAAGGGTATCTAAAAAACTGTCGATGAGGGAGTCTTTGGTTCTCATTGAGCTATGCTCCGTTATTTAGCGATTTATTTCTGGTAAAATTGCTTGAGGCTGCTGACGCAACTGGGGCAAACTGTGGCATTTAGCTGCACTACCCAATCAATGAGGTAGTACTTTGGTTTACCCGGCGTTTTAACTATTATAAGAAATTACGGTGGCGTTGTTGATGGCTACTGACTACCTGGGAGTAACCAAAAAAGAGCTATCGTTGGGGTTATTAACAACCAGTCACGAACTAGAAAAGGACTATGATAAATAGTCCTTTTTGACAATAGTTCGGCCTGGCACTTTGCCAGTCAGGCTAAAATTGTGTGATTTTTGGGGGAGAATAGGCCAAGGCAGAGGGGCATGCCGGCG
>CAYOXS010000145.1:0-13566 GCA_964407935.1 uncultured Caldilineaceae bacterium
CCGGTTTTACGGGCAGCAGATCATACAACACCCCCAAAGCCAATAACAGGGCGACGTTGTAAACAATACCAATCAGCGCTTCGGTGTCCATATGGGGTTAAGCTCCTGCGAAAATCAGCGAATGGGCGAATCAGCGAGTCTGCGAATGTAGGGGCGGCGCTTCGCGAAGCGCTCCTACCCTAATTTTTACCTGTGCCAGAAGCAGATTGGGCTTGCAGCCCGACTATCACGCGGCTGATTGCACTTTTGTATAATAGTCCAGGGCAGCAGATAAGGTCAAGCGTTGCCATCTGCAAAAAAAATGCAGTCCGCAGAAAAATTTATGCAGACTGCATATTTTCAACCCCAGATAGGTCACCCTAATAGTTACAAATAGCCAATTCTACGTGCGCAGCCGGTGGCGGCGAGTGGCCTGCTGGTACAGCGCCGCCGCCTGATCGCGGTCGCCGCGGCGTTCATACAGCGCGCCCAGCCGGTTGTAAGCCCAGGTATAATCGGGGTCCAGCCGAATAGCTTCCTCGTAGGCGGCAATGGCGTCCGCTTCGCGCTGCATGTCGCTGTAAATATCGCCCAGGTTGTTCCAGGTCACGGCCAGATCCGGGCTGTCGCTGCCGCGGCCAATAATCTGCCGGTAAATATCGATGGCCTGCTGCGGCTGGCCCATGCCCTCGTAAACCATGCCCAGGCTATTGTAGGCCCACACATAATCCGGGTCCAGCGCGATGGCCTTTTTGTAGGCTTCGGCGGCGTACTCGTAATCGCCCAATTGATGGTACACGTCGCCCAGGCTGTTCCAGGGCAGGGCGTACTCGGCGTTGAGCCGGATCGACTCGCGGAAGGCCTGCACCGATTCCTCCAGCCGGCCCAGATCGCTGTAAACGTTGCCCAGGCTGTCCCACGAGACGGCCCGTTCGCGGTCGGTGCGGTGGCGTTCAATGGCCTGCCGGTACAGGGCGATGGCCTCGCCGTACACCTCGCGCTTTTCGTAAACCACAGCCAGATTGTGGTACGGCCACGGGTCGGCCGGCTTCAGTTCGATGGCCCGGCGATAAGCCAGAATCGCTTCTTCGTCCTGATCCTGCCCGGCGTATACGTTGCCCAGGCTGTACCACGGCGAGGCGTAAGCGGGGTCAAAACCGCTGGCACGCCGGTACGACTCGATGGCCTGGCCAGTTTCGCCCATAATCCGGTACAGGTCGCCCATTTTTTCGGCCAGCACGGCCTGATGCTCGCGGTTAACGTGGCGGGCAATCGCCTCTTCGTAATATTTCAGCGCGGACTCGTAATCACCGCGCTCATCGTACACCTGCCCCAAATGGTGATAGGGCCAGGCGTAGCGCGGGTCCAGTTCGATGGCTTTGTCATACGCCTGAATCGTCTCGTCAAATTGGCGCTGCTGCCAGCAGGCGTCGCCCAGATTTTTCCAGGCCAGCACATAACCCGGCTCGCGCTGAATGGCCGCCTGAAAGGCGCTGGCAGCGTCGGCGGGTTGCTTTTGCTCCAGGTATATTTCGCCCAGGCTGTTCCAGGGCAAAGCGTAATCCGGCCGCAGGTCAATGGCCGTTTGGTAGGCCGCTACGGCATCCGGCTGGCGGCCCAGCAGCGAATAGACATTGCCCAGGTTGTTCCAGCTAATTGCCGCCGAGCGTTTGTCCTCAAAACGGTCAATCGCCTGCAAATACAGGCCGATAGCGCGCTGGTACTGGCCCACCTGTTTCTGCACAAAACCCAGGTTGTGGTAAGGCCAGGCGTCGGTGGGATTCAGCTGGATGGCCTTTTGATAGGCCTCCACCGCCGGGACGTGCTGGTTGGTGGCCAGGTACACATTGCCCAGCCCATTCCAGGAGACAGCCCGGTCGTGGTCGTTCCGGTGGCGGGCGATGGCCTGCTGGTAGTAGTGAATGGCCTGCGGGTAGGCGCGGCGCTGCTTGCAGATCAGCCCCAAACTGTGGTAGGGCCAGGCGTAATCCGGTTCCAGCACAATGGCCTGCTGGTAGGCCTCCACCACGCCCTCGCTGCGGCCCTGCGCCCGGTATACATCGGCCAGGCTTTTCCACGGGCGAGCCAGGCGCGGGTTCAGTTCGATGGCCCGGCGGTAGGCGTCTACCGCGGCCTCGTACTGGCGCTGGCCTTGCAACATATCGCCCAGATTATTCCACGAGGTAGCAGCCCCCACCGGGTTGGTGTGCCGCTCGATGGCCTGCCGGTACAAATCGATGGCCTGCTGGTGATCACCCTGCCCATCTACCACCAGCGCCAGATTGTTGTAAGCCCAGGCGTAATCGGAGTCGCGGCTGATGGCCCGGCGATAGGCGTCGGCGGCGTCGGCGTAATTTTCCCAGTTGGTGTGAACATTCCCCAGGTTGAACCAGGGCATCGCCAGCGAATCGTCCAGCTCAATGGCCCGGCGATAGGCCGCGGCGGCCTCATCGAGTTGCTGCGTAGCGGTGCAGGCTTCGCCCAGGTCATTCCAGGCTTCGGCCAGATCGGCCCGGCGCTCCGGCGCGTCGCTATAGCGCTCAATGGCCTGCCGGTAAAAACCGATGGCCGCTGCCGGCTGACCCAGTTCGGCGTGGATCAATCCCAGGCTGTGCACCGGTTCCGGCAGGGTCGGGTCCAGTTCGGCGGCGCGCTGGTAGGCGCTGATGGCGGCCGGGGTCTGGTCCTGATCGGCGTAAATATTGCCCAGCCCGGTCCAGGCGCGAGCCTGCGCGGCATTTTGCGCCGGCCGGTAACGGTCGATGGCCTGCCGGTAGTATTCCTCGGCGGCGGCAAAGTTGCTTTGCTGCTCGTTGATCCAGCCCAGATGGGCGTAAGCGTCGGGCGCGGCGGGGTTCAGCAGGATGGCCTGCTGGTAGGCGTTGCTCGCGGCGGGATAGTTGCGCTGGCTGCGGTAAACATCGCCCAGCCCCAGCCAGGGCCGGTCGGCGGCGGGGTTCAGTTCAATGGCCCGCTGATAGGCTTCAATCGCCGGCTCGGGGCGGTCCAGTTGGGCGTACAGATCGCCCAGGTTGGGCCACGGCTCATAATAGGCCGCGTCCAGCGCGATGGCCTGCTGGTAGGCATCCAGCGCGGCATCAAATTTGGCCTGCGCCCGGTACACATTGCCCAGATGAGTCCAGGTTTGCGCCCGCGGCTGCACCGCCTCAAGCCGGTGGTGAGCCAGCGCCTCGCGGAAATAGATGACCGCCTGCGGATAATCGGCCTGCGTTTCGTAGACCAACCCCAAGTTGTGATACGGCGCGGCCGGAGCCGGGTTCAAATCGATGGCCTGTTTATAGGCGTTAATGGCCTCCGGCAACTGCCCGGTCTGGCGGTAGACATCGCCCAGGCTGCGCCACGGTTCGGGCCGGGACGCGTCAAAATCGATGGCCCGGCGATAGGCGGTCACCGCCTCGGCGGGCCGCTCCAGCGTGTGGTAAACGTTGCCCAGCCCCTGCCACAGGCGCGACTGGGCCGGGTAGGCGGCGGGGGCGTCCGGGTAGCGCTGTGCGGCCTGCCGATACAACCCCAGCGCCTGCTCCGCCTGGCCGCGTTCTTCGGCCAGTTGGCCCAGGCTGTGGTACGGCTGCGGCATATCCGGGGCCAACTTGACCGCCTGCTCGTAAGCGCGGCGGGCGTCCTCCGGCTCAGCGAGCGCCAAAAAAGTGTCGCCCAGCAAATTCCACGACTCGGCGCGGGGGTGGTCGTCGGTGTGGCGCTGAATGGCCTGCCGAAAATATTGCTGCGCCACGGCGTGGTTGCCGTTGTGGCGGGCAATTACCCCCAGGCTGTGATAGGGCGGCGCAAAGTCGGGGGCCAGATCGCGGGCGCGGCGAAAGGCCGGCTCGGCCTCGTCGCGCCGGCCCTGCGCCAGCAGCGAATCGCCCAGACTGTTCCAGGCGCGGGCGTTGCCGCCATCCAGGGCCACGGTTTCACGGTAGGCGCGAACGGCGTCGGCGTGGCGGCCCAACCGCTGGTACAGGTTGGCCAGGGCCACCCATGATTCGGCCCGATCGGCGGGACTGGTGTGGCGGGGGATGGCCTGTTGGTACAGGCCGATGGCCAGTTCGTTGTCGCCGCGCTGCTCATACACGCGGGCCAGGTGGTGGTGCGGCCAGGCGTAATCGGGGGCCAGGGTAGTGGCCCAGCGATAGGCTTTGATGGCAGCGTCGCTTTGGCCCAGCGCCACCTGCGCATCGCCCAAACTGCTCCAGGTGACGGCCTTGTCGCGGTCGGCCTCGTGCCGGTCGATGGCCTGCTCGTAATAGTCGCGGGCGCTTTCAAACTCGCCGCGGCGGGCGTGAATATCACCCAAATGATGATAGGGCCAGGCGTAGTCCGGCTCCAGAGCGATAACCCGGCTGAAAGCCTCGGTCGCTTCGTCGTCCCGCTGCTGGTCAAGGTACAGGCTGCCCAAACTGTTCCACGGCGCGGCAAAATCGGGGTCAAGCTGAACCGCCTGCCGGTACGCGCCGATAGCAGCCTCGCTGTTGTTTAGCGAAGTGTAAACATCGCCCAGGTTGTTCCAGGCGTCGGCGTTGGCCGGATCAAGCTTGATGGCCCGCCGGAAGGCCTCAATCGCGTCGTGGGGGCGGCCCAACTCGGCGTAGGCCGTGCCCAGGCTGTCCCAGGTGACGGCACTGGCGGCGTCATCGGTGTGGCGCTCCACGGCTTTTTGAAAATAAGGCAGGGCGGCGGCAAAGTCGCCCTGGTCGGCGTAAACCTGCCCCAGTTTGTGGTGCGCCCATGCGTGATTTGAGTCAAGGGTGATGGCCTTTTGCAGGGCGTCGATGGCCTCGCGGGCGCGGTTCTGGTCGCTGTAGATGCTGCCCAACCCGTACCACGGCGCGGCGTAGGTGGGGGCCAGCACCCCGGCCCAGCGATAGGCGGAGATGGCTTCGTCGGCGTTGCCGAGCGCGGCGTGGGCGTCGCCAAAGTAGCGCCAGCTAACGGCCCGGTCGCGGTCGTGCTGGTGCACTTCGATGGCCTGTTGGTAGTAGCCCAGCGCGGCGGCAAAATCGCCCTGACCGGCGCGGATCAACCCCAGATTGTGGTAGGGCCAGGCGTAACCGGCGTCAAGAGCGATGGCCTGTTCGTAAGCTGATACCGCGGCGTTAGTGCGGTTGAGCTGGCGGTACATGTCGCCGAGCTGGTTGAGCGTGACCGGGCGCGGCTCAATTTTAACCGCCTGTTCCAGCGCCGAAACAGCCTCGGCGGGCCGGCCAAGCTGGTCGAGGGCCACGCCCAAATTAAACCACGCGCCGCCGTTGGCCGGGTCAAGTTCAACGGCGCGTTGGGCGGCCTGCCAGCCCGGTTCGGAGGGGACGGCGCGGGCGGCGGTTTCGGGCCAGAGAAGACGGCTGCTGATTTCAAAATAGGCTTTGCCCAACTGCTGGCGCAGGCCGGCGGCGTCGGCGGGCAGGTACTCGTCGGCCTGCCGGTACGATTCCAGCGCCGCGTCGAGCTGGCCATTTTCCACCCGCCAATTGCCCTGCCACAAATGCAAAATGCTCAGGTGCAGCGGGCTGAGGCCGGGCGCAGCGAGCAGACCGTCGAGCATGGCCCCGATGGCTTCGCCCGGTTCGTCAAACGTCCAGTCAATGTCGCGCAGGCCGATGCGCATCTGTTGCAGCAGCCCGGTGTACGAATCGCTGAAGGTGTTGACGCTGTCGGTTAAAAATTCTTCGGCCTGAAGCAGCAGCCCGTTGGCAAAGGCGCGGTCAAAGCCCAGCCCTTCGACAAAACGGGGCAGCAGAAAAATCACAGCCTGATCGGGATCGAGCCAGAGCAGGGCGTTGAGCAGGTCGCGGGTGGCCCGCTGCCAACGCGGGTCGCGCACGCGCAGGGTAGAGTCGCCAAAGCTGTCCCACTGCGCCCGAAAATGGTCCACAGCGCGGCGGCTGAGCCGCTGGCGGGCGTCGGTGACCGGCCGGGTGGTGCGCAACTGGCGGCGCACAAAATCATACACGGCGTCGTGCAGCCCTTCCGGCAAAATAAAGGCGTAGCGCACCCGCAGCGAATAAAGGGCATCGGCCACGGAGCGATTGGCCGGCAGCCGCCACACGGCGGTCAGCGCCGCCTCGTCGATGCCTTTGCGCAGCAGGGCCATCGCCTGCACCCGTTCCAGGTCTTCGGGGTTGGTCAGACAGTAGCGCAAAAAACGCTCGGCGATTTTGGCCAGCCGGTCGCCGGGCAGCAGGGCGCGGTCATCGAGGGCAAATTCGCGCAAAAATTCGTCGCGGTCCATCGTAAACAGCGCGTCGGTGACCATTTCCACAACCAGCGGCACGCCGCTGCTGGTGGCTTTGATAGCCTCAATCAAATCATCGTCGATGCGCAGCGTGGCCCGGCGGCGGTCGGCCTCGGCTTCCAGATAATCGCGCAGGTCGGCGTCGCCAAAAATGCTCATATCCCAGACCACCGGCGGGTTTTCACCGAGCAGGTCGCGGTAGCCTTTGTAAACGTGGGTGACGCCGTTGATCTCAACCAGCCGCTCGTCGGCCAGGTTGTAGCGGCCGCTGAGCAGCCAGATAATAGGCGACTGGTTGGTGGGCAGCACCAGACAATCGCGGATGAGCGGCTCCAGCGGGGTGATGATTTCCAGGTTGTCCAGGCCGATGACCAGCGGCTGCTGGAGGGCCACCTGTTTGAGCGCCGTGACCAGCTGGGCGGCCTGGGCGGCGGGCGGGTTGCGGAAGAGCGCCACCTCGTCGGCATCCAGTTTGCCGGCGCGCTGCATTTGCTCCAGCAACAGGTCGTAGGCTTTGACCAGGGTAGGCGCGTCGCGGCCGGCGGTTTCTGCGCCGCTGGCGTGGGTGTAGGCCAGTGAGGTTTCGTCGAACGGCTGATAGCCGATCTCCGGCTGGCGGCCGGCGGTCAGTTCGGCGGCCAGCGTGACCAGTTTGTCCCACTGCTCGCGGTTTTCAAACTGGTAGCGCAGCACGCGGCCAACAATGGCCGGCGTATCGGCCTGAGCCTGACGGTAGGCGGACACGACCATCTCGTAGCCGGCCTGTTCAAGATACTGCGCCAGCCGGTCGAGCAAATGGGCCGGTTCCAACACCGGCGCGCCCAGCGACACGTCATCGTACAGGGTGAGCAGGGGCGGCTCGTTGGGGATGCCTTGGGCCAGGGCCAGACAGCGGCGGGTGAGCCAGCTTTTGCCAATGCCGCCGATACCGTGCGGCAGAAAAATGTTGGCGTAAGAGTCGTCGCCGGGGGCGCGGGCAAAATCAAACTCCGGGCCGAGCCGGTTCACCAATTCGGCCCAGCGGCGATGGTGCGCCAGCAAGCCTTGCAGCGCCACCAAAAACTGGCGCTGCTCCTGAACCCGCCCGACAAAACCGGTACGTTCTTCGGCGGGCGGTATTGACTCTGCTCCGATGGGTGGTTGCATAAACGGTCTCACTTTTGGCTATTTTACCTTAAATACTATAACACAAGTCGGCTGTTTTGGTAAAGTTTTTTTATGTAAATTAACGCAACCACCCATTATTTGGGTGTGTCCGGGATTTTAGGCAAAGCGCCGCAGGCCGGGGGGCTTGCCCTAAAGGATGCTTCGCAAGGGGGTGTCCCCCCATTTCCCCCCTGTCCTCCAAAAATTTCGGACACCCCCCATTATTTTTGGCCTATCCGCAATCCGATTTTTTCGTGCTATAATCAAACACAGAGACAGCCTCTACCAGCGAAAGGGAGAAACATCGATGCCAAAGATACTCATCATCGAGGATCGCCGCGAGAATATTGTGTTTATTGCCAACAATATTCTCAAACCGATGGGTTACGATATTATCACGGCGCGTGACGGCGCGCTGGGGCTGCAAAAAGCGCTGGAAGAAGCGCCGGATTTGATCATCACCGATATCCAACTGCCCAATATGAGCGGCTTGCAGGTGCTGGAACAGTTGCGCGAGGAAGAAATCTACATTCCGACGATTGTGATGACCTTTCACGGCACCGAAGAAACGGCGATGCGGGCCTTGCGGCTCGGCGCGGTGGATTATCTGATTAAACCGTTTTCTTTTGATGAAATGCAGGACGCGCTCAACCGGGCGTTGAAGGCTCGCAGCCGCGGGGCCAATAAACAAATTGTCGAAAAGTTGGGGACTCTGGAAAAAGATCTGGCCGACACCCAGACTCTGCTGACCAAACGCGAGCAGCAATTGCGGCTGCTGCTCAAAAAAACAACCAGTCTCATCCATAAACCCGACGACTCGCCGGGGTGGGAAGAGGAGAGCGCCCGGCTCAACGAGGCGCTGGCTAAAACCAAATTCGCGCTGAGCAAGGCCGAAAACCGGGTCGGCGCGGTAGAAGAGGCAATGCTCGCTCACCGTGACCAGTTGCAAAAATATCACCACGAGGCCCGGCGGCTGGCCGCCGAACTGCTCAATTTAACCGACGCCGTCCAACGGATGGCGCAAGATATGGAGCAGCAACTGGACCGGCTGGGAGTTTTAACCCCGATGGATGAAAGCGAGCGCTGAGCATGTTCCACACCCAGTTTCGGCCGGAGCAAATTCATCCCTCGGTTTTTATTGGGCCGGGCGCGGTAATTGTGGGCGATGTCACCCTGGCCGAAGCGGCCAGCGTGTGGTTTAACGCCACCCTGCGCGGCGATACCGACCCGCTGGTGATTGGCCCTGGCACCAACATTCAGGAAGGCGCTATTCTCCACGCCGACCCCGGCTATCCCACTCACATTGGAGCGGGCGTAACGGTGGGGCACGGCGCGGTGGTTCACGGCGCTACGGTGGGGGCTAATTCACTCATCGGTATCCGGGCGATTTTGCTGAACGGCGTGGTTGTGGGCGAAAACTGTATTGTGGGGGCTAACGCGCTGCTGACGCAGGGAAAGGAATTTCCGGCGGGCTCGCTGATTTTGGGATCGCCGGCCAAAATTGTGCGGGCGCTGACTCCTGCAGAAATTGAGGCCAACCGGCTGTCGGCGCAACGCTACTTGGAGCGGGCGCGGGCGTTTAAAGCGGGTTAGTTTGGCCCTTGCAGCCCCGACGAGGTGGCCGTAATTGTAACGGTGGGCGTAATCGCGGCGGTCGGGGTAGCGGTCGACTCAACAGCAGCTTCAGTTGTGGCCGTGCCCTCGGCCGTTGGCTCGATGGTGCTTTCGGCGGCGGGTTCGCTGGTGGCCGTGGTTGTCAGGCTGAGGGTGGCCGTAACAGCTACCGTCGCGGTGATGGCGGCTCGCGGCGCAGTTTCCACGGCGGCCGGTACGGGCGAGGGCTGGGTAACCGGCGTTGGCGTGGGGGGAGCGGGATTCCACAGCCCCAGATTATCGGCTTTAGCCTCAGCCTCGGCTTTGAGAATTTCGGCCTCAAAACGGGTATCGGAGCCGGCAACCGCCGCGCGGGCCATCCCCTGCCGCACCAGTTCGGTGTTGAGCAGTTGGTTGCCCACGTACACGTAGCGCAGCATAAAACCATCACTGTCAAAATCGGTCTGATCACGCACCAGCTTCACAATTTTGAGATTGGCCAGTTTGCGATTGGTTTCAAAAGCGACCACGCCCCACGGATCGTCCGACGAATTGGGCGGCGCGTCAATCCCCAGATATTTAACCTGATAGGCCAGCCGGGCCGGGTCGCCATCGAGCACCACGGCAATAGTCTCGCCATCGAGCACCTGAATGACCAGCCCCAACGTTTCAGCGGGGATGGGGGTGATGGTGGGCGTTGGCGCGGGGGTCAACTCTTCGATGGGCATTACGCGGGTGCTCACCGGCGAGGGGGCCAGCGTGGGCGCGGGCGTGGGCAGCGCCAGGCTGCCGGGGCGCTCGGCAGTACCAGCGGCCGGTAAGCCGGACCCGCAGCCGGAAACCACCAGCGCAACAATAACCACAATGAGGATTTTTTTTGCGCCAAGCCACAGAGATTTTTTCATATGTGCCCCTTAACGTTGGGGCATATTATAATCTCATTGGGGAAACTCTGAAAATCAGGGGAAACTTACTGAGCAGGGAGCAGGATAAAAAACTTGCTGCCGGGCAGGCGGTCTTTGTCAAAGCCTTCGCTTTCTACCCAAATGCGGCCGCCGTGAGCTTCGATGACGCCTTTGGCGATGGTTAGCCCCAAACCGGCCCCACCGCCCATAAATTTGGTACTGCCGGTGCTGTGCAGGGCCACGTCTTCGGCGGTGCCAAATTTGTCAAAGATCATCTTTTGTTTTTCAACCGCAATGCCTACCCCGGTATCGGAAACCACAATTTGCACAAATGGCTGGCGGTCGTCATCGGCATTTTCCAGCACCCGGGCGTCAATTTGAATATGCCCGCCATCGGGGGTGTATTTGATGGCGTTTTTTACAATCCGTGACAGCGCCGAGTGCAGTTGTTTGGCATCGCCGGAGACCATTGGCAGGTCTGGGGCAATAGCTGTGTCCAAAACAAGGTTACGGTCAACCAGCGATTTGTTCTGTTCGGCCTCTACGCCTCTGATCACGCTCCTGATGGAAACCGGCACAAAAGTGGTGGCGTGGTCAGATAGTTCAACCCGAATAACGCTGACCATATCGTTCATAATTTCCTGCAGCCGGGCCACGCCCCGGGTTACGCCTTCCAAAAGTTCGGCGGCCTGCGGGTCTTGTTTGATAGAGGGCAAAATTTGCAGCATTTGGGTGTAGCTGTGAACTACCGTGAGCGGGGTGCGGAGTTCGTGAGAAGCCACAGAAATGAAATTGCTTTTGGCCATCTCCAGGTGTTTGAGCCGGTCGTAAGCCACCTTCAATTCGGCAAACTTACGCTCAAGTTCACCGATCAGGTTTAGATTTTGCTCCTCAAGGTAATACTCGCGTTGGGTGGCCGCCTGGGTAGCCTGATGCCCCACAGCAATGTGTTGGGCCACGGCGTTGACCAGCTCGTCAAAATCGATGGGTTTATTGAGGTAGCCATCGCAGCCAATGGCTTTGGCCCGGTCCCGGTCATCGCTAACGGTGCGGGCAGTGAGGGCCAAAATCGGCACAGATCTGAGCTGGTCAAAGCTGCGAATGCGGGTGACGGCGGTAAAGCCATCCAGATCGGGCAGGTTAATGTCCATCAAAATCAGGTCGGGGGCAACCGAGACGGCTTTTTCAATCCCTTCGAGCGCGTTTTCAGCGTCAACCACCCGATAGCCTTCGCTTTCCAGGATGCGCCGGACCAGATTTCGGTTTTCCGGGGTGTCTTCCACATTCAGGATGGTTTGAGGGGTAGTCATTCCTGTCAACTATACTCCCGTTTGGCGGCTGGCAGTAAGCGATTTGCGTTCTTAAACAGGTAACGGGCCACTTACATGGCTTATGATAGCATATCCCACTTTAGAAGCGTATAGGATAACCATCCCAACCGTAAACGACCCGCACCCATTAAATCACAACTTGAAGGAATTGAAAAGGACTATTTTTTAAGGCGTAAACCGGAAAAAATACCACAACCGATTTTCAACGCTCATATCCAGCGGAAAAGTTTCTGATACCTGCTGGCCATCCGCGTTTTCCAAATGAAAAAACCAGGTGCCGGACACATAGTTGCTGATGGGTTCAAACTTAACATTACCGGCTTTTACAACCTCGCCGGGCGGGGTGTAGCCTGTTACCTGGCCCGCCGACAGCTCGGATTTTGTGACCACGCCGTTGGGATCAACCCCAACCACGCGCAAGCCCGGGATAAAATTGTTGTCGGCGGCCTGGATGGCGACCATAATGGACAGGATGTTGGCCTGGGTGGGGCTGCTGAACAGTTCGGCCAGTTTGTAATCCCAGCTCGGGGTGGGGGTGTCGGTGGGCAGCGGCGTGTTGGTGGGCGGCGGCGGCGGGGCGGGGGTACTGGTTTGGGTGGGGGTGGAGGTTGAGGTGGGGCGCGGCGTGCGCGTATTGGTGGGTAAAGGCGTGGCGGAGGGAATCGGCGTGAGGGTTGGCGTGGGCGTGATAGACGGGGTCGGCGTTGCCACCGGGGTAGACGTAAACGTGGGCCGCGGCGTAAAACCAGGCTCGACGGCGGGCGTGGGCAGGGGCGACTCGGCCAGAAGTTGGTCAAACGGCGAGGCCAGTGTGCATCCCGCCAAAAACAAGGAAGCAGCTAATAACACAGTATTTACAAATTTGCCCAAAGTTTTATCCCTCATCACCTGTCTATTACCTTTGCACTTTTGGAATCAGGGCACAGATTTACACAGATTTTCTTAAAAAGTTTTTTTTGAGTCAATGCCGGGCAATTGCATTTTAACGCCGCCCGTTTTTGTTTCCAGAATTTACGGTTTAAATCCAACCCGCGCGGACTGATCCCCCCATCTTTCGCCGTAAATCCCGGTCCGCGTGTAATTTCCCCCGAACCTTACGTTTTTAACTCAGCCCGAAAACACCACTATTTTTCACGTTTTTACCGACGAACCAGCCTAACGCTCCCAATCAGCCGCCCGGCTGGATTCTTTGGGGGAAACCAAGCCTTGCGATTAAAAACCCCGCTCTACGGGTCGGCTGCATTGGGCTTGTTGGGTTGTACCTGGCTTACCGATACCGCTGTTTTGCTGAACCAACCCCAACTTGAGATTTTTACTTTCAATTTACGACAACCCCGAACTGGAACAAAAAACCAAGCGGCACGAGGTAAAAAAGGATTCTGAACCAATTTTGGTGGCTCAGTTATTTTCTAAATTGTTAGCACGGCTGGCACACCCTGCTTTTTTCCCTGGTGCCTGTCTTTTAGCCGTTTTTATCCTTGCTCTCTTTTACCCGATGAAAACAAGGCGGAGCGTAGTTATTTTTTGTCGTTTAAAAATAACGGAGTGACGCTTTGTGGCTTTTCCCGATACGGCACTTTAGCGTTGTGACAAAAAGCAAATCCTGTTTTCCGCTGACAAACCAGAACCACTTCCTGCAAAATCGTTACCCTGCGAGCCAAAAGCTAACCTCAGCTTACTTCTGTTTAGAAAACCGCTCCAAAACCCACAAACACGCCAGTTTAGTTGCTCCCAATTCGTGAAAGTAACGGTTTCGTCTTTCACTTGATTTTATCGCCGACAATTTCTGACTGCTCATTCCTATACTTTCCGCAAATGCTTTCTGTGCAATTCCCTTTTTCTTTAACTCTTGTATTAACTCATCCAGAGTTACACTTCGTAGATATTCTGGAATATCCGCTAACTCTCCAACTTCACTTAAACTCCGTTGTTTCAATTCTCTAAATTTTGTCGTGTCTTGCAAAAAGGTTATCGCTAAAGCCTGGCAATGGTGACACCCCCCATGCTTACCAATGTAGCAACTACAGGCAGAGGTAAGAATTCTCTCTTGAACTTGCACAGAAACGATGTAAGTGCCGTAATTTCCCAGAACTTTTGCTGTTATTTTTGTGCCAAATCGCGTGGTATCAAAAAACTTGCCAATATATCCTTTAGCTTTATCACTTGGTTTAGAAGACCAATTTTTTTGAATACTTGATTTCAGAACTTCTAAATCTGAAGCGGACAACACTTGCCTCCACAAATATAAACTTCTTGACCGTTTTTTTCAACAACCCAACGCCCCCTAATCACGCGATTGGCAAGGTGGGCATCGCCAAGCCACAATTTTGCAGCCTCCGCGGGCAACGGCCAATTCGCA
>CAYOXS010000146.1:0-2414 GCA_964407935.1 uncultured Caldilineaceae bacterium
AGTTACAAAACCGTGTTGTCGAGCTTGAACGCCATAATCTTGAACTGGAAACCCAGCTACATGCCGCAAGTAACCCGCTCCCCTCTGAACTGGCAAACGAATTGACTCTGGCTCAACAATATCGTCTGCTCAAAACACTAATTGATCAACTTCCAGATTTTATTTACGCCAAAGATATTAACGGCAGATATATTCTCAATAACATTCACTCTTTGCACGGCTTTGGCCTCACTGACCAGGCCGAAACGCTGGGCAAAACCGATTTTGATTTTGTCCCCCCAGAAATCGCTCAAAACTTTTACATCCACGAAGAGGTGGTCTTGATGACCGGTAAACCCTTAATCAATATAGAAGAACCCTACCTGACTCCCACCGGCCAGCCGGGTTGGTTATTAACAACCAAGGTGCCGGTTAAGGATAATCAGGGCCAGGTGGTAGGGCTGGTCGGCATGAGCCGGGATATTACAGACCAGAAGCTGGCCCAGGATGCCAGAGCTGTTTCGCGGGATACACTCCAGCGTTTAATCCAGCAAATACCGGTTGGCATCCAGATTTTTGATACCCACGGCGTCTGTCTCGACGTGAACGACGCTCATACACGCATTTTCGGCATTGAATCTCCCGATCAGGTGGTGGGTAAATTTAATCTCTTTGAAGACGAAACCGCCAAACGGGTTGGCACCGATGTTGCCGGAAAAAAAGCGCTGCGAGGCCAAACTGTCCATTTACCGGAAGTTTACTTTGATTTTAGCCGCGCTGATCCCCGGTTTGCCGCCGCGCAGGGTCATCGAACTTTGGCAGTTACTTTTTTCCCGGTGCGGAACAACAACGGCGATATTGTCCAGATTGTGGCCCTCAATGAAGACATCACCCCACGTAAACAGGCCGAAACCAACTATCAAACTCTGGTTGAGCAGCTACCGGCCATCACCTACATTATCGAGTTTATTGCCGCCGAAAGCCGCTTTGTTTATATCAGCCCGCAGGTAGAAACGCTGCTCGGCTTTTCTCAAAACGAGTGGCTGGAAAACCCACAGTTGTGGCTGGAACAGATTCATCCGGCAGACCGCAAAAATGTAGGGGCAGAAATGGAACGCAGCCTGGCCGCCGGCGAAGGGTTGAACCTGGAATATCGCTTGCAGGCCCGTGATGGCCGGGTATTGTGGTTTAGAAACCAAACCACCCTGTTCAACTCCAACGACGAACCTCGCTTTGCGCACGGCATCCTGTTTGATATTACCCGCCAAAAACTACTGGAAGACCAATTGCGGCAGGTGCAAAAAATGGAAGCTGTGGGGCAAATGGCCGGCGGGGTTGCCCACAATTTTAACAACGTGTTAACCGCGCTCATTGGCCACGCCGAACTGGCTCTGGATAATTTGCCGCCGGACCACCCTGTTCGATTTGACCTTGAAAGCATAAAAAGAAGCGCCCAACGCGCCGCCAATCTTACCCATCAACTGCTGGCGTTTACCCGCAACGAACCTGTTCAACCCCAGATTTTGGATTTAGGGGAGATGCTCACCTCGCTGGATGATATGATGCGCCAGTTGGTTGGCAGTTCTGTTGAACTGAAACTCAAGCCGGGGGAAAACCTGTGGAAAGTAAAAATTGATCCGGGCCAGGTAGAACAACTGCTGATAAATTTAACAGTTAACGCCCGTGACGCAATGCCCACCGGCGGCACATTGACCATAAAAACCGCCAATATTTCACTGGCTGCGCCAACGTCCGCCGTCCATGTTGAAATCCCCGCCGGTGATTATGTGCTGTTGGCCGTCAGCGATACCGGCGCCGGCATCCCCCCAGAAATCCAACCCAGAATTTTTGAGCCTTTCTTTACCACCAAAGAAGTTGGGCAGGGCACCGGTTTGGGGTTGTCTTCCTGTTTTGGAATTGTGCAGCAAAACAAGGGGCATATTACCTTTGAAAGCGCTCCCCAACAGGGAACAACGTTTAAAGTCTATCTGCCCAAAACATCGCAGCGCACCAAAAGCAGCACGTTTTTAAAGTCCGTTCAGCAGAGGATCAAATTGGAAGAATCAGCAGAGACAATTTTACTGGTAGAAGATTCGGCGATGATCCGCACCATGGCCGCGCGAGTGCTCCGGCGGCAGGGGTACGAAGTTCTGGAGGCCGCCGACGGCGAAGAAGCGCTTCAACTGCTTGGCCGGCAAACCGGCCAATTGCCACAGTTATTAATTACAGATTTGAGCATGCCCAAAATGAGCGGTGATTTGCTGGCCCGGCAGGTTATGGACACGTATCCGATGATAAAAGTAATTCTTATCTCTGGCCACACCGACCGGACCCTGCACAAACAGGGAATTTTAGATGCCGGGTACATCATTTTACCCAAACCATTTACCCCGGATATACTGATTAAAACCGTTAAAGAACTGCTTGCCGCCTGA
>CAYOXS010000146.1:2514-13555 GCA_964407935.1 uncultured Caldilineaceae bacterium
ACCATTTACCCCGGATATACTGATTAAAACCGTTAAAGAACTGCTTGCCGCCTGATATACTCGGCACGGTCATAAATTTAACTTTTGCTGGCTTTTAATAGGACGCAGATGAAAGCAGATATCACAGATAGAACATAAAAATCTGTGTTTATCTGTGAAAATCCGTGTCCGAAAAACTAAAGATTATACCCGTTGGCAGTATAGAAACCTGATCGGCAAGATCACCACATAAATCGCCTCGATGACGCAATTTTTAAACCAAATGTCTTTAACCGACCACCCCCAGGATAATTGGCCCGAACAGCCCGCCGGAATTTTGATTATGGGCAAACGCCAGGGCACCAAAAAAGAAAACAAACAGTTGTGGGGCAGAACCGCGCTGGCCAGCGCCCTGTGGCACAGCGCCCCGCAGCCCAAACCCTACCTTATTTTTGTCGCCGCAGATGTTAATGTGCTCAACCACACCCCCGATGCCGTCGCGGTAAAATCCATGCTCACCACCCAACTGGAAATCCCGCGCGATTATATTATTACCCGCCAAAAAACCAACTGCACCCTGCTGGAAGTTCGGGCCGTGCACGCCATTTGCCGCACCCACAAAATATCGACCCTTTTTGCCGTAACCCACCTGTACCACGCGCCCCGCAGCCAGCGTTATTTCAACGAAGTCATGCCCAATGCCGCAGTGATTCCGGTTCACCCCGATATACTGGACGAAATCACGTTTCCGCTGGAATTAATTGATTTGCTTGAAAAAATAAGGGGAATAGTGACCGACTCGCTGCCCCGCAGCAGCGACGCCATCAGAGAACAACTGGTGGAGTGGTTATTAAGCGGCCTGCACCACCTGGACTCGCGCGGCCGGCTGGAGCGCCGGATGGCCAGATTTATGCGCCCCGAAGCCGAGAAGTAAAAAACCGCTTAACTCAAAATGTTGTCCGGGCTGCTTTCCGGGGCGGCATAATTTTCCGGCTTGGGTTTTTGGCTAAAGCTGAATAACACCAGCAGCGTCACCCCAATCAAAATAAAGCTGTCGGCGATATTAAATGTTGGCCAGCGCAGCTCACCCAGCCCAAAATCCAAAAAATCGGTTACCCGGCCATCTGGCCAACGGTCAAGAAAATTGCCGAGCGCGCCGCCCAGCAGCAGCCCCACCGGCCAGGCGGCCTGTTCTGGAAACTGCCCCTGCAATAAAGCCCGCCCCAACCAAAACGCCAGCCCGCAAATAATCAGCCCGGTCACCAGCAGCGGCAGCAAACCGTTGTTGGCAAACATGCCAAAAGCAACGCCCGTGTTGTAGCCCAGCGTCAATCTAAATACATCATCAATAACCGGCACCGGCTGAAACGGAATCAGGGTGCTTTCCGCCCAAATTTTGGTCAACAGATCGATGCCAAAAATTGCACCGCCGGCAATCAATATTTTTATAACAATTTTCATAAGCAACAAACTCTGGATTTTTTGGCGAATTGGGTAACAGACCTCAACCTTTCGCGCTAAATATCTTACAACATTATCCGGGTAATTCATAATCAACAAACACAACCTGATACGAACAAAAATTCTAATTTTTACCTAATATTCGTCAACTAGAATATAAAAATTCGATTTGGCGAACCCTTTGCAATGTATTATAATCTCTGTTGCAACCAGTCGCAACAACATAATGATACAAGCATTATTAACCGCAGGAGGATGGCACAATGTTTTCACCCATTGATCCCAACTTTTTTTGGGCGCAGGCGCTGCCCCCGGCCATGCACATTCCCGATGGCTTTTTGAGCGTGGCGGTGTCGGTGGTGCTGTGGCTGGCCACCATTGTTTTGCTGGCCATCGCCGTTAGAAAAACGCAAGGCCAGCTCGGTGAACGCCAGATTCCGCTGATGGGGGTGATGGCCGCCTTTATTTTTGCCGGCCAAATGATTAATTTTCCGGTAGCAGGCGGCACCTCCGGCCACCTGCTGGGCGGGGCGCTGGCGGCTATTGTGCTTGGCCCGTGGGCCGGAGTGATAGTAATGGCCGCGGTGATTGGGCTGCAGGGGTTACTGTTTCAGGATGGCGGCCTGCTGGTAATGGGGGCCAACATTTTTAACATGGGGCTGCTGACGGTGCTGATCGGCTTTGGGTTGTATCGCAGTGTGGCCTCGCAGAGCCAGGGCGTGCGGCTGGCTGCGGCCGGCGTTGCGGCCTGGCTGTCGGTGATGACCGGCGCGTTTTCCACCGCGCTGCAACTGTGGCTCAGCGACACCTCGCCGCTGGCGGTGGTGCTGCCGGCCATGATGGGCGTTCATGCGCTGATTGGCATTGGCGAAGCGCTGATCACCGTGGCCGCCATCGCCTTTATTTTGCGCGTCCGGCCCGATCTGCTGGGCGCGGAGAAGGTTAAAGCTCAGGGCGGCTGGGGCTGGGTGGCCGCTGGCCTGGCCCTGTCGCTGGCCGTGGTGCTGCTGTCGCCGTGGGCTTCGGCCAACCCGGATGGGCTGGAGCGCGTGGCCGAGGATGTCGGCTTTATTCAGCATGGATTGGACGCGCCCTATCAGGTGCTGCCGGATTACACCGTCCCCGGCCTCGGTGACAGCGCCCTGTCAACCATTATTGCCGGCGCAATTGGGGCGCTGGTTGTGGCCGGGCTGGCCGTTGGCGTTGGCCGGCTGCTCAAAAATCCGGCTCCGGCTTCTGAAACAGGGCAGCCTTAACCGTGCTGCACGTTAATACGTTTGACCGCTACCAGGCTCGGGAAAGCCTGATCCACCGGCTCGATCCCCGCGTTAAAGTGGTGGTCACGGTGCTGTTCATCCTGTCTAATGTGCTGCTGCCCGACGGCGCCTGGCTGGCTTTTGGGCTGGCCTGGGGCGTTATCCTGCTGATCAATGCGCTGGCGCGGCTGCCGCTGCTGTATGCCTTTAAACGCTCGTTTATTGCCCTGCCGTTTGCGCTGGCGGCGGTAACGATTATGTTTACGCTGCCCGGCCGGCCGCTGGCCGCGTTTCAACTTGGCCCGTGGGCTTTGACCATTTCCGACGCCGGGTTGATCCGTTTTGTCAGCATTGTTGTTCGGAGCTGGCTGTCGGTGCAGGTGGCCATTTTGCTGGTGGCCGCCACCCAGTTTCCAGATTTAATGCACGCCCTGCGCCACCTGCGCATGCCGCAAATTCTGGTGGCGGTGGTGTCGTTTACCTACCGCTATTTATTTGTCCTGTCTGATGAAGTAACGCGAATGCTCCGCGCCCGCGAAGCCCGCAGCGCGCGGCTGGCCGGCTACACCAGCGGCGGCAGCCTGTTGTGGCGAGCGCGCATCGCCGGTAACATGGTTGGCCAGCTTTTTTTGCGCAGCTACGAGCGCAGCGACCGCATTTACAACGCCATGCTGGCGCGCGGCTATCGCGGTCACTTTTTTACTTTAAACCCGCACATCATGAAATCCAGCGACTGGTTAATTGGGGCGGCGGCGGTGGGGATAATTGTGCTGTTACAATTTATGGGTCGTGCTGGAATTTAGGCGAGGGAAAACTAATGTCTGTTATCCACAACACCAAACCGGTCACCGAAGTTTCTGCCGCTCCCGGCCGCAACGGCCACAAACCGGTGCTGCTGGTTAAAAACCTGCATTTCAGCTACCCCGACGGCCATCCGGCCCTGCACGGGGTGTCGCTGCAAATTAACCACGGTGAAAAGGTGGCGCTGGTTGGCCCCAACGGCGCGGGCAAAAGCACGTTGATGCTCCACCTCAATGGCATTTTGGAAGGGCAGGGCGAGATGATGGTGGCCGACATGCCGCTGACCAAAAGCACTCTGCCCGATATCCGGGCCAAAGTGGGGCTGGTTTTTCAAAATCCCGATGATCAGCTCTTTTCGCCAACGGTGTTTGAGGATGTGGCCTTTGGCCCGCTGCACATGGGCCTGCCGGAAACCGAAGTGCGCCGCCGGGTGCGCCGGGCGTTGGAACAGGTGGGCATGCAGGAGTTTGCGGACCGGTTGTCGCACCACATGAGTGTGGGCCAAAAAAAGAAGGTGGCCATCGCCACGGTGCTGTCGATGGAGCCGCAGTTGCTGGTATTTGATGAGCCGTCGGCCGGGCTGGACCCGCGCGGGCGACGCATGCTCATCAATTTGCTGCGCGATTTGCCGCTGACCATGCTGGTTTCAACCCACGATATGCTGCTGGTGCGGGAACTGTTCCCGCGGATGATTATTATGGACGAGGGCCGCATTGTGGCCGATGGCCCAACCGAGGCGCTGATGGCTAACGCGGCGTTTCTGGAAGCGCACGGTTTGGAACGGCCGTATTAATCCATTTTCTGAAACGCGAAAAAGAGCTGTTTGTCCAATGCCCGGATTGACTCCGGGTATTTTTTTGGGCCGGTCAGTTCGCTGCCGGCGTGCCAGCCGAGCAGAGTCCAGCCGGCGGCCGCGGCGTCAGCGGCCAGTTCGCCGGGCCGGTAAAGGTGATAGTACACCTTGCCCGGCGTGGCCGGCTGGCTGAACTGGGCCACGTTGACATCGCCGACGCGGTCCGGCTGGCCGGCCAGCCGCCGGACGCGATCCACCAGCCCCGGCCAGCTTCGCCAGCGCAGCGAGCGCAGCAGCCCCCGCCCGTGCCACAGCAGCGGATGGCCGCGCCGCTGCCACAGGGTTGAGTCGGCAGGGGGGGAGTTAGGTGGGTTTGGTGAGTTGGGTGAGTTGAGTTCGTGATTCGTAATTCGTAATTGGTAATTGATAATTGATAATTGGTAATTTGTAATCCGCTGCCCCAGCCAGTAGCCGTAGCAGGTGAGCGCCGGCGCCAGATTATCCAGCCCCAGCAGCAGGCGGCCGCCCGGCTGCACCGCTCGCGCCAGCTCGGCCAGCGCCTGCCGCCGGTTGTGGCGGCCGGGAAGGTGTTGCAGCGCGCCAAAAAACACCAACGCCGCCGCAAAATGGCCATCGGCAAAGGGCAGCGCCAGCAAATTGGCCCCGCCGAGCCGCATATCCGCGGCCAGTTCCCGCCCGGCGTGCAGCATCGGCAAACTCAAATCGATGCCGGTAACCGGGTAGCCCCGCGCCGACAGCGCCAGCACAGCCCGGCCCGCGCCGCAACCGGCATCGAGCAGAGAACCAGCGGGCGGCAAATAGCGGCGAGCCAGCTCGCTTTCGGCCTGCTGCAAGCCCTGCCGGGCTAACGCCTGCCAAAAACCAACCACCACCGCATCGGCATATTTTTGTTGAACGGTGAGCATTTACGGGCGCACGAGCCGGGCGTTAATCCACAGCGCCCAATCCTGGCTAACGCTGTTCCCGCCGAGCACGCGCAGGGTGAAGGTGCCGGTCGCGCCGGGGGTAATGTCGCTGAGCGGCTGGTTTTGGAGCACCGGGCTGTCGCGGTACTGAACGGGGGCAGAGAAGATGGTCTGCTCCGGGCCGCCGTCGGGGGTAAAGGTGACTTCAAAGGTTACGCCATCATCACTGAGAATGGACAGCTTGGTAAAACCGAGTTCGGCGGCAAAGGTATCGGTCGGTTGGAGGGGCGTATCAACCCGGAACTTGCCCTCGATGGTGCCGGTTTCCTGGTTGGGGTAGGTGAGCAGGGTGCTGCCGGGGCTGGTTTTGTTGCCGCGCAGTTGGGCCGGCCCCACGGCCACCAGCCCGGCGGGGGTCAGTTCCAGCGTTTCGCTGATGTCAGTTTGCTGCACTGCGTAGCTGATGTCGCCGGCGGACCAGTCGCCGTTGGCCGCATTGGCCACAAAATCGTACAGCACATTGAGCTGGCCCGAATTCCCGCTGGTCACTTTGGCCGCGGTCACCTCAATTTCCAGGTACATTTCGGGGCCAAACGGCTGCCCGTTGAGATCGTGAAGCTGCCACGCGGCGCGATAGGTGCCGGGTTTGGCCGGCGCGATCAGCGGCAAAGTGATTTGATACGCTTCGCCGGGCGCGCCTGGCTGGCGCAGGGGCAGGATATTGGCCGCGCCCATCGGGTCGCCGGTGAGATGCTGCACGGTAAAGCCCGGCCCCCAGGGGCAATCGCCGGCATTTTGCACCTGCCAGGTTTTTTCAAATTTTTCGCCGGCGGCCAACTGCGTGCCGTCGGGAATGGTCACGTCGCGGTCAAATCGGCCTCTGTTTTCGCAACCGGCGGGCAGGACAATGGTAGGCAGCGGCAGCGGCGTTGGCGTGGGGGTCGGCGTAGCCACCGGCGACACCACATCGGAATCTGAGGCCGGCGTTTTGGCCGCAGCCGCCGGCGTAGCCAGCGGCGAATTGGCTTCGGCCACGAGCAGTGGCGTTGCTGCCGGCGTGTTGGTGGCCGGGCCGGCGGTTGGGCTGGGGCTGGGCAGTTGCACCAGCAGTGACTCGTCGCTATTTTCAGCCGGGGCTGAGGCCAGCCCCAGTCTATCGGCCAGCGGCACAGCGGCCAGCATTTCCTGCGGCAACAGGAATCGGGCGGCGGCAACCGCAATCGCGCACAGCACCAGCACCACCACTGCAACCAACGCCACGACCAGTTTGGGACTGAAACGCCGCCGTTGATCGGGCATCAACCCCGGCGGGCGTTTGAATTGCGGTTTCCGGCCGGACTGGTCCATTGGCCGGGTGGCGGTGGTTTTGGCCGGCGGGCCGGCAGGCGGGCTGGCTTTTTCCCACAGGCTCCAGTCGGGCGCAGCCGGTGCGGGCATGGCCGCCGGCGGCCGAGCGCCAATTGGCTCGGGCAGAATGCGGGCGGCGGCAATAGCGCCAGAGTCGTGGTAACCGCGCTCGGCGGCCAGAGCCAACATACGGCGCAGCGCCTCGTCGCCGGGGTGACGGTTGACCGCGCGGGCCATCTCTTTGTCCTGCAAATAGCCGGTCAGGCCACCGCTGCTCAAAATAACCACATCGCCGGGAAAAAGGCGGCGGGTAGAGGTTTCAATATGCAGCTCGGCGGCTGTGCCCAGGCCGGGCGCTCGCAGCGGCTGAATCGGGGCGGCCGGTTCGGCAGCGGTCTCGGCGGCAGCGACCTCGGCGGGAGGTTCGGCGGGCGGCAGCGACGGACCGGGGGCTAACAGCTCGATATCCTGATCCCAGACCACGTACACCCGGTTATCGCCAATGCTGGCCACCACCAGCTTGTTGTTGTGAATCAGCGCTGCCACCACGGTGGCGACCATTGGCCGGCGGTCGGGATAGAGGCGGTTGCGCTCCAAAATATCGGTATTGGCCTGGTTGATGGCCTCAAGCAGGCGGGTTTTGGGATCCGGGGTTGAGCTGGCGTAATAACTGTGGAGAATTTTTTGCACGGCGTACTGGCTGGCCACATGGCCGGAATGACTTCCGCCGGAACCTTCGGCCAGCACCAACAGCCGCCCCTGCCGGGTGACATCGGCAATGGTTTGCGGCTCAAAATAGACGGCGTTAGCCTGCGACTGTACGGCAGCACCGGCCTCGTTGAGCAGGCAAGCCTCAACCGCCCGTTCATCTGGATTAATGACGAGTTCCCTTTGCGCATCCACGGGTTGGGATTATAGCACGGATTTTTAGTTAGGGGTAAAAAAGATGGACAGTTGATGAATAACTGGCGTTTGGCAACATGAATTTAAAGTTTTTGTTAAATCCTTTATTTCTTGCAATCACGTGCCGAACATGTTAGCGGACAATCAATTTTGCAGCAGTGAAAAATTTACCCAGGCCCACAGGAGGTAACTCATGGCCACGTGCGAATGTTTGGAAAAATGTCCTTTTTTTAATGACCGGATGGCGGAAATCCCGGCTACGGCCACAATGTTGAAAAATCGTTATTGCCTTGGCGACAATAGCGGCTGCGCCCGCTACATGATTTTTAAAGCGCTGGGGCGGGAAAAAGTACCCCCAAATCTATTCCCCAACCACAGCGACAAAGCCAGAGCGATCATCGCTGCGGCCTGACAACCCGCTAATCGCCAAGCCGCCGGTACAGGCTCTCTTCGCCGGTGGCCAGTTTGATGCGCATGCTGAAGCCGTCGCCGGTGTCCACAAATTCCAGCGGCGCGAGCAGGCCAAAGCCGTTACCAATAATAAACCGGCCCGGTTCCGGTTTGGCCCAAAGCTGCCAGCGATAATCGCCGCGGCTGGCCCAAACCGCGCCGTTGGGCCGCTGCTCCACCCGCCAGCCAGCTTCGTAACGGCCCAGATAGGGCTGAACCGCGCCGGCGGGCGGGGCGGGGTTGAGCGGGGCGCGAGCCTTGGGCAGACCATCGGTTTTGAAAGTGGTCCACTGGTCGCGGAAATATTGGCCGGCATCGGCCTCCAGTCCGTAAACCTGTTCGGCAAAATGATAGCGAATACTGTTACTGAAGCCGTATGACACGGTGCGATTGCTCAGCAGCGCCAGCCCCAGGTTGGCCTGCGGCAGCAGCACCAGCAGCGATTTAAACCCCAGCACGTCGCCATCGTGCCAGACCATTTCCACGCCGCGATACTCCTCCACAAACCAGCCCATCGCGTAGCTGTTGCCGGGATACAGCTCAATTTGCGGCTGCCAGGTTTGGGTAAGATTGGCCGCCGACACCACTCGCTGCCCGGCGGGCGCAACGCCGCGGGTTAACTGCGTTTGCACAAACCGGGCCAGATCGAGCAGACTGGCGTTGACCCCGCCGGCCGGAGCGATGCCGGGATCGGCGTGAAAATGGGTGGGCACGGTCTCGCCGGCCAGGGTGAAATCGTGGGGGGTGGCGTGGTTGGCGTCGGCCTGCACCTGCGCCAGATCAAAAGTGGCCCGCCGCATGCCGAGTGGCTCAAACACGCGCTGCCGCAGCAACGACTCATAGGCCGGGCCAAGTTGACCAAATTCGCCGCCGGCAGCCAGCGTGACCGCAAAGCCGGCGGTGGCCACGGCCTGATTGTTGTACTCAAACTGCTCGCCGGGCGGCGCGGCCAGCGGTAACTCCGCCAGCGACTGCATCACCTGCTCGGCAGACATGCCGCTGCCGCTCCAACCCAGATCGGCGCGGGGCAAACCGCTGCGCATCCCCAGCAAATCCCGCAGCCGGATTTGCGGCGTCACCGCCGGGTCACGCAGGGCGAAGCCGGGCCACAACTGGCTGACCGGCGTATCCCAGCCGAGCGCGCCGTCGTCTACCAGCCGCGCCGCCAGCAGCGAGGTCATCGCTTTGGTGGTGGAACCGATGCCGAACAGCGTGTCCGGCGTCACCGGCTGGCCGCGGCCCAGTTCGCGCTCGCCGAAGCCCTGCGCCAGCAAAATTTGCTGCGGGCTGACCACGGCCACCGCCGCGCCGGGAATTTCAAAATGCTGGCGCGACTCCTCCACGTAAGCGGCAAAATCGGCCAGCCACGCCGCCGACAGCGGCACAGTGTCCGTTGCTACCGGGGGCGGGTTGGCGGCGTAATCTGCCAACAAAGTTTCAAGTTGATCGACGGCGGGAATGGCCATGGTTTGTCCGGGCGGCAGCAAAAATGGGCTGTCGAGCGGCGAGAGATCCGGCTCGGATTGGGCCAGCCGGTTGGTGGCCACAAAGATGGCCGGCCAGTTGGCGGAGTCGCTGCTGTATTTTTCGGCCAGCCGCGGCAGCGAGTCATCGGCCTGGGCCACGTAACGCAGCGGCGGCTCGTCCGCCCGCGCCGAAAACAGCAGCAGCCCCACCACTAATCCCCACCAGCCAGCTAATTTGATAATTTGCAAAACCGACTCCCTTGAAAATAAACGAATCAGCGAATGTAGGGGCGGTTCGCGAACCGCCCCTACCCAATTTTCATTTTTGTTGCTGGGCCACCGGCTGAATCTGTTTCTGTTTTTGTTCGCAATAAACCGGTGTCACAGTATAATTATAGCCACAGCGACTAAAAACCATCAACCCGGCAAGGGACGAGGCCTGAGCATTTCCCTAATTCCTAACTCCCAACTCCTGACCCCTATTTTCAAAGGAGCATTTTATGCGCGCCATGCAATTAACCCGCCCGGCGGCGATTGGCGAATCGCCGTTGACCCTGACCGAAATTGAAACGCCCCAACCCGGCCCGCGCCAGGTGCGACTCAAAATCAGCGCCTGCGGCGTGTGCCACACCGACCTGCACATTTGTGAAGGCGATCTGGCGCTGCCGCGTTTACCCACGGTGCCCGGCCACCAGGTTGTCGGCGTGGTTGAGGCCGTGGGCGAGGGTGTGACCCGCCACCGGCCGGGCGACCGGCTGGGCGTGCCGTGGCTGTACCAAACCTGCGGCCGCTGCCGCTACTGCCGGCGCGGGCAGGAAAATCTGTGCGAGGCTATCCAATTTACCGGCATGCACGCCGATGGCGGCTTTGCCGAATATATGGTTGTGCACGAAGAATTTGCCTGCCCCATCCCCGCAATTTTTAGCGATGTGGAGGCCGCGCCGCTGCTGTGCGCCGGGGTGGTCGGTTACCGCTCGCTGCGGATGAGCCGGGTGCAGCCCGGCCAGCGGCTGGGGCTGTACGGCTTTGGCGCATCGGCCCACATTATTATCCAGATTGCCCGCCACTGGGGCTGCGAGGTGTTTGTTTTTACCCGCGGCCAGCACCACCGTGAGCTGGCCCGCTCGCTGGGCGCGGTCTGGGCGGGCAGCGCCGAGGACGACCCCGGCGCGCTGATGGACAGCAGTATTATTTTTGCGCCGGCGGGCGGGCTGGTACCGCTGGCTCTGCAGCGGCTGGAGCGGGGCGGCACGCTGGCGCTGGGCGGCATCCACATGAGCGATATTCCGCAGCTGCCCTACGCCCTGTTGTGGCACGAGCGAACCGTGCAGAGCGTGGCCAACAGCACCCGGCAGGATGTGGTTGATTTTTTGCAGGCCGCGGCGGAAGTGCCGGTGAAAACGGAGATCGAATTGTTTGAGTTGGCCCAGGCCAATGAAACTTTGCAGCGACTCAAACGTAGTGAAATCAACGGCGCGGCGGTGCTGCGAATAAACAAATAAGCGAGTCAACGAATTTACGAATAAACGAACCTATTCTGAAATCAGAATGGGATTTAAACTTTCCCCCACCCCCACCCCACCCCCCAAAATTGGGGGAGGGGCCATGGCAACTATGTATTGTTTTTGGCCGCCAAGGGGGCGAACACCAGACAGAAAA
>CAYOXS010000147.1:0-13552 GCA_964407935.1 uncultured Caldilineaceae bacterium
TGGAGCGGGTCGCTGCTGCCGCAATCTTTACTGAACTTCCACTCCGGTTCGTCGTCGGTATCAACGCCGTCGCCAAAAATATCGGCTCTAAATTCTACCCGATCAGGCACGCTGCCGTATTCGCCAAGAACAATCGAATACTTGCCATCTGAGCCGGATGTGGCGTAATACGGCCCCCGAAAACCATCTTCATCGCCCACCACCCGGATGGTAACGCCGGCAATTGGATCGTCATCCTCATCGTCGCCGTCAACCACTTTGCCAATTATGCCAATATGCGCGCAGTTTTTTTGGCGTTTGATTTTGAGCAGTTTGTATCGCCCGGCCGGCGAACCCGGCACTGGCGTAAACGTGGGCGTACCCACCGGCGAAACCGGCGCGGGCGGCGGCTCCGGGGTAAACGTGGCTGTGGGCGGCGGCGGCTGAGTTGGCGGCGCCGGTGGTTGGGTTGGCGGCGGCGGCAGCGGCGTGTTGGTCGGCGGCACGGGCGTATCGGCCGGGGCGGGCGTGTTAGTGGGTAGCGGCGTATCGGTGGGCGGCGGCGTGTCGGTGGGCAGCGGCGTGTCGGTGGCCGAGGGTAGAGGCGTTGGCGTGGGTGGGATTGGCGTTAGCGTAAAGGTAGGCAGCGGCGTGCGGGTGGCCCGGGGCGGCGACAGGCGGGCTGCCGGCGTATTGGTGGCGCAGGCCAATGAAACCAGCATTAACATTATCGGCAGCCATAATTTGGGCGAACGTTGGATTTTGTGAGAAGTCATACTGGTGAACCATTGCCTGAAACAAAGTGATTTTGGCGGCAACTACTCTAGCACAATTGGCCCCCGGCGTCAATGCCGGCCCAAAAATCTGAATACTACCTGTCGTTGCCAATCGGTTGGCTTAATGCTATTATATGGTCTGGGTTTAGCCGTGGGAGAGGAAAATGTCGATAAAAATCAGTGATACCCGCCCCCAAAAAAGAACAAAAATAGTGGCCACCCTTGGCCCGGCGAGTCACAATGAAGCGACTCTGCGCAAAATGATCAAAGCCGGGTTGGATGTGGTGCGCATCAATTTTTCGCACGGTCAGGCTGCGGAAAACGCGCCGCTGGTGCAACTGATCCGCAATTTGAGCAAAGAAATGAACACGCCGATTGCCATTTTGGGTGATTTGCGCGGCCCGCGCATCAGGGTTGGCGAAATTGAAGGCGACTCGGTGGAGCTGGAAGCCGGCCAGAAATTTGTGCTGACCGCCGAGCAAATCCCCGGCAACAAAGAGCGTGTGTGCGTGAGTTTTGCCAAACTGGCCCAGGATGTGAGCGTTGGCAGCCAGATTTTGCTGGACGACGGCAACATTGAACTGGCTGTTGAGCAAATTGGCGGCGATGGCGAAATTCACTGCCGCGTTACCGAGCCGGGCACGCTGTCGAGCCGGCGCGGGGTTAATTTGCCGGGCCGACGGGTGAGCCTGCCCTCGCTGACGCACAAGGATTTTGAAGACATTAATTTTGCCATTCAGCACGATTTTGACTTTTTGGCGCTCTCTTTTGTGCAGTCGGTGGATGATGTGCGCCTGCTTAAGGCGTACCTGGCGTCGCAGGATGCCGATATTCCGGTGATCGCCAAAATTGAGCGGCAAAACGCCCTCAACGATATTGACAACATTGTGCAGGAGGCCGATGGGGTGATGGTGGCGCGCGGTGATCTGGCGCTGGAAATGAGCCTGCAAGATGTGCCCATTGCCCAAAAACGAATTATCGCCGCCTGCCGCCGCCGGGCCATCCCGGTGATTACTGCCACCCAAATGCTTGAGTCGATGGTTCATTCTCACAAGCCCACCCGCGCCGAAGTGACCGACGTGGCCAACGCCATTTTAGACGGCACCGACGCGCTGATGCTTTCCGGCGAAACGGCCATCGGCAAATACCCCGCCGAAACCATCGCCATGATGTCGCAGATTGCGCTGCGTACCGAGTCGGCCTGGATGAAAGACGAGCTGCCGGGGCCGCCGGTGCTGCCGCTGCCAGACAGCATCGACGCCAATATTGCCTATGTCAGCCAGGTGGCGGCGCAATCGGTTAAGGCCAAAGCGGTGATCATTCACACCACCACCGGCTCAACGGCGCGGCGAGTGGCCTGCCATCGGCCCAAAATTCCTGTTTTGGCGCTCAGCTCGCAGGAAAAACCGCGCCGGCTGCTGGCGCTCACCTGGGGGGTAGAAAGCGCCCGGGTAGACAACATTCAAAATACCAAGCACATGGTCTATCTGTCGTTTCATCAAGCCATCAAATGCGGTTACGCCGCCGTGGGCGATATTGTGGTGCTCACCGCCGGTACGCCGTACGGCACCGCCGGGCGGACCAATATGTTAAAAATTGAAGAGGTGCTTGATGTTTCGCTGGAGGAGTTTGATCAGTTAGCCGATGATTAGAGCGGGATTGATTGGCGCAGGGCTGAGCCTGATTTATGTAATGGGCATCACGCTGCTATCGCCATTTTGCACAGTTTGTCTTACGCCGCTGCTGGGGGTGGGTACCGGCTATCTGGCCGGTTGGTTTGATAAACCGCTGCGGGCCGAATCCAGCCTGATGCACGGCGTTATCGCCGGGTTAATGGCCGGAGTAGGGGCCATTATGGGCCAAATGCTGGCGGCGTTTGTCAACGTGGTGCTGGTCACTCACTCTGAGCAGCTAAATATATTTTTAACAGAAGTCGGATTGACCGAGTTCATTGTTAACGATAATGCCGCCTACTGGCAGGCCACAATGGTGCTAAACTCGTTTTGTGGCGTGTTTAATCTGGCGCTGATTGTGGGGCTGGGGGCCGTGGGCGGTATGTTGTGGTTTCAACGGCATCAAAACAATTCACTTTCAACACTCTCAACCTGATGTTAAGGAGCGCGAAAACTTTGTATAAAATCAACGCGGCCCGCCACGCCAAAGGCTTGATTCAATTGGAAAACGACTCCGCCGAGGCGGTGAAGCAGGCCATAGAAAAAGTCAGCCATATTACCAAAGTTGAGAACAACCAGGTGGAATTTGAGGGCACCCGCATTGTTGAAGGTCATGGTTTTGCCCTGCAAGTTAACTGTTTTGATATTTACCAGTGTCCCAGCGGCTACCTGCTGCATACCTACATGGACACCGCCGCCAACTGGGCTGTTACCGGCAAAACCTTAAAAGAGATGCTCAATCGCGCGCCGGACCAGCGCGTGGCCAAACGCGCTCACGGCCTGCTTATCCAGAAAAATTTAATCCCCTTTGGCCACTAACGCCTGCCGATTTTCCAGGCATACCAGCCACCGGCCAACATCCCCAGCGGCACGGTGAGCCAGCCCAGAAACATCAGGCTGACAAACGAGAAAATCAGCGTGCCCCACAGCCCGTTCAGCAGGTCGAGCGGCGGTTCTCCCAGCGAACTGGTACAGCCGCCGGTTAGCCAGTAACAGCCGTTTGCGCCCACCAAATAAAGATACCAGCAAACATAATGGGAAACGATGCCGCTCAATCCGCCGGCCAACGTCCCGCTTTTGGCGCGATAATCGCGGCGGCGGGCCACAATGAGCCACCAGAAAAAGGCGGTGGCGGCAAATGCTCCCGCCCCGGCGGCCACGGGAAAAAATTGGTAACCATCGCCGCTGGCCATTTGCCACACCACCAGCCCGCCGATTACACCCAACAAGCCGGCCAACAAACTGATTTTCAATGTGTTCATACCGTACCCCTGTTAAATCCAATGCAGGAAATTGAGTACAGTATACATACTAAATGCCGGCGCGTCATCAGGGAGAATGAGGGGTAAAAAGTCCGATTAGCTGCGTAATAACGGGGTAACTTAACATTGTCGAGGTAGTTACAAAAATGGAGTAGGGGCGCTTCGCGAAGCGCCCCTACAGTTGCACGTAAATTTTTAGAAGCCGGGACAGGAATCACCTGATTCCTGACTCCCGACCCCTGAATCCCATTTTTACAGGAACTGGTAAATAGCCCGGCCCGGTTATCGGGGCGAGTTGTGGCGGTGCGAATCTACCGGCAGCGGGAAGTGCAGGGGGCGCTCTCGCAGAAAGGCAGGCTCATCATCAGCAATGTGTTGCTGCCACCACTGCGGGCAACGGGGGCGAACCTCGGTGTAAACAAACCAGCAGGTTGCTATTATTACAATATCCAGGCTGAGCCATAACACGGCTAATTGCATAATCCAGTTCATACCCCCAATTTAGCACACATTGCGCTAAATGTAAGTAAAGTTTGCGTGAAACTTTGGGTAACCGTGGCCAATAATCGCCAGCGGGCGCAGCAAAAATCGGCCGCGCCGGCGATTGGGCAAGCCGCCTGTTACTGCACCGAAAACCGGGCCCGAACTTCCGGGCTAACCTGGGTTGGCCGGCCTGTCTGCATATCAAGCGGACACCACACGGTGCGCGCTCGAGCCAGTACAACCCCATCGGACACGCGCATAAATTCGGTGTGGCGTTCAAACGCCAACCGCGAGGCCGTGCCCACCCAGGTGCGCCCGCTGATTTCTTCGCCAAGAAACGCCGGCTGTTTGTAGTCGATTTCGTGGCGCAGCACAACCCACACCAGTTTGGCCTGATCTGGCGCAGGTGCGGCGTTTTGCCAGTGCGCAACGGCTAATTCCTGCACCCAGCGCAGGTAAACTACATTGTTAACGTGGCCCAACTGGTCGATGTCGTCTGGTTCAACGGTGATGGTCAGCTCAAATTGTTCAATTTTCGGGTCCACTCAATTCTCCTGTTATTTTGGTCGATCCTCCGGTATTTTAAACCCGATACCGGCGAATGCGCCAGAACAGCAGGCAGCCAAGGGCTATGCCAAGCAGCGCCACAACTCCAATGGTATAATTCTGGTTTGATTTACTCTCCGGCGTAACTGGCCGGTACCCGGTCTCCGGCAGGTATAACACGCCGGTTGGCGTTGGTTCGGGGGCCGGAACGCTGGCGATGCCGGGCGCCGCGGGCGGCGGCGGGGCCGGCGCTGGGTCAGCGGGGTCCCGGTCACCGGACCTCTGATCGCCGCCGGATACTGCGGTTGGCGTGGGGTTTGACCCCGGTGGCGTGGTGGCGGTTGGCTGGGGCGTATTTGTGGGGTCGGAGGTTGGCGCCGGCGCCGGCGTGGTGGCGGTAGCCGTGGCTGTAGCGGTTGGTTGAGGGGTGTCTGTGGGGGTAGCGGTGGCCGCTTGCGGCTGAACTTCGTCTATGTCTGTAGCTGTTTTGGGCGGATATTGCAGGGCAATAATGCTGCCCGTATAATCCAGCCGAACGGTGTTGGTTAGAAACCCGGCCGGAGCGTTGGCATTCACCTGCACGGTCAGGTTCACCGAGCCGCTGGCCCCGGCCACAACCAGTTCGTTGATCCGGGCTGTGACAATGCCGGTGGGATTTTCAACGCACGTGCCGCTAAACGGTGTGTTAACCTGGCAATTGACAAATGTGGTGTTCGGCGGCAGCGTGTCGGTTAAGGTTACCTGCTCGGCCGCGCCCGGAACCGCCGGGGCCAGAGGGGTTGTGTCGGCAATGTTGCTAAAGCCAATAGTGTAATTGAGCGTGTCATTCTGGCCAACAATCGTTCGGCCATCGTCTTTGCTTACCACCAGGTTGGGCGCGGGCGGCGGCTGCAAAAAGACCACTTCGTCCCGCTGACCTTCAAAAATGTACTGGTTATCCCGCCTGACACAGACTTCCGTTTGCCACAAACCGACTTCGTCTGGCGCAACCTGAATCACATCGCCGCCGCGCACCGGCGGGATTTGGGGCGGTGTGGGCGCGTTGTTCCAGCTTCTGTTGGCCGATCCGGCCCCCACAATCACCCGGCCGGTGGGTGAGGTATGCGTGACCGTTGAAGTTGAACCGGTGCTGTTGTTTGTATCCAGATCAAAGTTGTGAAAAGTAACAACTGGCCGGTCATCCGGGTAAACCAGGTGATAAAATGTTTGGCAGGTTAGCGTGTTACTGTCGGCGTTTTCGTGCTGGTAAGAAAGCGAAACAGCGCTGATCAGCAGATCGTCGCCCGTACCGGGAATACCATCGGCATCGTCCTGTTCATTGTCGTTGCTCAATGCCGTTGATTGCTGCTGGCCGACGCCCGCGCAGGAGCCGGGGCTGCCCGGCAGGCTCACCGTGCAGTCGGGGTCGTAGCTCACGCCGAGTTTCCAGGCGTTATCGTCGTTATTGGCGGTTTCTGCGCCCAGGCCGTACAAACCGCAGCCAAAATTGGGGGTGTTGGGGGTAAACGTAACCAGTTCTACCCACAGCCCGTTGGTGCTGTTGGTCAGGCTGGGCGTAAAGGTAACCGGCCCCACTACGGTCCGGTCAATCTGTCCCTGATTATTGAGAGCGTACAGGGTAAATGTGGTCAGATCGGCAAACTGAATGTTGGTGTCTGGCGGCATGTGCACCGTGGTATCGGCGTCGTCTCTGATTTCGTCATCGGCAAAGGGGGGTTCAACCGTTCGCGGCGGGTCTGGTTCCTGAATCTCGGGATCAAACAGGGCAAAGGTGATGGTTTGATCACCCGGCCAGGTACAGGGCACGTTGACCCGCAAAAAGTGAATGTCGTTGTCCCCTTCAACGTTGGTGTAAAAATCGCCAATACCGAGCGAAGCATTGGGGCCGCTGGTTTGAATAAAGGTCGCTGACGTATCTGGCGGAAGTTTTATGGCGCGCACAATGCCAATCAGTACAAATAGCCACACCAGCGCAATCAGCGCCAATACAGGCAGTTTTCGAGCCAGAAATCGTTTATGCCGGAATTTAAATAACATAATGTCCCCCCATTTGCACATTATCTGACTAAAACCCGTTTCGGTACGGTTCAACTTTATTGAGTTAGGCAGGCCGGTTGGCTCATTAAACCGGGACAACTTAAAATCCGCTGCTCGCAGTTCTGCGCCATTTTTTGCTGCCGCCACAGAAAAACTTACCGGACACCTGTATATCCGCCGGTGAGCTTCGGCTTAAAAGAATCCTATTTGTTTGAAATGCTGATGGGTAACGATGTTATTGGTGATGGATTTGAGGGCAGACACAGAATACGCAGAAAGGACTTCCGTCCAATTGACGCCTGGCCTGAATATATGGCAGGATACCAGTGCAACTGGTTTTATCGCTGCCGTCCAGCGCAACTCTTACTGTGCAAGTATAGCAAAGTCGGCCAAAAACAAAAAGTCTGTATCTCTCTTTCGGTCAGGTCAAGGTTTAAGCATTGCCGTCTATAAGAACATAAATGCGTGAGGTGAGGCGTGTACTCAAAACACCACATCATTGAAAACTCAATACTGATCACCGCTTCCGCCGAGACCGTTTGGCCGCACATCACCAATGTCGACATCGCCTCATTTCAGCACCCGCTGTATTTTTCGTTGCTGGGTATTCCAAAGCCGCTCCACGCGCAGGTAGCCGAGCCTGGGGTGGGTGGCGTCAGAACCGCCTGTTTTTCCAATGGTTTGCGTTTCTCGCAAAAAATCACAGACTGGCAGCCGTTTGAGCGTTACGCCTTTACGTTTCACCCCGACCCCGGTTTTTGCGTAGCGTACATCCTCAACCTGGCCGATGGGCCATTTCGGATGAAAGCTGGCGCTTATCGGCTGGCATCAAGCCCGGATGGCGTGCGCCTGTCGTTGTGCAGCCAGTATGAGCTTTGCGGGCTGGCCGGCTGGTGCCTTTGGCTGCCCGTGCGGCTTGTCCTGAAGCTATTCCAGCGATACCTGCTGCGGGGTATCAAAGCCAATGCGGAACGGCAGGCGTCAAAAGGCTAACGGAGACTCTTATGCCTAAAGCGATGGTGTCAATTGAGCTTGACGCGCCGTGCGACGTGGTTTTTGAGGTGATTCATAATTACGATTGCCGGCTCAAATGGGATTCGATGCTGCGCGAAGCGCGGCTGCTTGGCGGCGCACCCGCCGCCGGGATCGGCGTGCGCTCCCGGTGCGTTGGCACGTGGCGGAGTGTATTTTTGGCGCTGGAAACCGAATATGTTCGGTTTGAGCCGGGACAGGTGGCGGCGGTAAAGCTCACAAATCGACCCCCTTTTTTTGAGGAGTTTGCCGCAACCATCCGGCATACTCCCCTCAGCGCCGGCCGGTCATGCGCCCGGTACATCTATTTTTTCCGCGCCCGTCCCCGTTTCCTTGCCCCTTTTTTGGAGCCGCTGATGAACGCCCTGCTCCGGCGAGAAGTTCACCTGCGGCTGCGCTCGCTGGCCGGTTATCTGGCCGGCCGGGCCGCGTAGCGCCTTTTGCGCAGAGTCACGCTACCCGAATGCTGCCCGCGGCGATGGTCCACATTCCGGTTGCCACCCGTTCCATAAACATGCGGTCGTGGCCAGCGGCGAGGATGGTTCCGCCAAACTGGGTCAGAGCAGCTTCAAATCGCTCCCGGCCGGTCAGGTCCATATGGTTCAGTGGTTCGTCCAGCAGCAGCAGGTTGCAGCCTTCTACCACCAGCCGGGCCAGCATCAGCCGCGCCCGTTCGCCAAAACTGAGCTGCCCCACCGGCACAAACACCTCGTCGCCGGCAAACAAAAACTGGTGCAGCAGGCGGCGGGTGTCGGTTTCGTTTTGCGATGCCACCGCGTGCAGGGTAGTTAGTGGCGTCGCCTGCGGGTCGAGCGTGTCCTGCTCCTGGGCCATATAGCCCAGCCGGACCCCCGCGCCCAGCCGCACCGTGCCTGTGGTTGGGCTGAGCTGGCCGGCAATCAGCCGCAGCAGGCTGGTTTTGCCGCTGCCATTTGGCCCAACCAGCGCGATGCGCTCGCCGTGAGTCAGGGTCAGGTTGATCTGCTGCAGCAGCCAGTGCCGGCCAAAGGCGAGTCCCACGTCGGTCAGTTGCAGGACCTGCCGCGCCCCGTCGTCGCCGGCGGCAAACTCTAGCCGCAACCCCCACTGCCGGGCCGGTTTATCCAGCCGGCCTTCGGTTTGCAAATGTTCCAGCCGGCGTTCAATCTGTTTGGCCCGGCCCATTGTGCCGGCGCTGCGGTTGCCAAAAAAACCTTTGGCAAATTTGTCGTTGGTATCGGCTTTGCCGCCGCGCCGAAAGTGGGCCAGTCCGCGCAACTGCTGGGCGGTGTGGCGCAAATGGGCTATCTCCTGCTGCTGAGCCTGATAAGCCTGCCACTGCTGGTCAAGCGCCTGAGCCTGATGTTCGACAAAGGCGCTGTAGTTGCCGGCAAAATCTTGCAGGGTGTGGCTAACCGGGTCCAGCGCCAGGGTGCGGGTGGTGACCTCATCCAGCCAGGCCCGGTCGTGCGATACCACCAGCACCGCCCCGTCGTACGCGGTCAGCCAGCCTGTCAGCCAGTCCAGCGCGGCCAGATCGAGGTGGTTGGTGGGTTCATCCAGCAACAGCAGGCGCGGTTGCCGCACCAGCAAACCGGCCAGCGCCAGCCGTGTTTTTTGCCCGCCGCTCAAATGCGCCACCGCAAGTTCCGGCGGCACGCTGTCCAGTTCCAATGCCGACAGCGCCGCGGCCAGCGCCGCCGGCAGGCCGTAACCGCCAGCCGCCTCAAAGCGAGCCTCGGCCTCCGCGTAAGCGGTGGTGAGTTGGGCCAGAGCCGCCGGTTCTGTGATCCGGGCCATTTGTTCGGCGGCCTGCTGCATGGCAGCCCAGGCCCGGGTGTGTTCGCCCATTGCGCGGTCAAGTACCTGTTGCACAGTTTCTTGCGGCGCAAAAGGCAGCGCCTGGGCCAGATAGCCCGCCCCGCCAAAGCCGGCCAACTGCACCTGCCCGCTGTCGGCCGGTTCCTGTCCCACAATGATGCGCAACAGCGTACTTTTACCGCTGCCATTTGGCCCTACCAGGCCGGCCCGCTCGCCGGCGTTAAGGTTAAACGAAACATCCCGCAGCACGGGCTGCCCGCCATAATTTTTGGTGACGTTGACTACCTGTAACATATTGATCTCCCTTGCCAATAAAAAAAGCCGCAGCAACAAGGCGCGGCTATTTTGCCCGGCAAAATGGAGTCAATAAAAAAGCCGCGCCAGCACCACGCCAGCACGGCTCGATATGTTAAAACTGGAACATTAACCAGACAGACCGATCTCGCTCAGGCGTGGGCTTACTAAATCTGTCCGGTTGAACATGGGGCAAATCCTTTCCTAAATCTCTGTTCGATTTTAACGTATTTGGGAAAAATGTCAATAGCCAATTTTTAACCGCGGCCAGCGAGTAAGAATTATGGCAGTTTTGGCCTAACCCCGGACAATTGAGATAGGGGGAAATAAGGATAGAATTTGACCGGTAATAGACACTATGCTATACTAGCCCACGTTCAATTTGAACGTGCTTCGCCCAAAAAGTTGCTAAAAATGGTGCATTTGGGCAGCGGCACTACCTGCCGAGGTAGCTCAGTTGGTAGAGCATTTGACTGAAAATCAAAGGGTCCCCAGTTCAAGTCTGGGCCTCGGCACCTTACCAATTTTGGGAGATCGTCTAATGGTAGGACAGCGGCCTTTGGAGCCGTATATCCAGGTTCGAATCCTGGTCTCCCAGTTTGCGTGAGTGTGTTTGCCAAAAATGGCAAGCACGTTTACAATGCAAAAACATTTGGGGGCGTGGTGTAGTGGTTAACACGCCGGCCTGTCAAGCCGGAGATCGCGGGTTCAAGTCCCGTCGCTCCCGTCAATGTAACTTACAACCGCTGCTGAGAAATCAGCAGCTTTTTTATTTTAAGCGGTCAAAGTTTTACGATTAAAATCCCGCCAAAAACATTCAAAGTTAAGGTTGCTCAACGGGTGCTGCGGGCGCTCAACGCCGACGGCGCGTTTCGGGGCGACATGGTTAACGCCCAATACATTGGGGAAAGCAGCGACAATCTGGTCGCGCTCTGGAACTCCGAGCATCCCGAAGACCCGGTTGCGCCATAGCGCGGCGGTATAATTCCACTCCCAAAACCCTCTCCCCAACGTGGCAGAGAGTTTTTTATTTTCGCCGTTATCGACATTACCCTGCTGGGCTATATTTTGACGGCGCTCGACGTTCTGGCCGTCGCCTCAGCTCATCTCGTCAGTTATGCTTATCTCGGGTTTGTGGGCATGATGGGCCTCAATGCCATCTTTCCCCCTGCCCTTTGCCCTCATTTTGATTATTGGCTCCCTCAAAAATGGAGCTGATATCGTTTATGTGTTGGGGGCAGTTATCATCGTCAGTGGCTTGACTCTCTTTTCGTTAAAATATCTGTTTAGGTTGGGGAATAGCTTAATAGATTTTGCAGATTGACAGGTCGCTGGCTATAAAAATTGTGGTACATTTTAGTCAACACAGCGAGGATGGAAATTATGGCAGATCAACAAAAACCCACCTGTGCGGTAATCCACCCCGGCGAAACCTACACTGGTAAGCAGGCCTTCACCTATTTTGCCGGAGTCTCGGCGGAGAATTGCGGCGCGCAGGGTATTTGTATGCACTTGTTAACAATCCCACCCGGCGGGCGAGCTAAAGCCCACCTTCACAAAAATCACGAGACCGCGATTTATGTCATCAGCGGTGAGGCGGGGATGTGGTATGGGGCGAACCTGGCTGAACATTTAGTTTGTAAAGCCGGGGATTACGTGTACATTCCGGCGGGCGTACCGCATTTGCCGTACAATGCCAGTGACAGCCAGGCTTGTACGGCGGTGCTGGCCCGGACCGATCCGAATGAACAGGAGAGTGTCGTGCTGTTGCCGGAGTTGGATGACGTGCATTAATTAATGTGAATAAAATCAGGTAGCCGCTGATAATGGTTTCGGCGAGCGCTTACCGCCTCAAACGATAAAAGCTCCGCAGCCTGCGGAGCTTTTTGGTTTGGTCAGGCCACAATGCTTTGGGCTGACACGGCTTGCAACTGAAGGGTCAATTTTTTGGCAGTTTGAGTTTAACGCCCGTTGCGGTAAACTCAACCGGCAGCGGGTTACAGATGAAATCCTGCTCGTCATTCCAGACGGTGCCCAGCAGGTACGGCTGCCCGTGCCAGAAGATAAGCTGGTTGGCGTACGGTGTGAGCGGGTAATCCGGCGGGAAAATCTGGCCGCTGCCGTAAATGTGGAACGGGCCAAACCGGCTGTCGGCAACCATCGCGTAGCTGGAGAGTTCCCGTAACTCGTCACCATAACGCTCCTGAAACGCTTTTGAGAAGAATTGCGGCGCGGCGGAGAAGATCAGGTAAAACCGGTCACCGGCCGGGACCACCTGCGGGCATTCCAGTTCGGTGCAGACCGGGTCAACTTCCGGCGGCGGCAGCACCTGCCAGGTAAGCATATCGCTGGTTTTGGCCAGCCCCAGCGCGCCGCGCTCATCGATGGGGCCGCTGTTTTTGTTGGCGCACACGTAATGGTACACCGTACCCTCATGCTCAAACAGAAACGGGTCGCGCCAGTGCAGCCAGTCGCGGGGCGGGCGGCGCGGCGAGTCGTCGTAGTAGGCCGGGTCGATGCCGGTCACCGGGTTGTTGGCCAGCTTTTCCCAATGGAACAGGTCATCCGAGACGGCCAGAGCCGCGGTTGGCTGGGGGCCATTCCAGTTGCCGGTGTAAGCCAGCCAGTAATGCTGGTTGAAGCGAATGACCGAACCGGTGGCCGGGCAGCGGCCATCGTAGGAATCCGGATCGCCCTTGCGCAAAATGATGTCGTGGATGGTCCAATCAATCAGGTTGGCGCTGGTAGCGTGGCCAATGTCCCACGCGGTGTGCCGCTCGATGCTCGTCGGGCAGGTCAGATAAAAGCAGTGGATGGTGTTACCCGCAACGTAATACCACGAATCGCCCAGATGGTTGCCGGGATGGATTAACATTTTATTTGTCCCACAAGCCGTGTTCGGGCCAGCGTTTGGGCAGGCGGTTGGCAACCGGCGGCAGCGGCGATAGCGGCTTGTGCGGCTCAAGCTGATACCAGTAGGCCACACTGGAATAATCGTTGGCCTGGTCGTTGGCGTGGCCGTGCTCAATGGTGACGCGAATGGATTGGGTAAAGCGGACGGGGTCTTCAATGTGAAAACGATAGAGGCTCCACAAGCCAAAGTGCTCCTGCACGTCGCTGCCCAGCGAGATGCCGTGATAGGGGCCGGCATACTCGCCGCTGGGAAAGCCCCAGGCCGCGCCAAAATAATCTTCGGTGCCGGTGCCGTGCAGCGAGGGCGGCCATTTTTCGCCGTCGATAAAAATCATATCGTCACCTTCGCCGGGCCAGGTGTAAACCTGATTGGAGGCGTTGAAATTGTCAATATTGAGCACGCAGCCCACGTAATGGCCGGTTCCCTCGGCATCGAGCAGGACATAGTTGTCGTCGCCGGTCAGGTTTTGGCCGGGCAAATCCCAGGGGGCCGGGTTGTCCAGAGTTGATTCGGCGGCCACCGGCTGGCATGGATTTTCGCGATTCCAGGTGGCGTGAAACCGGCCCAAATCAGCCGGAGCGCCGTCGCTGTACAGTTCGTAGTCAATGTAGAAAAACAGATTTTTGATTGGCTCTTCGCTTTCATTGATTAGCTGTATCCGGGCGCTGCTGCCAAACGGCATCGGGAAAAAGCAATTCATGGCCGCCGCAAACGGCCCTTTTGGCCCGCGCCGTTCGCCAAAAACCATGCTCAGCG
>CAYOXS010000148.1:0-2275 GCA_964407935.1 uncultured Caldilineaceae bacterium
TGGTTTTTTGGTGATTGAACGCTTTAGAATTGGCAACAGCGAATTTTAAAGATTGACGGAACCCGCAAACAGGCGTAAAATAAGCGCTCATTAATTGAGTGTAGCGAGTGCGGTATGTATCTACCATCGTATGAATCGCCGGAAAGCCCCCATCCCAGCCAGCAGTTGAAACACGAAATTTTGAGCTGGGATGATGTTGATAAACTGATTGATCACCTGATTCCCCAATTTGAGGGTGAATTTGACGGCCTGTTGATGATCACCAACGGCGGCCTCGTCCCCGGCGGAATTTTGAGCGAGGCGATGGGCATCAAACACGTGTTGACAGCCTCGGTTTACTTTCCCGACGAAGTTGACCAGAAACTGGCCTGGCCCACCTTTATTCAATACCCACCCGATACCCTGCTCACCGGCCGGCGCATTTTGGTGGTGGATGACATCTGGGCCAACGGCCGGGCCATTATGATTGTGCAGGGCCGGCTGCAGGCCGCCGGCTGCCAGTACGAAACGGCCGTGCTCCACTACCGGCTGCGCTCAAACCTGTTCCCAAACGCCGGCCCCACCTACTATGGCGCCATCACCAACCGCTATATTGTCTACCCGTGGGAAGCCTCAATTATGCCCCGCCTTAAAATAAAGCCGGGAACCGGCCCATTACCGGCGATCTAATTGAATTCTAACTTTTTTTCTGATATACTGTAATCACAAATTTATCCTCATCCTGTGGATGGGGAATTTTTGAAATTAGCTGAAATAATGATTTGTAGCAGAAATATGGCAAAGGCGCTGTTTTAGCAGCGCCTTTAATTTTTTATAGAGAAGGCACCAAAAACCAGCAACTACCAATGCTACTGTAGGGCCGTAATCACCCAAAGGAGATTCAGTTATGAATATGATGCTTACTACTGAGTCAGCAACCGATTTTACGGCGGCCCGGCAAAAAGCGTTCATCGAAGAATGGCTCAATTTTTTTACCGGCCGCCCCACTGACCTGCTCTCGTTTGAAGAGGTCAAACACAATTTAAGACTACAAGACTCATCCTACAAAGGATTGCAAGAGATTGAACTGGATAAAATTGTCGGCAGCATTGGCCGCTACCGAGATTTCACCCGCACGTTTCTGCCCAAAAACGACCAGACTCAGGAACGCTGGCGCCGGGTTGACGCTGTGGCCACTGATATGCAGGGCTTGCCGCCCATCGATGTATACAAAGTAGGCGATGTTTACTTTGTGCGCGATGGCAACCACCGGGTCTCGGTGGCGCGGCTGCACAACACCAAAACCATCGAAGCTTACGTGACCGAGTACAGAACCCCCGTTCCCATCAGCAAAGATGACAACCTGGATGACATTTTGCTGAATATGGAACGAACCAACTTTCTTGAAAAAACCCGGTTAGATGATCTCCGGCCGGGGCACGGCATCGAACTGACCGAGCCGGGCCGCTATCGCCGCGTGTTGGGCCATATTGCCTTTCACAAACACATGCGTGAAATGGAATGCGAGTGTGAAATCAGCGATGAAGAAGCCGTGGGTAGTTGGTTTGACAACGTCTACATGCCGGTGGTGGAACTGATCCGGCGAGATACCGTGCTCCACGATTTTCCCGGCCGGACCGAAGCCGACCTGTACACCTGGCTGATTGTGCACCGGGCCAGATTGGAAAAAGAGTACAACGCCTTTGGCTACGTGCCCGACGAAGACGTGTTGGAAAATCTAAAACGTGAGCGGGCCACCAATCCGTTTGCCCGGTTAATGGGCTTTTTTCGCGGCCAGCTCGATTTGAAACAATTGCCTCTGAAAGTAGAGCGCGCCAAATTTTTGGAGCAAACCCGCCTGGATGAACTCATCCCCAACAACGGCATCCACTTTACCGAGCCGGGCTGCTACCAGTTGGCCAAAGAACACATCGACGTCCACAAATATCTGAAAGACGTGGAAACTAACTCGGAAATGCCTTACGCCGATGCAGTGGTTAGTTGGTACAACAACGTGTACGTGCCGGTCATCAACCTGGTGCGGCAGCGAAACGTTATCAGCTATTTTCCCAAAAATACGGAAGGTGATCTCTACATCTGGCTGGTTTCGCGGCGGCAAACGCTGGAAGGTGACCAGGCGCTGGGGCAGATTCCCACCGAAAAAGTTATTTGGGATCTGGAGAACGAATTGTCGTCCCTGCCAAACGTGGGGCTGGCTTCATTTTTTGGCAAAAAACTGGATTTGGCCAGCGTTTTAAACGGCAAAGGCTGATTCCGGCAGCATTTCAAAAAAAAA
>CAYOXS010000148.1:2375-13460 GCA_964407935.1 uncultured Caldilineaceae bacterium
GCCGGCGGCTGGGCCAGCAAGCGCTCTATCTGGGCAAGGGCATCGGTTACCGGCGACAACACCGGTTCTGTGAGAGGCACGGTCAGCGGCAAGTCAAGCCGGTTAAAGCGCCAGGCCCGGCTGCCATTGATTACCAATGTTTGGCCCAGCAAATCCGGCGCGGTTGTCTCTAAAATTTCCAGCCGCAGCCGGGAGCCGGCCCGCCATTCCTCGACGGTAACTTCGCCGGCCAGCGGCGCATTGGGCCAGTCAATATCCCACACTGTATGCCGGCTGGCGCTCCAGGCTGCCCGGGCTGTTGCCAGCGCCTGTTTCGGGGCCACAGGTTGGGTTGCACTACAGGCAGTCAAAATTAATCCCAGGGTAATCAGATAAAAAACCGTTTTCATTATTGACCGTAAATCAGGCAGTTGAAGTCGGTATTAATTTTGCACGCAGGCACGAATATAGCCTCAAAAGATACACTGCTTTTTAAGCCGGTGCAACTGCGGGCACCGGCCGCCAACAGAGCAGCGTTCAGGCCAGGCACAGAACGAAAGAATTCCTGTTTTTCTAACCCATTTCACACCCTTCTCCGGTAAATTTCTTATTCAAATTGATTATTATAAAGGATAGGTAAATGGCCGCCTGCCGGTCGTTTACAATCAATTAAATTTGTGATTTTTTTGTCAAACCAAATATCAAAATTCTTTTACAAACCTGAACTTCTGTTATTTCTTTTACTTCCCAATGTCTACTTACCCCTAACGGTCTTACTGCGGTTGCAGTAAATCAACAGGTTAAGGTTGTAAGGCGGACGTAGGGAGCTTTTTCACCGTTTGAAAGGGCTTCACTGTGACCGTGTATATGCTGCCTTGCCAACTCCTGAAAGGGGCGAGTAGTTGCCCCTACCCATAAACAGGCACACGCCGATTCTTGCGGATCGGGATGTGCCTGTTTTTTTGTTTAACACCTTTGCCACGTCAGTCAGTTTTAAGGAGAGGGATTCATGAAATCAAAAGCTGTCACCCGAAAAATTTTGCCGGTTCTAATACTCCTGACCTTTCTTTTACCGGCCACCCTGCTGGGGCTGGTATACACCGCCCGGGCAGTGACTGTAGCCTACACGCCCAATAGTGGATTTGATGCCACATCTGGAACGGCAACCGCATTCACTTCTGGCCAGATTACCCAGTTAAATGCCGGCGACGGGAACCGGATGACCCCCAGCACAAACTGGCAGGTCAGAACCAGCTTTGATGAAACCCGGTATCTTGAATTTCTATTTTCCCCGAGCGTCCCCGCCAACGGGGTTGTCACTTCAGCCGTCATCACGTTTGAGTATCGACGCAACAATACCCTAACCAACGCAAAATTGGAGGTCTGGGATCAGTCTGCCAATCAATGGGTCAACTTTTCGGTTGGCATCCCCGGAAGTACTAACCAGGACCAATCCTTTCCGGTTGATGTCTCCAGCATCATCACAACTCCTACTGACGCGAACAATTTCAAGTTCAGATTCCTGGCCTACAAGGGTACGGGTACCAGCACAACCCAAACCCAGCACGATTTCGTCAGTGTTCAGTTTGACTACAATCGTCCCCCGAATGCACCTACCGGCCTGCTGCTGAATGGCCAGCCCAGTCCGGTCAACAATGTGGCGACCGTCAACACCTTCGCCTGGACCTTCAGCGATCCCGATGCCGGTGATGCGGGCAGCGCCTACCAGATTCAGATCAGCACCGATAACACCTTTGCCAGCACCGTGTATGATTCCGGCCAGCAAACCGGGGCAAGCCCGCAAAACTACAGCGGCACCACCTTTGAACAGGACGGCGCAACCTACTATTGGCGGGTGCGGACCTGGGATAACAGCGGGGCCAGCAACAGCGGTCCGGGGGCGTGGAGCGCGCCGGCCCAATTTACAATGATCAACAACCAGCCGCCAAATGCGCCCACCAATCCAGCCCCGGCCAACGGCGAGTACATCAACAATGCCAATCCAACATTTACATGGTCGGCCTTCAGCGATCCCGATGCCGGCAACACGCAAAGCCGCTTTCAGATTCAGTTACGCCCTCAGGCCGGATCATATGGCGGCAGCGGCAGCCAGGATTTTACCTCTGGCACCAGCACGGCCAATAGCTATACGCCCACAACCTGGAACCTGACCAATGGCACAACCTATTGCTGGCACGTTCGGGTGCAGGATAATTTTAGCGCCTGGAGCAGTTACAGCACCGAAACCTGCTTCACCGAAGACCGCACCGCGCCAACGTCCAGCGCGGCCTCGCCCGCAACCACCAACGCTTCGCCGTTTTCAGTCACCGCCACCGCGACCGATGGCGGCAGCGGCGTGGCCAACGTCCGGCTGTACTTCCGCGGCCCCACCGGCAGTTGGGCGCAGACGGGCGCGCAAATCAACGCGCCCGGCACATTCCAATGGGATTTTACCCCCACCGCAAACGGCACCTACTACTTCCAATCCGTGGCCTGCGACAGCGCCGGCAACTGCCAAACCCCGCCGTCCGGTACTGGCGGCACCGGCAACACGCAAACGGTTTATGATAATGTTCCGCCAACCTCGGCGGCTACCCCGCCCGCTGGCCCGATCAATTCCGGTTCAGTGGCAATTCCGTGGACAGCCAGCGACGCCACCAGCGGCATTGCTGCTAACGGCGTTACCCTTTATTACAACTACAATGGCGGGGCGTACAGCGCCGATGGCGCCGCCTCCGGCACGTCCGGCACATTTGATTTTACCGCGGCCAGCGGCGACGGCACCTACTGCTTTTACACCCGCGCCGCCGATAACGCCGGCAATGTTGAGGCGGCGCCGGCTACCAACGATGGCTGCACCGTCTTCAAGAACAAAGCCACCATCGGCGACCGGGTCTGGCTTGATGCCAATGGCAACGGCGTGCAGGATGGCGGCGAAGCGGGCATCAACGGCGTCACGTTGACCCTTTATCAGGGGACGACGGTTGTCAGCACAACAACCACCGCCGGCGATGGTAATTATCTTTTCAGAAATCTAACCGGCGCAGCCATCCGGACCGTGCGCGATAATTTCAGTACGGCATCATACGCCAACAACGATGGCACAACCACCTGGACCGGCAACTGGATTGAAACCGACAGCGGCGGCAACGGCGCAACCGGCGGCAACGTCCTCGTTGCCGGTGGCGAGTTGAATATTGATACCGGCGGCAGCAATATCTATCGCCAGGTCAACCTGGCCGGTAACTCCAGCGCCGTTTTGACCTTTAACTTCAGAACATCGGGCAGCCCTGTTGACTCAACCGATGCAATCAATCTGGAAATATCCAACGATGGCGGGACCAATTGGACGCAGTTGGAGCAATTTTTGGGCAATTACAGCCCCAGTTATTCCGGCTCAAGAACCTACGATATCAGCGCCTACATGGCTGCCAATACCCGCATTCGCTTTGCCATCCCCTCCGGGAGTTACAATGGCACTGGTGAAACTTTTTACATTGACAACGTTCAGATCCAGTTTCAAAACGCCGCACAGGGAACCTACACCGTCACCGTAGATGCCAGCAACCTTACCTCCGGCGGCGCGCTCTTTGGTTACCAGCCCACCGATGGCCTGGCCGCTGTTTCGCCCCTCGTTGTGTTTGTGGGCGTTGGCCAGGATGTCAACTCGGCCGATTTTGGCTACGGCCCCTTCGCGCTCATTGGCGACCTGATCTACCAGGACACCAATCGCAACAACGCGGTTGACGCCGGCGAACCGGGCCTGCCCAACATCACCGTTTGGCTTTACAGCGATGGCAACGGCAACGGCAAAATTGACGGCAGCGACGCCATCATCAGAACGACGTCCACCAATGCCGGCGGCGGTTATTACTTTGGCGGCATCAACCCCGGCAGCTACCTGGTTTTGGCCGATGCCGCCGACCCCGACCTGCCCGGCGGCTTCCGGCCTACCGGCCCCAACCCGGCGGCTGTAACCGGCGTAATGGCGGGCGGCGCTTACCTCAACACCGACATTGGCTTTAACACTCCGCCGCCAATGACCAAGGAACTCTATCTGCGGACGCCAACCGATTTGACCCGCAACCGGCCAACCGGGCTGACGCCCAGTACCGTAACAATTCTCAGCAGTGAGGCCTTGCACGACCACTCGGTGACGTGGCAAATGCCGGCCAGCCAGGCTTTAGCCGGCCCGCTCACCTTTGTCAGCGGCCAACCGATACAAGCCATCCTGCGTATTCAATCTAACCGATCGACCAGCGCGCTGACCTGCGGCGGCCAACTGCCCGATGTGACCGTAACTCTGAGCGTTGTGGGCGGGCCTGTTCTGGCCACCGCCATCATCAACGATATGCCGGACGGTCTCAATACCCGCACCTTCAATCTCAATATCCCCGCGGGGACCACGCTGGCGGCCAACAGCCGCTTGCAACTGAAAATAGACGCCTCCGGCGCAGATTGCAGTTTGAATTATCCGAATCTTACCCTTGAGGATGCCGACGGCTACATCATTGTCTACTTTGACTCGCTGACCGATCTATCGCGCCTGGAAATGCCGGTTGTATCTTACATCCACGTTGATCAGGCCGGCACGTATGACGCCGCCTATCCCGGCGGCGCACCGACTCCCACTTTCATTCAGGGCGACACCGTTTACGTGCGAGCCACCGCCTCCGACCCCTTCGGCGCTTTCGACATCAGTGGCATGACGATTAGCATCCCCAATGTGGTCACCAACACCGCCATGACTCAAATGGCCAGCGGCACGCTGACCAAAACTTTTGAGCTTGCCCGCCCCGGTCTGCTGGGCGGCAATTACAGCTACATCATCACCGCCACCGAGGGCACCGAAGGCCAGATTACGGCGGTTGCCACCGGCACCTTCCAGGTGATTGTCTCCAATCTGGGCAGCTCAATCAAAACAGTGGATAAAGCCACGGCCGCTCCCGGCGACGTGCTGACTTACACCATTGTGCTGAGCAATACCGGCGGCCTGAACGCCACCGTAAAAATGACAGATACCCTGCCGGCCAACGTGACTCATCTTTCCGGCCCAACCGGCCCGGCTGGCGCAACCTGGTCACCGGGCCTCAATGCCATTCTTTTTACCGGCCCGGTAACCGCCAACAGCCGGGTAGTTATCACCCACTCGGTGACGGTGGCTTCGCCGCTGGATAACGGCACAGTGATTGCCAACAACGCCACCATTGACGACGGCTTCAGCAAGTTCGACACCTCGCCGCCGGCAACAACGGTGATCACCTCTACGCCCGATCTGGTTACATCGGTCAAAACGGTTGATCGGGCTTCCGCCGCGCCCGGCGACAGCCTGATCTACACTATCGTCCTGACCAATACCGGCAAAATGAATGCGTATGTCAGCTCCGGGCTGCCGTTACTGGATACCATCCCGGCCAACACCGCCTTTGATGGCGGCCTGTTTGCCTCGGCCGGGAATATCAGCTACAACCCCGGTTTCAACCGCATCGAATGGTACGGCACGGTGCCGGCCAGCGGCAGCATCACCCTGCGCCACCGGGTTAAGGTGGCCACGCCGCTGGATAACGGCACGGTCATCACCAATACGGCCATTATCAACGAGGGCGGCGGCTTCCCCACCCCGCAAACCTACACCCGCACGGCCACCACAACCATTGTTTCGTCGCCGGTGCTAACCAGCGCCTCGGCCAAACTGGTAGACAAAGCGCTCGCCGCGCCCGGCGACAGCCTGGCTTACACCCTCATTTTGAAGAACAACGGCAATATGAACGCGCCCGGCGTGGTGCTAACCGACACGCTGCCCGCCCAGGTTGCCTGGGGCGGCGATGCCTTCCTGTCGGCCACCAGCGGCACGGCCCAGTTTATCACCGCCACCAATACCGTACTCTGGACCGGTGATGTGAACGCCGGGGCGACGGTGCAAATTCTGTTCCGGGCCACCGCCGCCACCCCCCTGCCCAACAACACCCAGATTGTCAACGTGGCTCGCGTGTCTGATGGGGCCGGCAACTTTACGCCCTTCAACCTGCAAGCCATCACTACCATCCAGTCCGTACCTAACCTGAACACGTCGACCAAAACCGTTAACACGCTGTCGGCTGTACCCGGCGATGTGCTGACCTACACGATCCGGCTGGTCAATACCGGCAACGCCGTAGCCGACACTTCGGTGCTTGATAACCTGCCGGCGCAGCTGCAGAACCCGGTCATTGTATCGGCCAGCAGCGGGCAGGCTCAGGTGAGCGGCGGCAACGCCATCGTCTGGACCGGCCAGGTAACGCCGACCCAGCCGGTCACGATCACCTTCCGGGCCACGCTGCTATCGGTGCTCAACAACGGCATCCAGGTAGCCAACACGGCCCAGGTCAACGACGGGGTCAACACTCCCTTCTTCATCAGCCCGCTGGCGGTAACAACTATTTCGTCGTCGCCGAGCCTGACAACTTCTCGCAAAACCGTCAATCTGGATACAGCCTCGCCCAACGATTTGCTGATCTACACCATCACCTTAACCAACACCGGCAACATGGTGGCCAACGCCCAGGTGCTCGACACCCTGCCGCCCAATGTAACCTTTAACGGCGGCTTGAGCGCCAGCGCGGGCGCGCCGCTGCCCACCTACAGTTCCATCAACAACCGTATCTCGTGGCAGGGCAGCGTAACCCCCGGCGCGCCGGTCAGCATCAGCTACCAGGTACGCATCAATACCCCGCTGGATAACAACACGGTCATTTTGAACGATGCCCAGATCAGCGACGGCGTGAATCCTTTCTTTGACACCACGCCCCCCGCTCAAACAACAATTACTTCGGCCCCGAATCTGAGTACATCGAGCAAAGCGGTTGATCTGGCTACCGCGTCGCCGGGCGATCTGCTCCACTACACCATTCGCCTGGTCAACAGCGGCAGTATGATTGCCAGCGGTACCACCATCAGCGACACCCTGCCGGCGCAGGTAACCATTTCCAGCGGCCCCTTTGTTAGCGGCGGCGGCGCTGGCGGCTACAACCCCAGCCAGCGGCGCATCTTCTGGAGCGGTTCGGTGGCGCCCGGCACCGACGTACTTGTTGAATATTACGCCACGGTCAACAGCCCGTTGACCAACGGCACTCAGATTGTCAACGATGCCGTCATTCAGGGCAGCTTTGGCACCATCACCACCAACGCGGTAACCACCACCGTGCAGAGTGACCACCAGCTCACGTTGAACAAAACCGCGCCGACCATCGTCGGTGCGGGCCAGGCCATGACCTACACCCTGGCCTACAATGTAACCGGCAACGAACCCGCCCCAACAGTCGTCATCACCGATACGCTGCCGGCCAACACCAGTTACAGTAGTTGCGCTCCCACGCCGTGCGGATTGGGAGCCGGTAATGTGATTTCGTGGACTCTGGGCACCTTGAATCCCAGTAATGCCAGCGCAGTGACCCTGCGGGTCAATGTAACCAGCCCGCTGCCCAACGGCACAGTCATTACCAACACCGCCTACATCTTTGATACGGATACCGGCGCGGACCAAAGCAGCGCCACTACCACCGTCACCAGCGGCCACGGCTTCTCGCTGACCAAACGCGATACGGGCTACGATCCGGTCCAGGCGGGAGGTCAAATCGTCTACAGCCTTGACTGGGCCGTATCGGGGGCCGAAACTCCTCTGGGTGTGGTCATCACCGACGCAGTGCCAATCAGCACCACCTATCTCAGTTGTGGCGGCGCGGCCTGTACCCAAAACGGCGGCGTAATCACCTGGACGCTCAACAATCCGGCTCCGGGTTCCGCCGGGACGGTGGTGATGACCGTTACAGTAGCCAATCCGCTGCCCAACGGCACCATTCTGACCAACCAGGCCCGCATCTCCGACAGCAACGGCGGAGTGGCCGCTACGGCAACAGAGCAAACCACGGTTAACTCCAGCCACAGCCTCGACGTGGCCAAAATCGCGCCAGCTTCCGTATCGGCCGGCGGGCAAATCACCTATTCCATTGCCTACACCGTCACCGGCAACGAAACAGCTCAAAATCTAATCATCGAGGACAATACCCCGGTCAACACTACCTTCGCTTCAGCCGCCGGTGCGGCCTCGATCAACAACCCCGGCGCGGGCAACAGCGGCCTTGTCCGCTGGAATTTGGGGAACCGTCCTCCCGGCACAACCGGCGTGGTCACCCTCACGGTCAATGTGGCCAATCCCCTGCCCAACGGCACCCTCATCAACAACTCCGTCTCCATCCGCGACAGCAATGGCGGGGCCACCGATGTGGATACAGCCAGCACAACAGTGAACAGCAGCCACGGTTTCACCCTGACCAAATCCGATACGCCGGACCCGGTTTTGCCCAACAGCATCATCAATTACACTATTCACTGGGCGGTCACCGGCAATGAACTGGCCCAAAACGTAACCATCACCGACGCCATCCCGGCCAACACCACCTTCTTCGGCTGCAGTGGCTGCGCCCAGCAGGGTTCGTTTGTGCAGTGGAACCTGGGCAACCACAGCCCCGGTGAAAGCGGGGACGTGACATTGCAGGTGCAGGTCAACACGCCCCTGCCCAACGGCACCGTCATCGCCAACACCGCCCGCATCTTCGATGGCAACGGCGGCGCGCCCGTCTCGGCCAGCACCACCACCACCGTCAACTCCGGCCACCAGCTGACCCTCAGCAAGAGCGCCCCCAGCATTGTCCAGGCCGGCCAGACCATCAACTACACCCTCAACTGGTCGGTGACCGGCAACGAAGGGGCTCCCGGCGTGGTCATCACCGATGCCATCCCGGCCAACACCACCTTTGTCACCGGCAGTTGCACCGGCTGTACCGTCGCCGGCAACATTGTCACCTGGTCGCTCGGCGATCTCGTCCCCGGCAACTCTGGCTCCCTCGCCCTGGCTGTCACCGCCGGCAACCTGCTGCCCAACGGCACGCTCATCACCAACACCGCCCGCATCCGCGATGCCAGCGGTCTGGCCGTTCTGGCCTCGGCCTCGACCACCGTCAGTTCCGGCCACGGTTTCAACCTGACCAAATCCGATGGCGCTGACCCCGTCCAGGCCGGCGACCTGCTGACCTACACCATCGGCTGGAGCGTCATCGGCACCGAGCAGGCCCTCAATGTCGTCATCAGCGATACCCTGCCGGCCAATACCAGCTTCAATGCCTGCGCCCCCGCCCCCTGCGGCCTCGGCGCCGGCAATGTCGTCACCTGGTCCCTCGGCCCGCGCAACCCCAACACCAGCGGCTCGGTCTCGCTGACCGTCAATGTCGCCCCGGCCCTGGCCAATGGCACCATCCTCGCCAACCAGGCCCGCATCGGCGACAGCAACGGCGGGATCGCCGCCAGTTCCAACCTCGAGCTGACCACCGTCAATGCCAGCCACAGCCTGGTCATCCGCAAGATCGCCCCGGCCTCCATCGCCTCCGGCGGCCAGATTGTTTACACCATGGTCTACACCGTCAGCGGCAATGAGCCGGCCCTCAATGTCGTCATCGAGGACAATACCCCGGTCAACACCACCTTCGCTTCCGCCGCCGGTGCGGCCTCGATCAACACCCCCGGCGCGGGCAACAGTGGCCTTGTCCGCTGGAACCTGCCCAGCCCGCTCAACCCCGGCTCAACCGGCGTGGTCACCCTCACCGTCAATGTCGCCAGCCCACTGCCCAACGGCACCCTCATCAACAACTCCGTCTCCATCCGCGACAACAACAACGGCACCACCGGCCAGAGCGCCAGCGTGACCACCGTCAACAGCGGTCATACTCTGTCCCTGACCAAGGGCGATGCCCCGGACCCGGTCTCACCGGGCAGTTTCATCAACTACACCCTGCACTGGGCGGTTGCCGGTAACGAGCCGGCCCAGAGCGTGGTCATCACCGATGCCATCCCGGCCAACACCACCTTCTTCGGCTGCAGTGGCTGCGCCCAGCAAGGGTCGTTTGTCCAGTGGAACCTGGGGCCGCACAACCCCGGTGAAAGCGGGGACGTGACATTGCAGGTGCAGGTCAACACGCCCCTGCCCAACGGCACCGTCATCGCCAACACCGCCCGCATCTTCGATGGCAACGGCGGCGCGCCCGTCTCGGCCAGCACCACCACCACCGTCAACTCCGGCCACCAGCTGACCCTCAGCAAGAGCGCCCCCAGCATTGTCCAGGCCGGCCAGACCATCAACTACACCCTCAACTGGTCGGTGACCGGCAACGAAGGGGCTCCCGGCGTGGTCATCACCGATGCCATCCCGGCCAACACCACCTTTGTCACCGGCAGTTGCACCGGCTGTACCGTCGCCGGCAACATTGTCACCTGGTCGCTCGGCGATCTCGTCCCCGGCAACTCTGGCTCCCTCGCCCTGGCTGTCACCGCCGGCAACCTGCTGCCCAACGGCACGCTCATCACCAACACCGCCCGCATCCGCGATGCCAGCGGTCTGGCCGTTCTGGCCTCGGCCTCGACCACCGTCAGTTCCGGCCACGGTTTCAACCTGACCAAATCCGATGGCGCTGACCCCGTCCAGGCCGGCGACCTGCTGACCTACACCATCGGCTGGAGCGTCATCGGCACCGAGCAGGCCCTCAATGTCGTCATCAGCGATACCCTGCCGGCCAATACCAGCTTCAATGCCTGCGCCCCCGCCCCCTGCGGCCTCGGCGCCGGCAATGTCGTCACCTGGTCCCTCGGCCCGCGCAACCCCAACACCAGCGGCTCGGTCTCGCTGACCGTCAATGTCGCCCCGGCCCTGGCCAATGGCACCATCCTCGCCAACCAGGCCCGCATCGGCGACAGCAACGGCGGGATCGCCGCCAGTTCCAACCTCGAGCTGACCACCGTCAATGCCAGCCACAGCCTGGTCATCCGCAAGATCGCCCCGGCCTCCATCGCCTCCGGCGGCCAGATTGTTTACACCATGGTCTACACCGTCAGCGGCAATGAGCCGGCCCTCAATGTCGTCATCGAGGACAATACCCCGGTCAACACCACCTTCGCTTCCGCCGCCGGTGCGGCCTCGATCAACACCCCCGGCGCGGGCAACAGTGGCCTTGTCCGCTGGAACCTGCCCAGCCCGCTCAACCCCGGCTCAACCGGCGTGGTCACCCTCACCGTCAATGT
>CAYOXS010000149.1:0-9085 GCA_964407935.1 uncultured Caldilineaceae bacterium
CCCGGCAGGGTAGCCGGGTAGCAAATTCTTGGTTCCGGCTACCCTGATATTTTGAACTCTCGCCCTGCTTGTGGCCAACAAGGAGGAAACTGTTGGAATTACGAAAAATTGTACTGATTCAACCGGGCCGCGAAGGCAAAATTTTTGGTAAAGCGCCGGCCGCTCCCTACACGCTGATGCGCCTGGCTTCGCTGGTGCCGGATGATATTGATGTAGAAATCTGGCATCACGACTGGGAGCCGGTGGAACCAAAACTGCGCGCTCTGGGCAAGCATGATCTGGTGGGCATTACCGCCAAAACGCTGGAAATTGAGCAGGTCGAACAGTTTGCCGCTATTGCCCGTCAGGCCGGTGTGCAGACCATTGTGGTGGGCGGCAGCCACGCCACACTGATGCCCGAGGATGTGGAACGCTGGGCCGATGTGGTTGTGACCGGCGAAGCCTACCGCACCTGGCCCACAATCATCCAGGATTTCATTAATGATTCCCTCCAGCCCCGCTACGACGACACCGAGTGGGCCGATCTGGCCGGCGTCGCTCCGCTTTCAGACCGGGTAATCACGATGATGGACGAGCATCGCCGTTTCTGGACGCCGATGATGGAAATTACCCGCGGCTGCCCGCGCAACTGCTCATTTTGCACCGCTATCCGGGTGAGCGGGCAAAAAATGCGTTTTCGGCCGGTTGAGGAAATTGTCGAAGAAATCGAGCGGCGCAAAATTGACCGTTTTTTCCTGACCGACGACAATTTTGGCCTGGCTTTTGCCATTGACCCCGATTACACCGAAAAACTGTTCCTGGCCCTGGAAAAACTGCCTCTGCGCGGCTGGACCACCCAGGCCGAAATGATGGTGTCCAAATACCCGGAGCTGCTCAAACTGGCCAAACGCGCCCACCTCGACAAATTATTCATTGGCTTCGAGTCGGTCAACCCCGATAATCGCCGCGAGTTGGGCGGCAAAAGCAAGGGGCAAACCAAACAATATTTTGAGGCCATCCGCGATATTCAAAAGCACGGGCTGGGCGTGGTGGGCCTGTTCGTCTTTGGCTTTGATTCCGACACACCCAAAGTGATGTGGGATACCTGGGAATTTGCCCGCACCGCCGGGCTGGACAGCCTGAGCACCACTATTCTCACGCCCTACCCCGGCACGCCTTTCCGCGACCAGCTTGTGCAGGAAAACCGGCTCATCCCGGATAAAACGTGGCGCTACTACGATACGGCCCACGTCACCTATTACCCCAAAATGATGTCGGTAGCGGAGTTTGAACGCGAATACGACCGGGTCTGCCGCGCCATCTACTCGCCGCTGCGAATTGCCCAGCGCGGCCTGCGCGCCCTGTCTCGCCACCCGCTGCGGCGCATGCCGGCCAAAGCGTTTGGCAGCTTCAGCACCGATTACGGCTACCGCCGCACCTTTGCCTGGCGGCACGCCTTTTCATCCCAATAATTTTGCTCTCCGCGTAAAAAAAGCCCCGTCGATGTGTGACGGGGCTTTTTGTTATCTCCAGGTAAACTGCCGGTGTTCGCTCTCCGGGCTGATGGCCGTGCCGGAGCCATCGGAGTTGAGCCGTTCAACCACTACAAACCATTCGTACAGGTTGTCCGGCGGGTCAATCTTTTTGTAGAGCTGCAAGGGCACCACCCACTGCGGCTCTTTAACATTGGCCCCGCCATAAGTTACCTGCCCATTATAGCGATACATAATCCTGACGGCGTACTGTTCATCCGCGCCCAAATCCGGCACGGGTTCCCACTTAAGCAGCACTTCGTTGATGCCGTCGTAGCGAGTGCCGTCATCCGGCCCCAGCAATTTGGGCGAGTCGTACTTCATAGCCGGAGTGGCCGGAGCTTCCGGGGTCGGCGTGTCCACCTCCTCGGCGGGGGCGGGGGCGACGGTGGGCGGCGCGGTGGTGGCCGTGGGCGTGGGTACGGGCGTGTCTGTTGGCGGCGGCTCGGTGGGCGGGATTGGGGTAGGTGTTTGCTCGGGCGTCGCCGTCTCGGTGGGCAGCAGCGTTGGCGTGCTGGTTGGCGGCAGCGTGGCCGTAGCCGTTGGCGTGCCAACCGGCGATACCGGCGACTCAAATACCGAATCAGCCTCCGTAGCAACCGGCGTTTCCGGCAACTCAGCCGGCAGTTCAACCGGCGCCGGGGCCAGCCCCAGGCCCGCCAGCAGATCACCGCCAGATTCGCTGGTGAGCAGGTAGTAGCCGCCGCCAGCCCCAACACACAACACACAAATCAGCACCGCCGCCAAAACCCCGCTCAACGCCACCGGCAGGGTGGCCGAGCGCTGGGCCGGCAGTTTGCCGCGAGCCGGAATCCGGGGCGGTTTGGGCGGCAGGAGCTGGGCATCTTTTTGCGGAGGCAGCGGCGGCGGTTTGATCGACGGCTGCTCCGCCGGAGCCGATTCTTTTTCCACCGGTTCCGCCGGCTGTTCCTCCATCGCCGCCGGCGGCTCCAGCGGCGGCGAGGCCACAAACATCTCGTCGGCAGCGGCAGGCGGCGGCTCCACCGGTGTGGATGGCACAAACATCTCGTCGGCAGCGGCGGGCGGTTCAGCGGCCACCGGTTCCGGCGCGGGTTCGGGCTGTATTGGTGTGGTAACCGGCAAACCGGCTTCTGACAGCGAAGTCTGCTCCGGTTTCTGTTTGACAATAGCCGGCGCGGGCGGTTCATCTTCGCGCTTGCGCACCGGTTTTGGCGGTACCCGCGGCCCAAACGGGCGCGGCGGGAAGGGCCGGCTGCCGGACTCCGGTTCCGGCTCGGTCTCCTCCGGGCCAGACTCCGGCGGCTTGGACAGCGGCGCTACCGGCGGAAACGGCATGCCGCCTTCGGGCGCGCTGGTTGGCGGCCGGGAAAAGGGGCGCGGCGGCCTTTCCGGCGGGCGGTCCATTTCCGGCATCGATTGGGGCGGCGGCGCGGCGGGCGGCCACACCGGCGGGCCGGAGCGCGGCGAGCTGAACATGGTTTCGTCCGCGGCCGGCGGTTCGGGGGTATCTGCCACCGGTTTGGGCGCGGCGCGAGTCGCCCCAACCACAGCCTCGATGTAATCCGCGGTCAATCCATCCGATTCGTCACCGGGAAAGAGCAAATCGGTGACCGAATCGGGGCGGGCTACCAGCCAGCCAACCAGCGCCCGATGCACGTCCAGATCAAGCTCAACTTTCCGGGTCTGGTCGCTGCCGGCCCGAGAAAAGCTGATGTGGGGCGATTTGCCGGCCAAATGCAGATCGGCCAACCGCAGTTGGGCCATCTCTTCCGGTAAAAGGTGGGTGTGGCTGGCCAGCGTTCTGAGCGTTTTTTTCAGAATTTCTACTGATGACGGTTGTTTATCCATAAAATCTGCCCGGCGATCCACTCGCCGGGGACCTCGCTCCTGAAAATTTGACCCTCCGATTCTACCAGTTTTGACCCGAAGAGCAAACTTTACATTTTCTCAGGCTTTGCGCGTGCCGTAGCGGCGGGGTATAATCGGCCTGTTAATTTTTGGGGCCATTTACTGTGAAAAAACAATCGCTGGTGATAACCGCATACCTGCTGCTCACGGTGGCGCTCACGTGGCCGGCCACCCGCTACTTAACCAGCGCCATCCCCGGTGACGGTTTTGACGGCTGGCAAAATTACTGGAACCTGTGGTGGGTCAAACAGTCGCTACTGGTTGAGCGCACCAGTCCTTTTTTTACCGATTATCTCGATGCCCCCGGCGGGGTCAGCCTGCTGTTTCACACGCTCAACATTTTTAACGGGCTGTGGACGCTACCGGTTCAGCTTAATTTTGGGCTGACTGTGGCCTACAACGCGGTGGTGCTGGTCAGTTTTGCGCTGGCCGGTTTTGGCGCGTACCTGCTGGCCCTCTACACGCTCAGCCGGATTTTTCCGGCCGGCCGCGGCCAGCGAGCCGCCGCCTTTGTGGCCGGCCTGATTTTCACGATGTCGCCGTTTCACATGGCCCACCTGCTGGGCCACATGCAGGTGTTCAGCATGATCTGGCCGCCGTTTTACATTTTGTGGCTGCTGAAAACCCTCCGCCCCTGGCAGCCGCCGAGCGCCGCCCCAGCGCCGCGTCTGTGGCGCAACGCGGCCATCACCTGCCTGTTTTTGATTCTGGCCACGCTGGTGGACTGGTATCATACCCTGTATCTGCTGCTCTTTACCGGCGTCACCCTCATTTGGGTTTTGTGGCGCAACCGGGGCCAAGCATTGGCCGCGCCCAACTGGCGAACCAACAATTTTTACCGGCCAGTTTTGGCAGCGCTGGCCGTGGGCGCGGGTTTTGCGCTGGCGCTGCTACCGCTGCTGGGGCCGATGATCCGCGACGCCAGCAGCCGCCCCGATCTGGAAACCGGGCTGGCCCAAAATATCGCCCTCTCCGCCGACCTGCTGGCCTTTGTGCTGCCCTCGGAAATGCACCCGCTGTGGGGCGCGTGGGCCAAATCGATGGCTGCCGCGTTTACCAGCACCACTTCGGAGCGGCTGGTTTTTGCCGGATTTGCGCCGCTGGCGCTGGGGCTGGTCAGCCTGGCCGCCGGCTGGAAACACGCCGCGGTGAAGTTTTGGGCGCTGGCACTGGCCATATTCGGCCTGCTGGCGCTGGGGCCGTACCTGCACGTTGGCGGGCAGATTGTGAGCATGGGCGGCTGGCGGCTGCCGCTACCGTACCTGCTGCTGTATCATACCGTGCCGTTTATCAATTTAACCCGCTCGCTCAGCCGCTACGATTTGATGATTATGCTCAGTTTGGGCGTACTGGCCGCGGTGGGGCTGGTCTGGCTCAGCGCCAAATTGAAACGCCTGCCGGCCAACGGGCTGGCGCTGCTGGCCGCCGGGCTGGTCTGTTTTGAATTTGTGGCCGCGCCCTACCCGGTCTCGCCCATCGACATCCCCCAATTTTACGCCGACATCAGCGCCGACCCCGACCGCTACACCATCGCCGAACTGCCGATGAATTGGGACCGGCCCACACCGCTGCTGCACCAAACCGTCCACGGCAAGCGGCTGCTCACCGCCTACACCTCGCGCGACAATCCGCGCCTGCTCGCGCCCAAAACGCCGGTGCTGCAGCAGTGGCGCAATCTTGGGCCAGACATCATCAGCCAGCCGCTGGCCGAAATCGCTCCGACCATTTTTTACGATTTCAACCTGCGCTACATTGTGCTTGATTACTGGCAGATGCCGCCCGGCCCGGAGCGCGACGCCACCGAAAAGTGGCTGGCCGCGGCGCTGCCCAACGCCGCCCCGGTTTATAATGACGGCCGGCTGAAGGTGTACCAGACTCCGCCCAAAACCGATACCCGCCCGTACCTGAGTTTGGGTCAGGGCTGGAGTGATCGGTTTGACGGCGAGAGCAATCTCGCTACGCGAAAAATTAACCCCGAAGGCGCGGAGCTGTTTGTCCATCATCCCTCCGCCGGGCAGCCGCTCACGCTCGGAATTACCGCCGCGGCGGAAACGGCCGGCCAATCGCTGCAAGTGCTGGTTGATGACGCCCCCGCCAGCGTGGTTGAATTATCGCCCCAACCGCTCACCGCCGAGCTGGCCCTGCCGCCCACTGCCGGCCCGCTGCTGAAACTGCGCCTGCTGTCAACCGACCCCGCCAACGCGGTGAGCGTTAGCCAGCTCACGCTCAAGTTTGACTAAAGTTTTGACAACTGCTCAGAACTTAACATAATATACAATAATCATTTTGACGAAAGCGGATCACGCAATGCCCATCCCGCCCCGAAAAATTTTACTGGTTGTGGCAACTCTGGCGCTGGCAACACTGGCCTGCAGCCTGAGCGCGCTCTCGCTGGGCCAGCCGCAGCCCACCGTCACCCCGCTGACGCTCTTCAGCGTGCCGGCCGCCAGCGCCGGCGATGGCCTGGTTCAGCTTAACCGCTACCAAACCAGCCTGTCGCTGGAATTTGAGGGCAAACGGAGCGGGCAAACCTCGGCCGGGAAAATTGAGCAAACCGCCGACATCGACCGGCAAAATGCGGCGCAGCGCCAGCAACAAACCATCGACGCCGTGATTCCCAACCGCAAAAACAGCGCCAACGCCACTGAATTTGTCAGCGCCGGCGGGGCGGTATTTGTGAGGCAGGATGACGCCGCCTTTTGGTTTGAGCCAAAAATTGACCAGCCGGTGACAGGCCAGGAATTTGGCATTTTGCCGCTGGCCGGTCTGCTGACGCTGCCGCAAACAGTGACCGTCGCCCCCAAATTTGAGCAGCTCGATGGGGTTAACGTGCAACAGTACCAGTTTACCGAAAAAGACCTGACCAGCCCGGAGCTGATCTTTAAACAGGCCGAAGGCGCGGTGTGGCTGTCAACCGCCGATAACACCGTGCGCCAGTACCAGATTTCCGGCACCGTCCGCGCGTTGTCGCCGGCAGCCGGCGCGCACCTGTTTGACGAAGCGCAGCTTCGGCTCAGTTACCGGCTAACGGTTGATGGCCCGCCGCCGCCCACGCCGCCAGCCGCCAGCGAAGCCATTCCGCCGGCGCTGGCCCAACTGCCCCGCCTGCCAGATGCGCACATCACCGCCGCCTATCCCGCCCTATTGGAATATCGCAGCGTCATCAGCCCGGTCAGCGCCACGCTTTATTATCGCAGTTCGCTGCCGCCGCTGGGCTGGACGGAGGTCATCACCTCGATTTTTAACGAAAAAGCCCGGCTGGCCTTTGACCGGGCCAACGAACGGCTGTCGGTTATTATTACACCGGCCGAAACTCCTCCGCAGATAAAAATAGTGGTCAATTTGGAGCAGCGGCCGTAACCGATGAGCCAAATGATTTTACGTGTAACCCAATCTTGGGTATACTCTTTTTAGTTTTGGCGGATTACCGGCTGGCCTTGAAGGAAGGATTAAATGACGCAAAGCAACCCCTCTGCGCCGCGAGTGCTGTACGTGGAAGATGACAGCAATTTGCGCTACACCCTGTGCAAAATGTTAGAATTTCTGGGGTATCAGGTTAACTCGGCCGAGAATGGCCGCGACGGCGTGGAAAAAGCCAAAAGCTGGCAGCCGGACGTTATTTTAATGGATATCAGAATGCCGGTAATGGACGGCATTGAGGCGATTGGCGTGCTGCGCGGCGACCCCGCCACCGCCGGCATCCCCATTTTTATGCTGTCGGCTTACACCGATGCCAAAACCCGCCAGGCATGTGAAGCCGCCGACGGTTTTTTTACCAAGCCCCCCAACATGCAAAAAATCGATGCGACCATCCGCAAAATTCTGAACAGCAAAGGCGACTGACGGCCTTTACCGGAGGGGCAGCACAAAGCTGAATCTTGCGCCGTGGCCGGGGTCGCTGGTGGCCCAGATTTGGCCGTGGTGCGCCTCGACAATTCTTTTGGCAATGGCCAGCCCCAACCCGGAGCCGCCGGTTTCACGGCTGCGGCTCTTTTCGCCGCGATAGAACTGGTCAAAAATAAAGGGCATGTCTTCGGCGGAAATGCCTTCGCCGGTATCAATCACATCCACCTGCACCCCCTGCTCGGCCAGCCGGGTTTCAAGGGCAATCTCGCCATTTTCCGGGGTGTGACGCAGCGCGTTTTGCACCAGATTGGTAATCACCCGCTGAATTTTCACCATCTCGGCTTTGATCAGCGGCAAATCCTCGCAGAAAATACCCCGGATTGAAATATTGCGAGTGTTGGCCTGGGCCTGCATCGACTCAACCACGTCTGACAGTAAATCATTAATATTGACCGGCTCAAGCTCGAGCTGCACCTGCTCGCTTTCCAGCCGCGACAGTTCAAACAGATCGTTAATCAGGGTTGACAAATTTTTGATTTGCGCCTGAATGTTGCTGTAGTAGCGCCGCACCATTTCCGGTTCGGAAACCACACCATCGTGCAGCGCCTCCACCATCGCCCGGATTGAGGTGATGGGCGTGCGCAAATCGTGGCTGACGGCGGCGGTCAGGTCGCGGCGGGCGCGCTCGAGCGCCTGCTGGCGGGCAAAGGCCGCTTCCAGTTCATCGGCCATCACGTTGAAGGCGTTAGCCACGCTGTAAAGTTCGTCAATTTCAGTGAGATGCACCCGCCCCGAAAAATCGCCGGCAGCGAGCCGGTTGGCTCCGGCCTGCAACTGCGCCAGCGAGCGGTTGATGCTGCCGGCCAGCAAATAACCAAACGACGCCGACAGCAGTCCGGCAAAGATTAGCAGCAGCCCCAGCAGCAAAAAATCGTGCCGGGAGACAAACATTAACTGCGAGGTGACGTAAATATTGATGATAGCGATGACAATGCCCAGGCTGTAGGCCAGCAGCACTTTTTGCCGGATCGAGCGCAGCCAGCGCCGCCCCACCAAAAAAATCAGATACCCTGCCACCAGCGACGGGATGCTGGAAGTGAGCAAAAACTGGAGCAGGTCGCGCAGGTCGCCGGGGGGGGCCTGCATCACGTAAACGGCGATGGCCAGCGCCGCCACAAAAGCCAGGCCCAACCCCAGCAGGGTGGGCCAAATTTCACGCCAATTCAGTTTTTGACTCATTGGGGATGGTCCGCCGCAAATTTGTAGCCCACGCCCCACACCGTCAAAATGTATTCCGGTTTGGTTGGCTCGTTTTCCAGCTTTTCACGCAGCCGGCGCACGTGAACGGTAACGGTGCTGGCATCGCCGTAAAAATCAAAGCCCCAGACATTATTCAACAACTGGTCGCGGGAAAAAACCTGGCCGGGATGGCTCATCAAAAACCAGAGCAGATCGAATTCTTTGGCAGTCAGTGTAATTTCCCGCCCATTTTTGAGCACCTGCCGCGTGGTGGGGTTGGCCGATACCTGCCCGGCGGTAATCGGCGCGCGGGGTTCGGTTTGGGGTTTGGTCCCGGCGCGGCGCAGCACGGCTTTAACCCGCGCCACCAGCTCTTTGGGGCTAAAGGGTTTGGTTATGTAATCATCGGCGCCCAATTCCAGACCGGAAACGCGGTCTGTTTCTTCGCCTTTGGCGGTGAGCATGATGATCGGCACATCAATTTCGCCCTCGCGCAGAATGCGGGTGATCTGCTTGCCGCCCAGCACCGGCAGCATCAAATCGAGGACGATCAGGTCGGGCAACTGCTGCTCGATGGCCGCCAGCGCCGCGCCGCCATC
>CAYOXS010000149.1:9185-12848 GCA_964407935.1 uncultured Caldilineaceae bacterium
GCCTGCCAGGTTTGCCAGTCGTTGTCGATGGCTACCGGATACTGCACATCAAGCTGCACCAGCGCCTCTTTCACGTTGTCCAGTTCCTGTTCATAGCCAAATTCCGGGGTATGCACGCCGATGATGACCAGCCCGTCAGCAGCGTAGTTTTGGTGCCACTCCCGGAGCGATGGGATAACGTTTTTGCAATTGTAACAGCCAAACGTCCAAAACTCCAGCAGCACCACTTTGCCGTGCAGATCGGCCAGCTTGAGCGGCGATGAGTTGAGCCAGACCTCGTTGAATAGCTCCGGCGGCGTGCCTTTTACCGGCAAACTGGTCAGCAGCGTCTGCTGTTCGGGAGTAGGGCCGGTTGGGGTTAATTGGGCCATCAATTCACCCGGACTCAGCGCTGGGATAAAAAGCGTTTGCCCCGGCGTGATTTCATCCGGGCCGGCAATAGGTTGGTAGCGGTCAATTTCCGCGGCGCGGGCGTTGGTGGCATCGATAATGATGGCTGCGGCCGCCGGTTCGCCGTAGAATTTGTCGGCCAGCCGGTTGAGCCGGTCATCGAGCTGCACCGTGTAATCCTGGCCGGCCGCCGGCGCAGCCGCTCGCGCCGTTTGGGCAAACAATCCAACCGCCAGCACGATTCCCACTAAAATCAGTAATTTCGACATCAGCTTCCCCTTTCTGCTATTGTAGCATAGTGTAGGGGAAAATTATTACGCAATTATTTCAAACCAAAAAGACCCCGCCGGCGGGGTCTTTTTGGTTGCATTCTGAAAACTACGCAGAACTTGTTTCCCCATCCCCCCGGCCCCCTCCCCATTGGGATGGGGGGTGTGGAAATGGTGTCAATTGTGGGCGCGAAGCGCCCACAATTGACACCAAATTCCTCTTTCCCCTCCCCCATAAGCGGGGGAGGGGGAGGGGAGAGGGCAAAAATCAATTTTAATGCATTCCCGGTTACTCGAATAGTCCTGCGGAGTTTTCAGGTTGCGCTGCAATCAATGCGAGCGGATAATCAGATCAAAGTCGATGGGCTGGCTGTAGTCGTTGCGCACCCGGACAAAATAGGTAGTGTTAGACACCAAATGGCCGTCCCAGCGCCAGGTGTGGGTGTCGGCGGTTTCGTCGGTTTCGGCAAAGCTGCCGGCCCCGAGCGGTTTCATCTGGTCGCCAGTGCCGCGCTGCCAGATGTGCTGCATCTGGTAGGGGTAAATTTCAACATTTACGTGATGAGCCAGGTAACCGTAACCCGGTTTGTGGATCAGCTCGATGATGTACGGCAGAAAATCATAGCTGTCCGGGTTGGTGTTGGGGGTGGTAAAGCTGTACCACCGGTCCTCTTCGGCGAGCAGGTGGCCGGACGTAGTACCTTTTTGGACCACCAGCGGCGAGCCAATATCCTGCCCGGTGGGCGCGGCCGGCTCTTTCAGCACCGCTTTAACCGCTTTAACCACGGGTTCGCCCAGCTCGGTGTTGGTAATGTCGCCGGGGATCATATGGTAATCAATCCATTTGTTGGTGCCGTTGATCAATTTCACGTAGTACTGGTCGCCATCGACCACGGTGCCGTGCCACAGCCGCTCGCCGGTAATGTAATCGCCATCCCGCGAAACCCACTGCCCGGCCCCAAAATGCTCCATATCATCCGGCGTGCCGCGCGCCCAAATGGGGTACTGGCTGCCGGTGAATACTTCAAAAGTGACGTAACGGGAAATATTCGGTTCGCCGGGGGTAAAGAACATCGTGATTGAATAATTTTCAATCAGCTTGCCATCGACCTTGCCGGGGGTAAAAGTATACCAGTGTTCGGTTTTGGGGCCGAGGCGGCCGGTGTTGGGGCTGTCCAGCAAATGGAGCGGCCGGTTGGGGTAGATGCTTTCGCCGCTGTTGGGATCAGGCTCCGGCTCGGCTGCGATGGTGTCGGCCACCACGGCCGGCGGTTCTTCGCTGCTGCCGCCGCTGGGTTCAACCACTTTGGCCGGCGCGTCGGGGTTGGGGTTGACCGGCACAGCCGCGGGCGCAGCGGCCGGCGCGGAACTAGCCAGCGTGGCGCTGTTGCTGCCCGGCAGCCAGCCCAATCGAGCCGCCGACATTAACCAGGCCGCGGCTTCCTGCGGGGGCAGCCCCTGAATGGCCTGCGCCGCCAGCAGCCAACTGGTTGAGGCCGGCGAACCGTCGGTCACGTCAACGGGCAGCGCCGCCGCAATTGAGCTTTTGGCCGGCTGCTCGATCAACTGACCCGGCTGGCCCGGCACGCTCACCGCTGCCGGAATCGCGCCGGCAGTGGTGTTGGCCGCGCCGCCGGTCATCGACATAAAACCGTCAACTTCGGGGCGAGACTGGCCCAACGCGGTTAACCGGAACTGCACCGGGCTGGGCGACAGGTTAAAAATGCGCACGTAGTAAACATCGTTGGCGGCTACCGGCCCGGCCCAGAAGCGCTCGCCGGTGTTCACGTCGAAATCGGCGCTGGCGGGCGTGCCCAGCCCCAGGCTGTCAACGGGGCCGCTGCTATCCTGCAGCCAGCCTTCGACCTGTTTGAAGGTGAAGACCTGAAAATTGACCCGGTTGGCCACGGCCACACCCTCGGCCCCAAAGTTGAGGCTGAGAATGATGGAGTTGTAGCTGGGGTCGCCCAAATCCATGCGGCTGTAGGCGTACCAGTATTCCTGGCCGGGGTCCAGGCTGCCGGTGTTCAAACCGCTCACCAGCAGGTCGGCGGCGTAGGGACTGCCGCCCACGTTGCTCTGGTAGGCCAGCGCCGGGATGCCGGTTAGCAGCAGCACGGCGGCAACCAGCAGAATGGCGGTTAGCATCAGTTTCTTTTTAATCATCATCAGCTCGCTTCCTTCTAAAAAAATCAAGCGGCTGCCGTAACATACGGGCAGCCGTGGCCAAGTTGCACAACTTCAAACAAGTGTTCCCGGTGAAAAACCTATTCCCAGGCCAAATCTAGCATACTTTGGCCGATGCGTCAATTTTGCAGCCAAAATTACAGGGCTACGCCAGCGAAACAAACTCCGCCGAGTTGGTATCGGTGTTGTAGATGACGCACGTGGGCGCGCCCTGCCAGCCGAGCAGTTCGCCGGGGTTGAGCCACAGGCAGTTGCCAAACCGCTCCTCGTGCTTTTGGTGGGTGTGGCCGGAAAACACAGCGTCGTAATCGCCGGTGCGGGCCAGCGCTTTGGCGTAAAAGGGGTAATGGGTGACGGCGATTTTGCGGCCGCCGAGTTCCAGTTCGGCGTGCTCACCGTGCAGTTTTAAGTTGGGGTATTGGTTTTTGGCCACATTTGAAATAGCAAACCGGTCGCCATCGCCGTTGCCAAAAACCACGTGAATATCGCCGGCAAAGCCGCTGCCCATTTCACGGGATGGAATAGGCGAGCAGAAATCGCCGCAGAAAATGAGGGTGGTTGCGCCGCGCTCGGTAAACAGCGCCAGCGCCCGGCGCAAATTTTCCAGATTATCGTGCACGTCAGAAAAAACACCGATCAACATGGTTCGCCTCCTCTGAAAATAGGAATCAGGGGTCAGGATTCAGGAGTCAGGGTGCATCCCTGCCCCGACTCTTAAAATCGGTCTCCTCTGAAAATAGGGCGCCCCCCCCCCCCCACCCCCCCCCCCGGGGGGGGGGGGGCGGGGGCGCCGGGGGGGGGGGGGGGGGGTTAAAAC
>CAYOXS010000149.1:12858-13452 GCA_964407935.1 uncultured Caldilineaceae bacterium
GAGCCGGCAGTATTTTTAATAATCGCCACATCAATCGTTTACTCCCTTCAAAATAGACCCCCTCCCCAACCCTCCCCCTGGCAGGGGGAGGGAGTCGCGTTAGCGACGGGTGGGGGTGAAAGATTTTCACCCGCCCCACAGGGAGGCTTCGCTCTGCCGGGTATTATTATTCCTTTGAACCCTGATTCCTGCCTCCAACAGAGTCTAACATTTTATCGGTGGCCTGTAAAATAGCGCGGGCAGGCCGGTAACCAGCCTGCCCGCGGAGAGGATCGAGTTAAGCGGAGGGAAGAGATAATACGACCAACATCGCCGCTTGGTCCATCTTATCAATTAAAACAGGGGGATGAACTGATACACCCCGATAAAGGCCAGCAATAACGAAAGGCTGGTCAGCGTGGCGATAGTCGCCGCCGGAGGGTCAATATGGGTGTCGCCGTGATCGTTGAGGCTGTTGCCCCAAAATTCGCCCACCAGCGCCCCCAAAATACCAAAGATTGCGCCCCACAATAACCCGCCGCTGGCAACGGTGGCCACTGCCGCCGGCAGCGAAATGTGGTGCGTCGCCGGAATTTTCAAGCCCATAATGGCAAA
>CAYOXS010000150.1:0-13417 GCA_964407935.1 uncultured Caldilineaceae bacterium
CGATGGTGCTGTGGTTGAAGGTGGCGTTGCGGAAGTTGGTGGTATCGGTGTGGCACTGGCGGCACTCGCCAGCATAGTGATTGGCCGGCGGATTGTGACAGGCGGCGCAGTCAAGATTGCCGATGGTACTGTGGTTGAAAGTGACGTTGCGGAAGTTGGTCGTGTCAGTGTGGCACTGGCGGCAGTCGCCGGCGTAGTGGTTGGCCGGGCGGGCGTGACAGGCTGAACAATCGGTGTTGCCGATGGTGCTGTGGTTGAACGTGGCGTTGCGGAAGTTGCCGGTGTCAGTGTGGCACTGGCGGCAGTCGCCGGGGTAGTGATTGGCCGGGCGGGCGTGACAGGCCGAACAATCGGTATCGCCGATGCCGCTGTGGTCGAAATTAGCGTTGCGGAAGTTGCCGGTGTCGGAGTGGCACTGGCGGCAGTCGCCGGGGTAGTGATTGGCCGGGCGGGCGTGACAGGCCGAACAATCGGTATCGCCAATGCCACTGTGATCAAAGGTGGCGTTGCGGAAGTTGGTGGTATCAAAGTGGCACTGGCGGCACTCGCCCGAATAATGGTTGGGCGGCGGCGTATGGCAGGCGGCGCAATCGGTATCGCCGATGGTGCTGTGATCAAAGTTGGCGTTGCGGAAGTTGGTGGTATCAAAGTGGCACTGGCGACACGCGCCGTCGTAATGGTTGGCCGGCGGATTGTGGCACTCAACGCAGTCGGTATCGCCGATGGTGCTGTGGTCAAAAATGCCCAGGTTGAAATCGGTGGTGTTGGTGTGACACTGGCGGCATTCGCCGGGGTAGTGGTTGGCCGGCGGCGTATGGCAGGCGGCGCAGTCGGTATCGCCGATCAGGCTGTGATCAAAATTGACGGGTTGCCAGTTGGCGGTGGCGTGGCAGCGTTCGCATTGGGCGCCGTACTCGCCGCGGTGCGGTTCATCGGCGGCGTGGCAGGCGTAACAGGTGGGATCGGTGCCCTGATAAACGCCGTTGCTGTGACAGGCCTCGCACTTCACATCGGCGTGGCCGCCAATCAGCGGGAAAAAGCCGTGGGGCACGGTGCTGCTGGCCGCATCCGGGAAAAACACAATCCGGGCGCTGTCGAGCGCCTTAGTGGGGATCAGGCTGATTTCGCCGGCGGCCGGCGACAGCACATTGGCCAAATTGGTTGGCATGGCGGCAATCTGGGCAATATCGGCCGGCGAGCTATTGGGATTGCGCCCGGCTTGCAGCATCGACTCAAGTTTGGCGTGCAAAATAAGCACCGCGATTTCCGGCGCAGGCACGTGCATCACCGCCAGCGTGTCCAGATCGGCCAGCGCGCGGGCAGCCAGATCGATGAGCTGAGTCTGGTGCTCAACGGCAGCAAGTTTGGACTGCAACCCCGTTTCGGCCAGCGGATCGCCGCTGGCCTGGGCGGCCCGGTCGAGCGCCGCGTCAAAATAAATCAGGGCGACAAGCTCGTTGGGCGTGCCGCGCACCTGTTCCACATCGAAAATTCGCCGTTCCAGCAAATCCAGCAGCGCCGCGATGCGCTCGTTTGGGTTGGCGGCCAGGGTAACGTACCATGTTTGCTCCAGCCACAGCCGGGCCGGATAGAGCAGATTGCCCGGCAGGGCTTTTGGCGTAACGGCGTAAAACACCGCCGCCGTAACAATGGACAAAAACAGTAAAAAGGCCAGAATGGCCAGGATTAACCGTCGCATAGGCTAACCCGCTACCATTTCAACGGGCGCTTGTTCCGGCGCAGTGTTGAGCTGGCGCCAGTACTGGCTCACAGCCTCTCGCAGCGCCGGCCCGCCGGCCCGCAGCGCCGGGGCCAGATGCTGCACGTCAATTTCATTTTCAATGATGTAACGCAGCGGATCAGCCAGGCTTTGATCGCCCATAACCAGCGCGCCAACCAGAAAATCGCCGTTTAAAACCAGCCGGATGGTGTTGAAGCCATCCTCTGACCAGGCGCTGGCGTACCGTTTGGGCAGGGTAAACCACACCTCGGATGAGCCGCGCGACAGATGCTGCACCACCTCCGGTTCAGCCTCAGCCGCATCGCCGCGGGGGTTGATCTGGCCGATGGTGGCAATATGCAGCCCAAATAACAAACAGGCGTTAAACGGGCTGCCTTTGGTGTAGGCCAGCCGGTAGCCCGACATATTCAGCCCGGCGGCCCGGCCTTCGGCCACGGCGCTGGGCCACAACACATCGAGCATGTACTGCTTTGTCCAGCGGTCGTACACCTGGGCGCAATCGCCGGCGGCAAAAATGTTGGGCAGGTTGGTTTCCATAAACTCGTTCACCAGAATGGCCCGGTCAACAGCGATACCCGTGTTTTGCACAAAATCCAGCACCGGTTTCACGCCGATGGCCACGCCAACCAGATCGCACTTAAATTCTTCGTCGTTGTTTAGCCTGACGCCGCGCACCCGGCCGCGATTATCACCCAGAATCTCGCTGGCTTCGGTGTGGTAATGAATGATCACGCCGTGTTCGCGCATTTGTTCCTCTAAAATTCTGGACTCGCCGTCGTTGAAAACCTGGGACCACAGCCGATCGCGGCGGACAAAGTAGTGGGTTTCCACCCCGCGATGGGCCAGCCCTTCGGTCAGTTCCAGCGCAGTGATGCCGCCGCCAATGACCACGGCTCGCCGGGCTTTTTTGGCCTGCCGGACAAGGTCGTTGGTGCCATCGAGCGTATCCAGATAGACAACACCCTCCAGCTCAGCGCCGGGGTATGGCGGGAGCGTGGCCCGCGCCCCGGTAGCAATCAACAGCCGGTCGTAAGCCAGCACCTTCCCGGACTCAAGTTTGACCTGCTGCCGGGTGGGGTCTAGCTGCACGGCCCGGCCGTACACCAGCTTAACCCGCTGCCGGGCGTACCACTCCGGCTGGCGGGCGATAACCTGTTTGGGGGAAATGACATCGAGCAAAACGTAGGCCAGCCCCGGCCGGGAATACATGGGGTGCGGTTCGGCGCTGACAATGGTGATTTCTCCGGCCGGGTCGCGGCGGCGAATTGTTTCGGCGGCGGTTACGCCGGCAGCGCCGTTGCCAATAATGAGATATCGATTTGCGTTCATCAATGGGTTCCCTCCATTTTGAAACTGCTGTCCAATAATTCTTTGCGCCTGTCCATCTGTGAAAATCGCAGATTGGGCTTGTAGCCCGACAGTCACGCTACAAGCGTGACCCACGGCTGCTGTCACGCTACAAGCGTGACCTACGGCTCTACAATTACATCGAAAAGCGCTCGGCGATGAGGCTGTGAATGCTGGTTTCCCAGCGCAGCGTCCCGCGTGGACACACCTGAATGCAGTTGCCGCAGGTAATGCAGGCGGGATCGTCTACGGCCAGGCCGCGGTGGGCGTAATCACGCACCGGAATCCCGACCGGGCAGTTGTAGCCGCACACGCCGCATTGAACACAACGGCTGGCATCGGGCACTACCCGGCCCAGTTTTTCAACTCCGGACGCGTGGCCATTATGGCCGTTGGCGGTTAGTTTCAATGATTTGGTTAACGCCGTAAATATCCTTTTCAAAGCGGTTCCTTTCTGGTTAATTGACAGCTTCCTGGCCGGTGGGATGGCACTGGGCGCAGGCCAATAGTTGGGGCGGGGTAATCCCCTCTTCCAAATGCTCGCGCTCGGTGTTGGCCGGGCCGTGCTCGTGACAGTTGTAGCAGGTGTATTCGGTGTAGGTGGCGGGGTGACAGGTAGCGCATTCAAGTTCGCCCTGCTCGCCGTGATCCAGCGGGAAGGAATGTTGGGTTAAGCGGGCCGGCTGCCAGCCCTGCAACGTATGGCAGTTATTGCAGGTTGTGCCAAACAGCCCGGCGTGAATGGCCGGTTCGGCGTGGCAGCCCACGCAATCGGTGGGCGTGCCCTGAAATACCTTGTTAATGTGGCACGAATCGCAGGCCAGCGCGGCGTGCTGCCCGTCCAGCGGCCAGACCTGGTTGTGGTCAAAATTGGCCATTTCGCCGGTACCGTGATGGCAGTTTTGGCAGTTTTGGCCAAACTGGGCCATGTGACCGGCCATAAACTCGGCGTTGGCCGGCCGGTGACAATCCACACACAACGACTCGCTGAAGCTGACCGGCTGGCTGCCCGGATGACAGGTGCGGCAGGTAAAGGCCGCGCCATCAAAATTGGTACTGTGCGTGACCAGGCTAAAACCGGTATCGCGGGCGTGGTCAAAAGGCACTGCCTCCAGCGTGGCCGGCAGCCAGCCGGCCGGGGTGTGACAGGCGGCGCAGTCGGTGCCAAACATCTGCGCGTGGGCGGCCGGCTCGGCGTGGCAGGCCACACACTCCGAGGCGGTGCCTTTGAATTGGCCGCCATTATGGCACTCTTCACAGGCGGTGCTGGCATGGACGCCGGTCAGCTCAAACACTTCGGCGTGAGCGGCCAGGGTAAAGCCGGCCAGTGTGTCGTGGCCATCGTGGCAGGCCACGCATTCCTGACCATACGCCGCCGTGTGAGCCGTCATAAAATCGGCGGCGGCGGTTTGATGGCAATCGGCGCAGGCGTTGGCCAGCAGCGTGAATTTGCGGCCGGTGTGCTGATGACAGGCTGTGCAGGCCATGCGCGAGTCCTGATAATCAAACATATGTTTCTCCAAACTAAAATCCGTCAGCCCGTGATTAAAATCAACCAGGGCCGCGGCAAACTGGTCAAAGTTGTACCCCTTGTGCTCCTGGTGACAATCTCCGCAGCGGGTTACGTTTTCAAACCGGCTGTGGATACCCTGGCCCGTTTGAAGCTGCCCGGCGATGTTGGTATGGCAGCGTTCGCAGCGTTGGGCCTCGATGCCTTTGAACGGAGCGTGACACTGGTTGCAATCCGTTTCAAAATCGGCGTGAGTTAAAACCTCGCCGAGCGGCTCGCTGTCGTGGTTCACCGCCGATAGCCCGCCGGGGCTAAAGGCCTGCCCGCCGGCCACGGTAACCCAGCCGGCCAGGCCGCAGATCAGGATGATGGTTGAAATGAGGGCCAGAGGGGAAAAGATGGGGTGCTGCCGCTCCAGAAGCCGATATTGTCTCAATTGAACAATCCCGCTCCGTAGTAGATTGTGGCGGCCACGTGAACGGCCACCGAAAAGAAGAGCGTCAACCCGATGGGCACGTGGAGAATATGCCACGAGCGTAACAGCCGCCGTGCGGTTTCAAGCATTTCGGTTTGGCGCTCAAGCTCTCGTTTGCGGGCCAAAAGCTGTTCCAGTTGCTGGCGCTGCGATGCTTCCAGTTGCTCCAACTGGCGCAGCGCCCGCCGAACCTGGCGGCGGTAACGCCACTGAAAAAATATCCGGCCGTACAACGTCAATGTTGGGTTTCGGTGGAGAGTGCGCTGGCTTAATTGAGCCACCACCTGCTGGAACTGTTCCGGCTTTTGGGCCTGAAATTGCGACAGGGTGGCCTGAATGGTGTGGATTTCGGCCTCAATTTCCTGATGTGAGGCGGTGACGCCGGACAGGGTGTGCGGCAGGGCGGTGTACAGATAGCGGCCAATAAAACCGCTGCCCACAACAATCAGGGTGAGCAGCATGGTAATACCGGCCAGGCCACGAAATTCGAAGCCAGTGTGCATCAGCACCAGCGCCGGCCCAACTATCCCGGTGAAAATGTGGAACGAAAGCCAATATCTCACCGGCCCGGCCCAATTTAGCCAACTACTGCGTTTGCGCAGGCTGTACAGGGCTTCGGTCATCACCATTAAAATAGTGCCCAAAATGCCCAAACTGTGCCCAAAAGGATGCCCGCCGCCTGGTTCTGCCATCAGTTCATAGGCAATGTAAACCCCGCACAAAACCACAACAATAAAAAGGCTGAACTCCAGTTCGTAGGGTTTAACCGCCGTTGTGGCCCGTGGGATCGACGGGCGGCTGTCGGTTACAAATGCCTGGGTCATGTTAATACCTTTCTCAGGGTTCCCCCCTCGTTATCCGTGAGATTGGGTATGCTGGCTGGTTGTTCTGAAAAACAACGCCGACCGTTGTGTAAGGTCGTACCCTCTCCAGAAAAGTTACGAGAAAGTTAACCATCTGGTACTTTTATAGTACCAATTCCCTGAATTTAATCATTCAGTAATCCTTCTCTTTCCACTTTGAACGGAACCCATTGCTCATTGGCAAAGGGTGCCACAATTCAGTATAAGAACATAGGGGCTTGTTTGTGAAGCGTACAATTTACCCGATTTTTCAGGCAGCCCTGCCTCTGACCCCGGGGAAACTACGGGGTTGTGAAAAAAGTTACTGAAGTTAGCTGAAACGCGGCAATTTTCAAAATCGCTTGACAAGCCGGTTAAATCTGTGCTATATTGATCATAATGTTATAACCTTTTTTACATATTGTTATAACAAATTTTTGCCGGTCAATGGGGCCAGGTATGACTAAATTGGATGGCGCGCCGATTACACCGATCAATCGCAACTCACCGGTACCACTCTATTCACAGATCAGGGATGTCCTGCTGGAACTGATCAGAGAAGGCGCGTTTCAGGAAAAAGAGCTGATCCCCACCGAACAGGAACTGGGGCAGCATTTTCAGGTGAGCCGGATTACCGTACGCCGGGCCATTGATGAACTGGCCCGCGAAGGCTACCTGGTAACCCAACAAGGCAAAGGTACTTTTGTTAACAAAACCAAAATTCACCGGCCCATGAGCCGGATGAACAGTTTCTCGGAGGCCACTACAGAGGCCGGCTGGAAACCCGGCTCGCGGCTGCTGTCGCTGCGGCACCAGCAGGTTGACACGCCACTGGCGCCCCTGCTCCAACTTGATGAGCAGGATTGGATTTGGGTGGTTGAACGTCTCCGTTTGGCCGATGATGAGGCTATCGGCCTGTCTTATGTTTACCTAAATTTGCCACCCCACCTGACTCTGACCCCGCTGGAACTCAACCAGGAAATCTCGCTCTGGTCGCTGCTGGAAAAAAAGGGCATCAAACTGACCCACACCGAACAAACCATTCAGGCGGTGCCGGCCACCGAGGTACAGGCCGAACTGCTGGATGTGCCGGTTGGTTTTCCACTGTTGCTGGTAGAAGGCGTTGTTTACGCCGATGGTCACCAACCCGTTGAATTTCACCAGATTTTCAACCGGGGTGACCGCTACAAATATTCAGTTTACGCCGAACGCTGATGTTTGGTTCTGCTCTGCTCCCCGCTCAAATGCTTCACTCCCAACGGTTTCACAGCATATTCTTGTAAGGAGGTGATGTTTGCACTAAAAACAACCGGTCATAAACCAATCAACCTGTCAAAATGAGTCGTTTGTAATCCATTTGGAGGAGATTCCCATGAAAGTCAGGCAGTTGTCTGTAGTTGTTGTGGCATTACTGTTGGGATTGATCCTGGCCGCCTGTGGCCAGGCGCCGGCGCCTCAGCCGGCAGAAAAACCCGCCGAACAAGCAGCTCCGGCCCAAGAGGCCGCCCCGGCTGAAGAGGCCGCCCCGGCTGAAGAGGCCGCTCCCGCCGAAGAGCCAGCGGCCACTGACAAACCGTTTGCCGGCACCGAACTGGTTCTGGCCTCGATGACCGACCAATACGTCACCGCCTTTCGCAACTTGATCCCCGAATTTGAAAAAGAAACCGGCATCAAGGTCACAATGGATGAACTGGGTTATGTTGACCTGTACCAAAAGCTCACCGCCGATTTTGTGGGCAACACCGGCAGCTACGATTTAATGACGGTTGATATTGTCTGGTCCGGCGAATACGCGGCCAACGGCTACACCTTGCCTCTGGACGACTATATGGCCCGTGACAAAGACCAATTGCAGTTGGATGATATTATGCCGGTCGCCTGGACTCTGGGTGAATGGGAAGGCAAACATTGGGCTTATCCGCTGGCCGGTTACGCCAACGTGCTCAACTACCGCAAAGACGTGCTGGCCGAAGCCGGTATTGAGCCGCCCAAAACCCAGCAGGAACTGCTGGCCGCCGCCGAAAAACTGACCGCCGCCGATAAGGATTTTTACGGCATTGCCCTGCTGGGAGCCAAGGGGCCGGCGGTGGCGCAGGATTATATGGCCTGGGTGCAGCAGCATGGCGGCTCAATTTTGGATAAAGACGGCAAACCCGCCCTCAATACCCCCGAAAATGTTGAAATTCTGGAGTTTTTTGGCTCGCTGTTTAAGTACGCTCCGCCCGGCAGCACCGATTACTGGTGGGATCAGCGTGAAACTGCCTTCCGCTCCGGCAACGTGGCCATGATGGAAGGCTGGAGCATTGCCCGCGCCGGCTACGAAAACCCCGACATCTCCTCGATCGTCGGCAATGTGGATGTTGCCGCCGCCCCTGTGACTGAAGGCATGGAACCCAAATATGGCTTTGGCGGCTGGGGCATTGGCATCAATGCCGACTCCAAAAATCCCGACGCGGCCTGGGAATTTATCAAATGGATTACCAGCCCGGAAGTTCAAAAAGAGTGGATTCGCAACGATGGCGCGCCCATTCGCCGCAGCACGCTGGAAGACCCCGAACTGAACGCCGAATACCCCTGGTTCCCGGTTATGCTGGCGTCGTTTGAAAAAGGCGATGGCGATTACCGCCCCCGCATCCCCCAATACAGCATTATTCAGGATGCGCTCGGTACGGCCGTAAACGGTTTTCTGGTCGGCGAAATGTCTGCCCAGGAAGCTCTTGACCAGGCGCAAGCCCAGGTTGAAAGCGCAATGAAGTAAGTTGTAGAAACAAAGGGGCGCAATGGCCTCTAACAACCAGGTTCTGTTGGCATTTCTCGCCAGAGGTCATTCTGAGGAGCGTAGCGACGAAGAATCTCCAAAATCACGATCAAAAGGAGACTCTTCGCTCGCTACGGTCGCTCAGAGTGACATAATCTGAAATACCAACAGAATTTGGGAGTCATTGCGCCCCGATTTGTGGCACTGATTGCACACTTCTGTCAGGACTGAGGGGTTATCTTGAAACAGTTTATTCGCGCCGAAAAACATTACCTGCTGCTGCTGGCCCCGCTGTTGGTCTTTGTTTTTGGTATTGCTATTTATCCGCTCTCATTTGCCTTTTTTATCAGCTTTTTCAAGTACCGCCTCACCGACCCCAACCAGATCCGCACGTTTTTGGGGTTGGATAATTATCTGGCCGCTTTTAGCGACCCCCAGGTCATCAAATCGTTGACCAACACCCTTGTTTTTGTGGCCGGAACCGTGGCCATTGAAATGGTTTTTGGCCTGCTGCTGGCCCTGCTTCTGGCGGCAGAAACCCGGCTGATGCAAATTATCCGCTCGTTTTTGCTTATTCCGATGGCCATTCCGCCGCTGGTCGTGGGGCTGGTTTGGAAATCGCTGTACAATGTGGATTTTGGGGTGATCCCCTACTACCTCAAACTAACCGGCATGGCTGTTGGCCGCGGCCCGCTGGGCGAAATTTCCAGCGCCATGCCGGCGGTGGTTCTGGTTGATGTCTGGCAGTGGACGCCGCTGATGATGATTATCTTTTTGGCCGGACTGAAAAGCCTGCCCGCCGATCCCTACGAAGCGGCCGTGGTCGATGGCGCGTCGCGCTGGCAGAGTTTTTGGTATGTTACCCTGCCCATGCTCAAGCCCACCATTTTGATCGGGCTGCTGCTGCGCACCACCCAATCTTTCAAAGTGTTTGACATTATTTTCGCCACCACCGCCGGCGGCCCCGGCAGCGCCACCACCGTACTCAATTACCACATTTACACCGTCGGCATGACCTTTTTTGATATGGGTTACGCCGCGGCGCTGGCCAATATTTTGCTGGTGGTGGTCGGTATTCTGTCGATTATTTACATTATGGTGCTCGAACGACAACAGGTGTAACTCAAATTATGACCAAACCGTCACGCCTGGAACAAATTTTGCTCAATCTTGCGGTGATTCTGGTGATCCTGTTTTTTATGCTGCCCATGTTCTGGCTGGTCACCACTGCTTTTAAATTTGGCCGCGAAGCCTTTTCTATTCCACCTAAATGGATTTTCTTTGAGTTCACCCTTAAAAATTTTCAGGAGGTGTGGCAGCACAGCAACGTTCTGCGTTTTTTAATGAACAGCATCATTATTTCAACCGGAGCCACGCTGCTATCGCTGCTGCTGGGCGTGCCGGCCGGCTATGCCGTGGCCCGCACGCAATCACGGCTGTTGGGCATGTCATCGTACTTTTTTTTGGTGCTGCTGATGATCCCGCCCATCGCCATGCTTATTCCCTTTTACCTGATTATGCGCGATATCCAACTGCTGGGCAGCTACGCCGCTGTCATCATCATCGACACCATTTTTGACGCCTCGTTTGTGGTGTGGATGATGCGCAGCTACTTCAAAGATGTGCCGCAGGAAATGGAGGAGGCCTCGCTGATTGATGGCGCGTCGCGGTTGCAGGCGTTTTACCGAATCGCGCTGCCGCTGTCGGTGCCGGGGATTATGGCCTCGGCGCTCTATTGCATCATCTTCTCGTGGAACGACTTTTTGTTTGCCCTGATGCTGACCTCGCCCAAAACCAAAACGATGCCACTGGGCATTTTGGCCTCGTTCAGCGCCTCGGAGATCAATTGGGGCATTATGGCCGCCATGTCGGTTTTTGCCATCATCCCGGCCATTATTATCGCCCTGTTTTTGAACCGTCACTTTGTGCAGGGGCTAACCGCGGGCGCGGCCAAAGGCTGATACACATTTTCAGAGGAGACGGACTCAGCCTGCATCACGGCAACGCGAACAAAAATATGGAGTCCAAAACTGTAGTTTTGGACTCCTGCCGCAAACTTTTAGCAAAAGTAGGTCACGCTTGCAGCGTGACCGTCGGGCTACAAGCCCGACCTACTTCGCTGATTTGCTTATTTTTTTTGAGGAGAACCCTTTATGTCTGTAAAAACTATGCGCCAGATGTGGTGCGAAACCCCCGGCCAGATTGAACTACGCGAACGCCCCATTTTCGAGGTCGGCGAAAATCAGGTGCTGGTCAAAACCGCTTACACCGGCATTTGCCCCTGGGACGTGCGCGCCTTTTCCGGCAAATCGTCATCGGTTAAATTTCCGCGGGTGCTGGGCCACGAAACTTCCGGCTACGTGGCCGAAGTTGGCGCCAACGTCAAAGACCTGTCCGTTGGCCAGCCAGTGGTTTGCGATTTTATTGTGAAGTGCGGCGTTTGCCCGGCCTGCCGCCGCGGCCTGCAAAACCGCTGCCAGCAGCCCACCTACCAGCAATTTGGCGGCGGCTACGGCGATTACGTTTGCCTGCCCCGCCAGAACATTTACCCCCTTCAGCCGGGCACCAGCCTCAAGGCCGCGGCCTTTATGGAGCCGCTGGCCTGCGTGGTGCGCGGCCAGAATATGTTCCAGCTTTACCCCGGCGAAGTTGAACTGGTAGTGGGCGTTGGCCCCATCGGGCTGATGCATATGCAGGTGGCCCGCCAGTTTGGGGCGCGGGTCATCGCCGCCGATCTGGTGCCAGAACGGCTGGCCAAAGCCAAAAGCATGGGCGCGGAGTGGGTGGTTAACCCCAAAGAAACCGATCTGGCCGAATTTGTGAAAGATGCCACCGGCGGCTGGGGCGTCGATGCGGCGGTAGTGGCCGTCGGTTCGGCGCGGCTGGTGGAGCAAACGCTGCCGCTGCTGGCGCCCGGCGGCCGGCTCAACATTTTTGCCGGCATCTACCCCCGCGATGAACTGCGCCTTGACCCCAACCTCATCCACTACGGCGAGTTCATCCTCACCGGCTCGGCCGACAGCACGCCGCAGAATATGGCTCAGGCGCTGCGCCTCATCGAAACCGGCCAGGTAAACACCGAAACACTCATCAGCCACCTGCTGCCGCTCTCAGAAGTTGGCCGCGGTTTTGAACTGGTAGCGGACACCGCCGGGCTGAAAATAATGATCGAAGTCAACGGCGAGGCCGGAAGTTAACCGCCAATGATACTCACCATCGATGTCGGTACGTCAGCGTTAAAAGTTGTGCTCTACCATGTCGATGGCCGGCTGCTGGCCACGGCCGCGCAACTGCTGGCGCACCAAACCCCACAAAGCGGCTGGGCCGAGGCCGACCCCGCCACGTGGTGGGCAGCGCTGCTGGCCGCCGTGGCCGAGCTGCGGGCGCAAGACATCGATCTGGCACAGGTAAAGGTCATCGGCATAACCGGCCAGATGCACACGGCGGTGCTGCTGGATGCCGCCGGCCAGCCTCTGCCGCCCACCATTCTCTGGTTGGACCGGCGCGCCGTGGCCGAAACCGCCGAGCTGCGCCGGCAGTTGGGGCTGCCACCCTCGCGGCTCAACTCGGCCTACACGTTACCTAAACTGCTCTGGCTGGCCCGCCACCGGCCCGACGTGTTGCAGCAAACCCGCACGCTGCTGTGGCCCAAAGATTATCTGCGCTACCGGCTCACCGGCCAGTTGGCCACAGATGTCACCGAAGCCGGCGGCGCGGCCCTGTTTGATGAGCAGACGCAGGATTGGGCCATTAACCGGCTGGCGCTGGTTGGCCTGCCTCCCACGGTGCTGCCGCCCATCCGTCCGGCCACCGCCGACGCCGGCCCGTTGCTGCCAGAAGCAGCAGCGGCGTTGGGGCTGCCGCCGGCGGCCAAAGTGATTGTCGGCGCGGGCGATGTGATTGCCCTGCTGGGCGGCGCGCCGCCGCAGCCGCACCGGCTCACCTGCTCGCTGGGCAGTTCGGCTATGATTTCCTGCCCGCTCACCGACACCCAGCACTTTGACGACCCAACCCAGCGGCTTTACATTTACCCGTTTCTGCCCTGCCGGCTGTTAAACGGGGTGCTGTCTACCAGCGGCGCGGCGCTCACCTGGGCCTGGCAGGCGCTGTACGAAGATCAGCCCGCGCTGGAAATTGCGGTTACCGCCGCGCTGGCCACAGAACCGGGCGGGCACGGCCTCTTCTTTCTGCCCTACCTGGCCGGTGAGCGCAGCCCCTACTGGAACGATCAGCTACGCGGCGGTTTTTACGGCCTTATGCTGGGCCACTCCCGCTGCCACATGCTGCGCGCCGTGCTTGAAGGCGTGGCCTTTAGCCTGCGCCACCTTATTGATATTGCCGAAGAGTTGGGCGTACCCATCCATGAAATTGCCCTGGCCGGCGGCGGCGCTTCAACCCCCGGCTGGCCGCAGTTAATTGCCGATGTGTGCCAGCGGCCAGTGCTGATTTTTTCGGCGCAGGACACCGTTACCCGGCCGCTGTACGCCTACTGCGTGGCGGCGCTGGGCCAAGCTTCGTTTGACGCCGCGCTGCAGCACGCTTTTGGCCAGCCGCGCCGCTTTCAGCCGGAGCGAGGGCTGGCCGCAGTTTACACCGAGAATTACCGGCGCTACCGGCAGTTGGCCGATTTTGCCGCGCAGGCTGCGTGGTGAAGACGATTCATCAGCTGCGATGCCGCAATGACAACAAAAATTGAGTCGGGGCGGGTCGTGAAGCGCCCCCACAACACGCTGAATAGCCGAAT
>CAYOXS010000151.1:0-13407 GCA_964407935.1 uncultured Caldilineaceae bacterium
TGGTCGGCGAGCTGGCCAAACTGGGCCGCGACGACATTGTGGTGGTGGCCGGCGGTGTCATCCCGGCGCAGGATTACGAATATCTGTACCAGCACGGCGCGGCGGCCATTTTTGGCCCCGGCACGGTCATTCCCGTCGCCGCCAAAAAAGTACTGGAAGAAGTGAACCGGCGGCTCGGTGAACCGGTGAGCTAAACGTGATGCGTGATGCGTGATGCGTGATTATCAAACGGAGCACGCAACACGTAACACGTGCCAACAGTAAACATAAACAGTTTTGACGAAAAATCTAGTGACTGACCCAAAATCCTCCCCCCAACCTAACGCTCCCCGCAAACCCGAATGGGCACCCGCCGACGCGGACGACGCTTTTGCCAGCCGGGTGGTGCAGGGGCGCGAGAGCCGCCACGACGGCCTGCCCTACGCCGATCCGCCGCCGGCCCAAACGCCGGCCCGCCGCCGGCGGCAGCTTTCGGTGGCGGATTACGTGCAGGGCGTGCTCGCCGGCGACCGGACGACGCTGGGCCGGGCCATCACTTTGATAGAAAGCAACGCCGCCGCCCATCAGGAAACGGCGCAGGAGGTGCTGCGGCAACTGCTGCCGCACACCGGCCAGTCGATCCGGGTGGGGATAACCGGCGTACCCGGCGCGGGCAAAAGCACCTTCATCGAGGCGTTTGGCATGCACCTGCTGGCGCAGGGGCACAAAGTGGCCGTGCTGGCCATCGACCCGACCAGCAGCGTGACCCGCGGCAGCATTTTGGGCGACAAAACCCGCATGGAGCAGCTCTCGCGCGAGGAGAACGCCTTTATCCGGCCGTCGCCCACCGGTGGGGTGCTGGGCGGCGTGGCCCGCAAAACCCGCGAAACCATGCTGGTGGCCGAAGCCGCCGGTTTTGATGTGGTGTTGCTGGAAACCGTCGGCGTGGGCCAAAGCGAAACGATGGTCCGCTCGATGGTGGATTTCTTTTTACTGCTGCAACTGGCCGGGGCCGGCGACGAGCTGCAGGGCATCAAAAAAGGTATCATGGAGCTGGCCGACGCCATTCTCATCAACAAAGCTGATGGCGACAACCTGACTAAAGCTCGCAGCGCCCGCGCCGATTACAATATGGCGCTCCATTACCTGGCTCCGGCCACCGAAGGCTGGCGCACCAAAGCCTACCTCTGCTCGGCGCTGACCGGCATGGGCATTGCCGACATCTGGCAGGTGATTGAAGAGTTTCGGGCCCAAACCGGCGAGTCCGGCGTGTTTGCCCGGCGGCGGCAGGCGCAGGCCGTCGATTGGATGAAATCGATGATCGAAGAGCATCTGCGCCAGCGCTTTTTCAATCACCCGGCCATCAAGGCCCGGCTGCCGCAGGTGGAAGCCGCTGTTACTCACGATCAACTGCCCGTCACCACAGCGGTGCAGGAATTGCTAACTCTATTTGAAGAAACGGGCAGCAGGAGCCGGGAGTCGGATTAGCTGGCAGAGGATTGGTGTAGGGGCGCTTCGCGAAGCGCCCCTACAGTCGCAATTCGCATATTCGTTTATTGACTTTTCTGACGCCTGCTGCCCAGTGTAATTAACCCAAAAGCGAGGAATCCTATGACTGCAAAAATTAATCACATCGCCATTGTCGTTGAAGACATTGACAAAGCCCTGACCGTTTACCGCGATGCCCTCGGCCTGCCGCTGCAAGCGGTCCACGATGAGCCGGACGAGGCCGTGCGCGTGGCCTACATGCCCACCCCCGCCGGCGAGGTTGAACTGATCCAGCCCACCACCGAGGACTCCGGCGTGGCCAAATATCTGGCCAAACGCGGCGAGGGTCTGCACCACGTGTGTCTGGAAGTAGAGAGCATCGAAGAAAGCCTGGCCCGCATGCAGGCTCAGGGATTGGAAATTTTGGGCCAGCCGCGCACCAACAAACGTGGCGACAAATACGTGTTTGTGCATCCCAAATCGGCGCACGGGGTGCTGATTGAACTATACGAAAAAGCGTAAGGTGCCGCTGGCAACGTGTTTTGATCGAGCGCTATTCTATGCGGTCAGCGTGTATTTGCGGAAGTTAAAAATAAATCGTAATATACCTGACTGTTTGTGTTACACATTTCACAAATAATGAAGGTATTAGTAAGCCCGCAAACAATTAGTGTATAGCATTTTAAGTTACCTCAGACGAATTGGCCGTTTTTGGCAAAAGCCCGCCGAAGTGCCCCGCCGCTGTATTTTTGACGACCGTTACGGATGTATCATCCCCCAGCCTATTCCCGCGCAAAGTCTTGGTACAAGTTTTGATTTACAAACAATGGCCAACAACTGTGGTTATGCCGGTGGTGAAGGTAACTGGTGGCATGTGCATCACTCCGCGCCGGCTTTTCACGGTGGCATGGCCCAGAGCTGTCCGCATAGCTATCGGCCCGGAAACGAGGCCCAAGCTGAACCATGCAAATGTATGGCAATGGATTTTTGGCAGGAGAAGATCAAAGAAAATGTTGACCGTTGATGAGCGCCAGTTTGAAATGCGATACGCGCCAATTGCTTGTGGTTTGCAACTGCTGGTAGTGAGTTGTGTGCTGGGTTCTATTGTAGCCGCAATCTGGTATTTTTTCTTTAGCTCGTAAAGAAATACCCGGCCAGGGTGCGCCATCGCCCCTGAATCATAAAATTATTTTCTGGCCGGAATTGGCAAACGGAGTTAAAAACCATCTTTTTGACCTTACAAACTGGTTGCGGCCAGAAATTTAATCGAATGCATAAATCCAAGCGGATAGTAACGAAAGGCAAGACTTATGGCAAAGACAACCGCAGATAAAATAAAAGAATTACAAGAACTCAAGGCAAAGATTGCCCTGGGTGGCGGGGCCAAGCGTATTGAACAGCAACACGCCAAAGGCAAATGGACCGCCCGCGAGCGCGTGGCGCACTTGTTTGACCCCGAAAGTTTTCAGGAACTGTACATGTTCACCAAACATCGCAGCACCGCCTCTGGCATGGTTGGCAAAGAAACGCCCGCCGAAGGTGTGGTGACCGGTGTTGGAACCGTCAACGGGCGGGAAGTATTTGTTGCCTCGCAGGATTTTACCGTGTTGGGCGGCTCGGTGGGCGAAATGCACGCCAACAAAATTGCCCAAATGTTTGATCTGGCGCTAAAGTGCGGCATGCCGGTTATTGTGATTAATGACAGCGGCGGCGCTCGTATTCAGGAAGGGGTCACCTCGCTCAGCGGATACGCCCGGATTTTCTACCGCAACGTGTTACTGTCCGGGGTGGTGCCCCAGATTTCGGTGATTGCCGGGCCGTGTGCCGGCGGCGCGGCCTACTCGCCGGCGCTTTCTGACTTTATTGTGATGATTCGCGGCGCCGAACTGTTTATCACCGGCCCGCAGGTTATCGAACAGGTAACCGGCGAAAAGATTACTGCCGAAGAATTGGGCGGCGCTGACGCGCAAATGGCCCACAGCGGTAACGTCCATTTTCTGGCCCAGGATGAAGAAGACGCGTTCCGTATTTGCAAACGTCTGCTCAGCTTTTTGCCAGCCAACAACATGGAAGACCCACCAGATTACAGCGGCGGCGAACTGACCTTTGCCCCCAACCCCATCCTCAACAGCGTTATCCCCGATAACCGCCAGCATCCCTACAATGTTAAAGACGTGATTATGCAGGTGGTTGACCGCGGTGATTTTATGGAAATCCAGGAACGGTTTGCGGCCAACGCAGTGATTGGCTTTGGGCGCATCAACGGCCAAACGGTTGGGATTGTGGCCAACCAGCCCATGTACATGGCCGGCGTGCTGGATATTAACGCCTCGGATAAAATTGCCCGCTTTGTGCGCTTCTGCAACAGTTTCAATATTCCGCTGATCACATTTGTCGATGTGCCGGGTTACATGCCGGGTATTCAGCAGGAACACAGCGGCATTATTCGTCACGGCGCCAAAGTGCTGTTTGCCTACTCCGCGGCGACCGTGCCCAAGATTACCGTTGTTTTGCGCAAAGCCTACGGCGGCGCGTACATTGCCATGTGCAGTAAAGACCTGGGCGCCGACCGGATTGCCGCCTGGCCTACCGCCGAAATTGCCGTGATGGGCGCTGAAGGCGCGGTGAGCATCGTTTACCGCAACGAAATGAAAGAAGCCGCCGATCCGGCTGCTGCCCGGCAGGAATTAATTGAAAAATACAATGAAGAGTTTGCCAACCCTTATCAGGCGGCGGAGCTCAACCTTATTGACGATGTTATTGAACCGTCAGAAACCCGGCGCTATCTGAGTTTGGCGCTGGAATCGCTGCGCACCAAGCGCGAACTGCGCCCGCAAAAGAAACACGGGTTGATCCCTCTGTAAAATTTAGGAGCCAGCCACCAACTTTAGCTAAAGGAGGGTTGAATTGTTACTTGAAGAATTGATTTATGGCCTGCAACTGACTGCCATCGGCATGGGTGTGGTATTTTTAGCGCTCAGCGTGGTATCGATCATCATCAGCCTGTTTGATCGCTTTGGCCGGGAAAAACAGCCGGTCGCGGAGCAGAGCCAGGCCGGGGCTGTTGTTGAAGAACCCCAAACCGACGTGATTCTGCCAGAAGTGATTGCCGCTATTTCGGCGGCGGTGGCCGTAGCGGTGGGCAAAAAAGCCCGGGTCACTCACATTCGCCAGAGTGTGCCCAGCGTTGCCTGGCAGCGGCAGGGCCGCGCGACCATCATGGCCTCGCATGTTACCAAACGATAAATTTTATTGATACCGGTTGCGTGTGAGACCGGATGTCATTAGCCAGATATTAAATGAGGAGATCGATTAATGAAAAAGTTACGCATCACAGTTAATGGTGTTGTCTACGAAGTGGATGTTGAAGTATTGCAAGACGATGACGTAGAGGCCGGCGTGGCCCTTGGATCGCCGATTGCGGCGCCGTTACCCCCGGCGGTGGCTCCGGTTGCGCCGGTGGCTGCGCCTGCGCCCAAAGCGCCGGCACCGGCTGCCGGCGGCAAAACACTCACTTCGCCGTTGCCCGGGGTGGTCAAAGCGATTAAGGCCAAAGAGGGAGATTCGGTTAAAGAAAATACGCCGTTGGTAGTTCTTGAAGCCATGAAAATGGAGACAAACATCAGCTCACCTGTAGATGGAGTTATCAAAGAAATTAAAGTGCAGGTAGGGCAAAACGTCCAACAGGGTGAAGTCTTAGTCGCATTTGCCTAATAGGAGTGGTCCCTTGCAACTGTTTTTAGAATACTTTCAAACAACCGGTTTTTTTAATCTTGCCATCCCCAATATAATCATGATCGGCGTGGGACTGGTATTTATCTACCTGGCCCTGGACCGTGGGTTTGAGCCGCTGTTATTGGTGCCCATTGGGTTTGGCATGATCGTTGGTAATTTGCCTATCCCCAAAGGTCTTGAACTGAGCATTTACGAAGAAGGCAGTGTGCTTAATTACCTTTATTTTGGCGTGACTCGTGGTATTTATCCGCCTCTGATTTTTTTGGGCATTGGCGCCATGACCGATTTTTCGGCTTTGATCGCTCAGCCAAAATTGATTTTGCTCGGAGCGGCGGCGCAAATGGGCATCTTTTTTACCTTTTTGATGGCCATTATTGTCGGTAACGTTTTTGGGTTGGGCCTGGTTGACCCCAGCGACCCCAATTATTTGTACAAAGCCGCCGGCTCGATTGGGATTATTGGCGGGGCCGATGGCCCTACGGCAATTTTTCTGTCGTCTAAACTTGCGCCGCAGTTGGTGGGCGCTATTGCCGTATCGGCCTATTCTTATATGGCGCTGGTGCCGGTTATCCAGCCGCCAATTATGCGCCTGTTAACCACCAAAGAAGAACGCCTGATCCGCATGCCCCCGCCGCCGCGCCCCTCCCGTGTTAAACGGCTGGTTTTCCCCATTGTGACGCTGGTAATTTGTGTGTTTATTGCGCCGGGGTCGCTGCCGTTGTTAGCCATGCTGCTGCTGGGTAACCTGCTCAAAGAAAGCGGCGTTACCGAACGGTTGGCCAACACGGCCCGCAACGCGCTCATCGATAGCGTCACCATCATTCTGGGGTTGACCATTGGAGCCAGCACTCAGGCTGACACTTTTTTGAAGCCGCAGTCGATTGTGATCTTTCTTATGGGTGCGCTGGCCTTTGCGGTGGGCACTGCCAGTGGGGTTATCTTTGCCAAAATAATGAATCTGTTTTCCAAAGAAAAAATCAATCCGCTGATTGGTTCTGCCGGGGTATCGGCTGTGCCGATGGCGGCGCGGGTGTCTCAGATGGTCGCTCACGAATACGACCCGCAGAATTTTGTTATTACGCACGCAATGGCTCCCAACGTGGCCGGGGTGATCGGCTCGGCGGTGGCGGCCGGCGTGTTGCTGGCGATTTTGTCGTAAAAGGTTGCCTTTGCCTGATTTTATGTGAAATATCTGTCCCATTGCTGTTTATTTTGAACAGGGTGCGAGGGTTGCGGTTGTTTTACTGCAAAACTTGCACCCTTTTTTTTGTTCCGTTGGAGGTTCAAACGCTCCATGTTGGCGGGCAGGTTTGAGTTTATGTCAATAGCTCACTTGTTCACTATTTTAAGATTATGTGGTAAAATAAACCAGGATTGAACAGGCAAGAGACGGAACAATGACGACGATTCAAAAAGTCAAGCCAGAAGAAATCATTGTAGAAGTAAATAATATTTGCCGAACCGACCCGATTTTCCTGGGGATGGATGACCAGCAAATTAATAACTTTGCTTCCCGGGCGGCCAATCAGGCCCAAATAATTCTGCGCGGTGACCCGGTGGTGCGACAGGGTGAGCAGGATCGGCAGTTCTTTCTGGTAGTCCGGGGTGAACTGGCGGCATATGACGAAGCCGGCGACACTCGCCGGTTGCTCAATTACCTTGAACCCGGCACATTTTTTGGATTCAGAACTTTGTTAGACCGGAGCGGCAAACGCGCCGCCACGGTTGAAGCGGTCGTCGACTCGCTGGTAGTCTTTTTCTCTGAGGATGATTGGCGCTGGTTAACCAGCGTTCACCCGGGCGCTGAAGAACAGGTCAAAAGGCTTGAAGGCAGGTTTGAAGAGCAGGGGCGGCTGTCGTTTAGCGGCAAGCACGCCGACGAAATAACCTTTCGGATTGCACGCCGCCATTACCTGGCCTTTTTACGGCGGCTAACCGTGCCGATTGTTTTGTTAATTGCGCCGGTTATCGTGCTGATCCTTGCCGAAATTATAGGAGTTGGCACCGCGGCGGCTTTGCAAAGCTGGTTTGTGTGGGTGTTCATTCTCCCTTTTTTGGCGTTATCTCTGCTGATTATGCTCTATCACTATTTTGACTGGCGCAACGATGAGTTCATCCTCACTTCAAAACGGGTCATTCATATTGAACGTATCCTGTTTTACAGCGAAGAACGCCAGGAAGCGCCCCTAACCCAGATTCAGAGCGTTACGGTTCAATCGCACAACTGGCTGGATGTTGTTTTTGACGTAGATGACATTGAAATTCAGACGGCCGCGATTGGGAAAATGTTTATCAGTAACCTCCAGTCTGCGCAAGATATCAGCCGTGATATATTGCTGGCGCAGCGAGCCGCCAAGCAGCGGGATACCGCGCACAACACCGCCAAAACCCGCCAGCAGCTCAAAGAACGGCTCAACAAAAACATTATGGCCGAAAAACTGCCGCCGGCAGCCGAGCCTAAAGTCGTCCGGCGCCGCTTCCCGATTAGCTCTCTGCCCAAACCCAATTTTGGCTACTTTATGCCGCGCATCAAGGAAACTAAAGACAAAAAGATCACCTGGCGCAAACATCCATTTATCCTGATCAAAAATATCTTTTTGCCCTTGTTAGCGGTGGTTGGTAGTGGTTATTTATTTTTGGCTACAATTGTTGGGTTTTGGCCATTTGGCGCCCCGGCGGGCTGGTTTTTAACCCTGGTGGCGCTTGGGGTGTTGGGCGGATGCTTTTTCTGGTATACCTACCGCTACGATGCCTGGCGGCGCGATATTTATATTTTAACCGATACCAAAATCATCGATGTGGGCAGCTCGGCTTTCAAGTTGAGGGGTGAGCAGGTACGCGAGGGTAGTTTTGACAGCATTCAGAGCATTACCTATAACATTCCCAGTTGGTGGGAGCAGTTGATCAACCTGGGGGATGTGGTTATAAAAACCGCCGGCGCTCAGGGCGATTTTACCTTTAAACGGGTGTTTAACCCCAGTTCCGTGCAGGAAACCATTTTTTATCGCTGGGACCGGTTTCAGGATGAAAAGCGCCAAAAAGCTCAGGAAGCCTCTAATTTGCAGACCATTGAAATTGTAGGCCAATACGACGACCTGCATCATAGCCGCTGAGAATCCTCAACGAGGCAGCCTGCCGGATTTTGGTATGATTACTCAAGCACAAACTGCTGCTGAAACCAAATCGATCAGCGCCCAATTGGCGCTCACCGCGGCCGTTAGAGTCTGGGCGTTGATTGTCCTGTCGCTGCACGTGATGGCGTATGCCCTGCCGCCAGATTCAGGCTGGAGTGTGTGGGGCTATACGTTTTTGCCGCCCTGGCTGGGCTGGCTGCTGGCCCTGCTGGCGGCTGCGCTGATTATCCCACCCATCAATCAACTGATTTTGGATTGGCTGGCCGGCGCGGCCCGGTGGCCGGTGTGGAGCCGTCACTTGCGGCTTTGGTTTGCGCTGGCGGCGCTGCTGGCCGGCGGCCTGTTCTGGCTGGCCAGATTGCGCCATTTGCGCTGGGGCGATAGTTATTTGTTGTCGGTGGCGCTGTCTTACCCGGATTTGGAACTGCGGGTGGTGTACAACTGGCAGGCGCCATTTACCGTTTTTTTGCACCAGCGCGTGTGGCAGTACGTGGCCAATCCTTTGTTCGGCTGGCCGGTAGACACGGTTTACGCTGTGGTCAGTACGGGGTGCGGCGTAGTTTTTGTGTACCTTCTACTCAACTTTTCAATGCGATTGGGCCGCAGCCTCACCGAGCGCACGGTGCTGGTGGGCCTGCTGCTGACGACCGGTTCGGTGCAGTTGTTTTTTGGTTATGTTGAAAATTATACCGTGGTCTCGTTGCTGCTGCTGGTAACGCTGGCGCTGGCCTGGCGCGCCGCCCACGCCGAACTGAAACCGGTTTGGCCGGTGCTGGCCCTGTCGCTGACCAACGCTTTTCACCCCTCAACGGTGTTTTTGTGGCCCGGCATGCTGTTGCTGGTTTTTTTGCTCTGGAAACGCCAGGTTGTACCTTTTGGCAGCGTCGCCTGGCAAACAATGTTGCCGCCGCTACTGGTGGGCGGCAGCGTGCTGGGCTTAATGGAATCTGGCGGGCACGGGCTGTCGGCGTTGCTGGGTGCAGACCGGCCCGGCGGTGGCGATGGCGTTTGGTTTGTGCCTTTGTTTGAAACCACCACCCAATGGCAGCACTACACCATGTTTTCTGTGGCTCATTTTATGGATTGGGCCAACGTCCATTTTCTCATTTCACCGTTTGGTATCCCCATTATTCTGTTGGGGCTGGTTACCATTTATCGCTTTAAATTGACCATTTTTTCAGCGCCGGCCGACCGTGATTATGTCTGTTTTTTGGGCCTGACCGCGTTTATGTACATCCTGCTGACATGGTCGTGGAATCCTGATTACGGCGGCCGCAAAGACTGGGACCTGTTTGCGCCATCGGCCTTTGTGTACACGCTGCTGGCGGGCCATTTACTGGTGCGACTAATCCCCAACCGCCGCCTGTTGCAGGAAACCGGCCTGCTGCTGCTGGCGGTGTCGCTGCTGCATGCCGGCAGTTGGGTTTTTGCCAATACCCACAACCTGCCCCCAGATGAGTAGGATAAAAGGACGGTTGACCCGGCGGCAGTGAACCTGTACCATGAGGGTTATTAACTCATCACCCTGATGTTGCATGGACGACTCTGAGCTTCAAGAACTTCAAAAAGAGACTTTTCTCTTTACCAACATAATTATTGGCGCGCTGGCGGGTATTTATCTTGTGTTTTTTGCGCTCTTTCATACGTCGCGCGCGCAGTTTTTCCCCTATTGGTGGTTGCCGCCGGGTTTGGCCATTGTCACCAGTTTGATTGCTCACCAATTCTACACACATAATAAATTCAGACCGGCTACCTATATTTTTATTGGCGGGATAACCCTGGCCGTCGTGTCGTTGATGGTTTGGCCGGAGCTGCGTTTTTTTGAGCGGCAGGTTTATGGCTTGCTGCTGGTTGTGGCCCTGGCCGGTTTGCTGATTTCACCGATGGCGGCTTTGCAGGCGGCCCATTTTGCCGGCACCACTACCGCGATGACCGCTTTTTACGTTTATGGGTTGAGCTGGCAAACATTGGGGTGGCTGCTGTTTCCGCTGCTGTTGATTTATTGTATGGCCATTATCAGCAGCATTGGCTCCAGCCACCTGACCACCACCTTGCAGTGGGCCTATAACAGCCAGTCTCGCGCCCAGCAGCGCTCCAGCGAGTTGTTTGAAAGCCAGCTCGAACTGCAAAAAGCCTACCAATTGCTGGAAACCGTCAATTTTAGATTGGGCCAGGCCGAAGCCGCCGCCCGCCAGGCCAGCGAGTTCAAAACCCGGTTTATTACCAACCTCAGCCACGAACTCCGCACGCCGCTGAGTGCCATCATCAATTTTTCGTATGTTTTATCCCGCAACCAGCGCGGGCCGGTCAGCGACGAGCAGCGCGAGTATCTGGTTCGCATACAGGATGCCGGCGAACTGCTGCTTGAAATTGTGAATGACCTGCTGGACCTGGCCAAAATCGAGGCCGGGCAGATGGACCTGTTTATCGAGCCAATTGATTTGGTGGCGGTGGGCCGCAGCGTGGTCAACACCACCACCGGCCTGCTCACCGACAAACCGGTGGAACTCGTTACGGATTTTTCGCCGCGGCTGCCCACCATCTACGCCGATGGCACCCGGGTGCGCCAGATTTTACTCAATTTGATGGGCAACGCCGCCAAGTACACCGACAAAGGACGGATTACCCTGCGCATGCTCACCGCCGAAAATGACACCGTGCAAATCAGCGTCACTGATACCGGCATTGGCATCAGAGAAGCGGATTTTGAACGGATTTTTGAAGAATTCCAGCAAACTGAAGACGCCTTTGCTCTGCGCAAAGTTGGCACCGGGCTGGGGTTGCCCATCAGCCAAAAATTTGCCCAACTCCACGGCGGCAGCCTGACCGTTACCAGTGTTTACGGCCAGGGCTCGACATTTTACCTGACGCTGCCGATTAATGCCCCCGATTTACGGGAAAAAGTTGTGATGCAGGAGGTTGCTGTACTATGAAAAAATTGGAAGAAGCCACCATCGTTATTATTGAAGACGACACCAACTCTTACATGGCTTCGCTGGACTTGCTCAAAATGGAGGGCGCCGGCGCGGTCCACGCCCGCACGTCCGGCGAGGCAGCGCTGAAATTGGTCGACACTTTGCCGGTGGTTGACCTGTTTCTGGTAGATATTTATCTGCCCGGCGAAACCGGTTACGATATTATCAGCCAGATCAGGCAGCATCCCAAAGTGAAAGACAGCAAAGTGGTGGCCCTGACCGCCAGCGTGCTGTACGGCGATATCCGCCGGGTGCGCGAGGCCGGCTTTGATGGCTTTATCGGCAAACCGATCCGCCCGGCCCGTTTTGGCGATCAGGTGCGGCAGATATTGGCCGGCGAAAGTCTGTGGGAATGGCGCTAAATAAAAAACGGCCCGCGGGCCGTTTTTTATTTGTTGAGCAGTGATTATTTGAATGTCCAAAAGCGGTTGGCCGTAAAATTCCACATCAGCGTAATGGCAATTGCCGTAAACTTGGCCAACTGTACCGCGGCCAGGCTATGCAGCCACGGCCCAAACAGATATTTGTCGCTGAGGAAAAAAATTACCGAATTGACCAGCATGCCGATGACGCTGACCAGCACAAACTTAAAAAACTGAGCGCGCCGGTCGCCGCCCACTTCGGCAAAGGTCCACAACCGGTTCCAGGTAAAATTGCTGGCAATGGCCAGGCTCACGGCGATCATATTGGCGGCGATTTTTTGGGTGTCGCTGTTCCAGCCCAGCGCAAAAATAAAAAAGTTGAGCAGCCCCAGTTCAATCACCGTGCCAGATACGCCAACCATGCCGTATTTTACCAGCCGCTTGGCTTCCCGTTCGCCGATGAGCGGCCGCAGCGGTTTAGTGATTAATTTGGCCAGCGATTGATACCAGCCTTGCTGCCGTAAAAACAGCAAAAACGCCGGCTCATCTGATTCGGTGACTGATGTTGATAGCTGCATTAATTTCCCCCGCCATACGCAATATATGCGTATCCTAACAAAATTACGTAGAAATAGGCTAGGAGATTTCTTAGAAATAAGTTAGAGATTCGCGGCGCTTCAGGAGGAGCGCCGCAGGCCGGGGGGCTGGGGGGTGTCCCCCCATTTCCCCCCTGTCTGCCTCTAGTTTTAGGCAGACCCTTTCAGCGCAGGGTGTTGACTTTGTTCATAAACGCTCTCACCCGTTCTACTTCCACGCCATTGGCCCAATGCCCACCAAACTTAAAGTACGAACCAATGATCAGCGCGTCGGCAACGGCCAGGTATTTGTCAACATTTTCCACGGTGACGCCGCTGCCCACCAGCACCGGAATTTTAACTGCCGCTTTAACCGCTTGCAGCTCTTCCAGGCTGGCTTCGGTGCCGGTGGCCACGCCGGTTACAATCACGCCGTCGCTCAAAAAGAACTCGGCGGCGTGGGCAGTTTCCACAATGTCCACATCGGCGGTAATGGCGTGCGAACTGTGCTTCTTTTTAACGTCGGTGATCACCAAAATGTCGTCCGCGCCAATTTGCCGCCGATAGCGCAGCACGTCGGCGGCGCAGCCATCAATGTAACCTTCATCGGCCACGTGGCCAAACACAAACCCTTCGGCCCGCACCAAATCCAGCCCGGCCGCCCGCGCCGCCCCGAGCGCCTCTTTGTTGGCCGCCGCCAAAATCTGGATGCCGCAGCGCAGGCCGCTGGCTTTTTTCACCTCGTAGCCAACCACGGCCATCGCCGCGGTAATTTCTGGCCCAACGTGCCGGTCAAACGGCACATCATGCATGTTTTCAATCATCAACATATCGATGCCGGCCCCGGCGTACAGTTGGGCTTCGTCGCGGGCTTTGGCAATCACTTCGGCCATCGCGCCGCCGTAGCGGGGCGTGCCCGGCAGCGCTTCCACGTGAATCATCCCGATGATCGTTTTTCGGTTTTGTAAAAAGTTTCGCATTGACGTTTCTCCACAATAAAATCCGGGTGATTATAGCACGCCCCCGGGCTGAGTTCTAATTTGCGGCCCGCCGCCGGGCTTTGCCCTTTCGTCTATCCGGCGTAAAATCGAGACAACAATTCGGGGGTAGCGCCGCGCTTAACCGTGATGACTTTTTTACCCCTCCCCCAATTTTGGCT
>CAYOXS010000152.1:0-8426 GCA_964407935.1 uncultured Caldilineaceae bacterium
GTCACCGTTTCCGAAACTTCCTGCTCCGGCACATCGGCCAGCGTTTTTGAGAACGAGGCCCAGTAAAAGCGTTTGGCTTGAAAAAGGAGTAGTTTCATAGCAAAAGTCATCTGTAGTGGGAAAGACGTGCTGCGTGTTGCGTGTTCCGTTTGATAATCACGAAACACGCAACACGTTTTACGCATTACGTAACCCGTCTTTTACCTAAACGGCGATTGCATTGTGAGTTACGGATACACCCGGCCCAGCGTGCGCGGAAACGAAATCGCCTCGCGGACGTGGTGGGTGCCGGCAATCCAGGCTACGGTCCGTTCCACGCCTAGGCCAAAACCGCTGTGCGGCACGCTGCCGTAGCGGCGCAAATCCATGTACCAGGTAAAGGCCTCTTCCGGCAGCTTTTCTTCGTGGATGCGCTTGAGCAGCAAATCGGGGTCGCTGATGCGCTCGCTGCCGCCGGTGATTTCGCCGTAACCTTCCGGGGCCAGCATATCCACACTTTTGCACACTTCCGGCCGGCCCGGCCACGGTTCCATGTAAAACGCTTTGCACACTGAGGGATAGCCGTACACAAAAATCGGCCGGTCGTAAAGTTTGGTGAGTTCGGTTTCGTGCGGGCTGCCAAAATCCTGACCCCACTCAATTTGGAGCAGCTCTTTCAATTCCGGGTCATCGGTTTCGGCCCGAATTTTGGCCAGCTTGTCCAGCGCCTCATCGTACGAAATCCGCGGGAAAGGCGGCACCACTTTTTCAAGCGAACTGGTGTCGCGCTCCAGCACTTTCAGCTCGTTGGCCCGCTCTTCCAGCGTGCGCTGAACAATGTAGCTGACAAATTCCTCTTCCATCGCCATCAAATCATCCAGCGTAAAGTAAGCCATTTCCGGCTCAATCATCCAGAATTCGGTCAGATGGCGGCGGGTTTTGCTTTTTTCCGCCCGAAAGGTGGGGCCAAAGCAGTACACCTTGCCAAACGAGTAGATGTTGGCCTCGTTGTAGAGTTGGCCGGTTTGGGCCAGGTAGAGCTGCTCGCCAAAGTAATCCACTTCAAACAGAGTGCTGGTGCCTTCGCCGGCAGCGGGGGTGAGAATAGGCGTGCTCATTTCCAGATAGCCGTGGCTGTCTAACCAATCGCGGCAGGCGCGCATCACCGTGGCCCGGATACGCAGCAGCGCCCACTGCAACCGGCTGCGCACCCACAAATGACGGTTGTCCAGCAAAAATTCCACGCCGTGCTCTTTGGGCGAAATGGGGTACTCGGCGGCCACCTGCACCGTTTGCAGGTCGCTCACATCGAGTTCGTAACCGCCGGGCACGCCGGGGGCGCGTTCGTTCTGTTTGACCATGCCGGTCACCACCAGCGCCGACTCCTGCGTGAGCCGTTTGCCGGCCTCAAAAATTTCTTCTGACAGGTTGGGTTTAAACATTACCGCCTGCACGGTGCCGGTGCCATCGCGCACCTGCAAAAATTGCAGTTTGCCTTTGCCGGTTTTGGCGTACAACCAGCCTTGAATAGTGGCCTGCTGGCCAACGTAATCGGCGATGTTTTGGATAGAAACAATATTGCTCAATGTGATTCTCCTTTGAAAATAGGATTCAGGAGTCAGGAATTTGGAATTAGGGGTGTTCCTGTTCCAGTTTTTAAGAGTTTGTAGCAGGAGTCCAAAACTGTAGTTTTGGACTCCAACTTTTCAACACCTGTATGATGATTTATTGGGATTAACCAGCCGGATTGCCCTATTGCTTTTCCGGCGAATTTGCCGTATTTTGTGAGTAGTCTACACCGTATCTTATCGCAAGGCAATCTGTTAGCCGGTTCGGGATGGGGACTATGGACAACTACAGTTTCAATTTGGCCGCGCCGCCGCGCAGCGTGCCGTGGCCGGTGCAGGCCAGTGTGCTGTTTGGCGGCTTTGGCAGCCAGTTTGGCTGGCTCTTTTTTGGCTTTGGCATGATTTTTGTGTGGGCGTTTGGCATTTTCTCGGTGTTGAACGCGGCCTATTTTTGGTTTGGCGCGCTGGAAACAACCACCGGCACCGTGGCCGATGTCACCGCCACCGGCGCCTCGGAGAACGATATGCCGGTGTACGCCAACCAGTACCTGTTCCGCGTCGAACGGCTCGAAGACGAATACCGCGGCGAATCGTACACTACCGGCCAACAGTTTGCCGTGGGCGATGCGGTGACGGTTGAATATCTGCGCGACAGGCCGGACATCTCGCGCATCCGGGGCACGCGAGCCGGCACCTTTAGCCCGTGGGTCTTCTGTTTTGTGGGAATTTTTCCGGCGGTTGGGCTGGCGTTTATTGCCTTTAGCCTCAAAAGCGGGCTTGCCGGCAGCAACCTGCTCAAAAACGGCCGGTTGACTCAGGGCAAACTCATCAGCAAAGAACCGACCAACACCCGCATCAACAACCAAATGGTCTACAAACTCACCTTTGAATTTACCGCCGACAACGGCCTGCCCTATCAGGCCATTGCCAGAAGCCACCAGCCGGCCAAACTGGAAGACGAAGCGCAGGAGCGAATCTTGTACAACCCGGCCAATCCCAAAAACGCCGTACTGGTTGATAACCTGCCCGGCTCGCCAGAGATTGACGAATTTGGGCAAATCTACGCCGCCAGTTTTGGCAAAAGCATGATCGTGCTGATTCTGCCGGCGCTGGTGGTGATGGTCCACGGCAGCATCTTTTTGGGGCTGCTGCTGCGCCTGTAAAATCCTATTTGCCGCTCATTTTTGGCTCTGGTATACTCTCCCTACTCTAAAAAATTGTACCTACCAAACCATGATCACACCCATAAAATTTGGCACCGATGGCTGGCGCGCGGTCATCGCCGACACGTACACCTACGCCAACGTGCGGCGTTGTGCTGCCGGGCTGGCCCGCTATTTACAACAGCACGGCAATCCCCATCGGGGCATTATTATCGGCTACGATACCCGTTTTGGCTCCGCCGATTTTGCCGCCACCACCGCTTCAACCCTGACCGCATTTAAAATTCCCGTTCTGCTGTGCAGCCGTCCCGCGCCCACGCCGGCCATTTCCTTTTCCATCCTCAATAAACAGGCCGACGGCGCGGTGATTATTACCGCCAGCCACAACCCCGGCAAATACAACGGTTTCAAAATTCGGCCCGATTACGCCGGCTCGGCGCGCCCGGAAATTATTAAAGCCATCGAGGCCGAAATTCCCGACGACGCCGACGAGTACCAACTGCCGCTGGCCCAGGCCCGGCGCGAAGGCCTGTACATCGATATTGACCCGCTGCCGGCCTACCAGCGCCAGCTTGAGTCGATGGTTAACCTTGACCGTATCAAAGCCTCCGGGCTAACTGTGGCCGTCGATGCCATGCACGGCGCGGGCGGCGGACTGTGGCCGCGGCTCATCTCCGGCGGCATCACCACCATCACCGAACTGCGCGGCGACCCCAACCCCAACTTTCCCGGCATGCACAACCCGGAACCGTTGCCGCAAAACCTCACCCAACTGGCCGAAAGCGTGCTGCGCGGCGCGGACGTTGGTTTTGCCGCCGACGGCGACGCCGACCGCATTGGCGTGCTCGATGAGTACGGCAATTTTATCAACCCGCTCACCCTATACGCCCTGCTGCTGCTCTACAATTTGGAAGTGCGCGGCAAACGCGGGCCCATTGTCCGCACCATCACCTGCACGGCCATGGCCAACAAACTGGCCGCCAAATACGATTGCCCCATCCACGAAACGCCCATCGGTTTTAAATATGTCGGCCCAAAAATGGTTGATGTTGGGGCCATGTTTGGCGGCGAGGAAAGCGGCGGCTATGCCTACGGCGACCACATTCCGGAGCGCGATGGCTTTGCCTCCGGCCTGTTCCTGCTCGATTTTATGGCCATCACCGAGCGCAGCATGAGCGACCTGGTGCGCCACCTGTTTGACCAGATTGGCCCACACTACTACCACCGGCTCGATTTTAGCTACGACGCCAACCAGCGCCAAAACGTCCTCAAACGGCTGCAACAGGCTCGCCCCGACAAGCTGGCCGGCCTCAAAATCACCAACATTCTCACCATCGACGGTTTCCGTTTTGATCTGGAAGATGGCGGCTGGCTGATTGTCCGCTTTTCCGGCACCGAGCCGCTGCTGCGCATCTACTGCGAAACCACCCACGGCGACCGCGTGCAGGAACTGCTCGACGCCGGGCGCGAGTTGGCCGGCATCTGATGCTCATCGACTCGCACTGCCATCTCAATTTCAACGCCTTTGACGACGACCGCGCCGAGGTATTGGCTCGCGCTGCCGAGGCCGGCGTGGTGGCGCTGATTAACCCGGCCACCAATTTGGGAGATAGCCGGCAAATTGTTACAATGTCTGAACAAATTCCAAATTTGTTCGCCACGGTGGGCATTCACCCCAACGATGCCGGCGGGGTTGATGAGGCCACGCTGGAGCACTTGCACCAACTGGCGCAGCATCGCCGGGTGGTAGCCATCGGCGAGATTGGGCTGGACTACTACTGGGACAGCGCGCCGCGGCCGGTGCAGCAACAGGTGTTTGAGCAGCAGTTGGCCCTGGCCAAAGCGGTGGGCAAACCGGTCATCATTCATCAGCGCGATGCCGTCGCGGACACAATGGCCATTTTGCGGCGCTGGGCCGCCACCGGCGACCAGCCAGGGCTGGTGCTGCACTCTTTTTCCGGTGATCTGGCTATGGCCAAAGAGGCGCTGGCGTTGGGCTTTTATATCGGCATCAGCGGGCCAATCACATTTAAAAACGCCCGTGACCTGCCGGAAATTGTGGCCGCCGTGCCGCTCAACCGGCTGCTGGTAGAAACCGACGCCCCGTTCCTGTCGCCGCACCCGTTCCGTGGCAAACGCAACGAGCCGGCGCGGGTCAAACTTATCGCCGAGAAAATTGCCGGGCTGCGCGGCCTGCCGTTCGCCGAGCTGAGTCAGCAGCTCACCGCAAACACGGTTAAGCTATTCAACTTGCCGGAGCTTTAAAATTGGAGGCGACTCCAGCGTGCGGCACGGCAAAAGGGAATGACTAATGGAGTAGGGGCGCTTCGCGAAGCGCCCCTACATCTCGCAGTGAAAACAAGTAGGTCACGCTTGCAGCGTGACTGCAAATAACCCAAAAAACTTTTCAGCCACCCAAGTTTCAAAATTTTCAAAAAACAATGACAGGTGGCCCATTTTACAAATACGAGGAAACAAATGTCCAAAGCATCAGAGCTGCTCAGTGTTGTCACTGATGATATCAAAGAAGTAGAAGAAAAAATGCGCTCCGGCATCCCGGCGCAGCACCAGAGTTTGCAATCGGTGGTTGATTATCTGGTGGGCGCGGGCGGCAAGCGGCTGCGCCCGGCGTTAACGCTGATGGCCTGCAATTTTTACCCCGTTGACAAAGACAAATCCTACTCGCTGGCCGCCTCGGTGGAGCTGCTGCACACGGCCACGCTGGTGCACGATGACCTCATCGACAACTCGCTGTTCCGGCGGGGCATGCCCACGCTCAACGTCAGTTGGAGTCCCGGCGCAACCATTCTCACCGGCGATTTTTTGTTTGCCCGCGCCGCGCAACTGGCCGCCGAAACCGACAGCGTGCGCATTGTCAACACCTTTGCCCAAACGCTGATGACCATTGTTGGCGGCGAGTTGAATCAGCTTTTCAACGATGGCCACGACAGCATCCCCACCGAGGCCGAGTACCACCAGCGCATTTACGCCAAAACCGCCTCGCTGTTTGCCGCCGGCACCGAATGCGGCGCGGTGCTGTGCGGCGCGCCAGAAGCAGAAATTCAGGCGCTGCGCGATTTCGGCTACTACCTGGGCATGGGCTTTCAGGTGATTGACGATATTCTGGATTTTAAAGGCGACGAGGAGCACATCGGCAAGCCCGTGGCCAACGACCTGCGGCAGGGCATCGCCACGCTGCCGGTGATGCTTTACAACCGCCAGCAGCCCAACCACCCCACCATCCTCAAAGCGGTGCGCCGCGAGCCGGTTTCCGACGCCGAAATTCTGGACATCGTCGACAAAATTCGCGCTTCCGGCTGCGTGGAGGCGGCGCTGGATGAAGCCGTCAATTTTGTGCGCCAGGCTCAGGCAGCGCTGGAACAATTGCCCGATAATCCCTATCGGCGCGCCCTGCATGGCCTGGCTGATTACACCGTCACCCGCGATATTTGATGGACCTGTCCGTTATCGTCGTCAACTGGAATGTCAAAGAACTGCTGCGCGATTGCCTGCAATCGTTGCTGGCGGCGGCGCAGGCTGCCCCTCAATTGACCACCGAATTCATCGTGGTCGATAGCGCCTCCACGGATGGCAGCCCGCAGTTGGTGCGCGCCGAATTTCCGCGGGTGCGGCTGATTGCCAGCGAGCAGAATCTGGGCTACGCCGGCGGCAACAACACCGGCGCGGCTGCCGCCGGCGGGCGCTATCTTTTTTTGCTCAACCCAGACACGGTAGTCCAGTCGGACGCGCTGGACCATCTGGTAAATTTTATGGACGCCAACCCGCGGGTAGGCGCGGTGGGGCCGCAATTGCGCTGGCCCGATGGCTCGCTGCAATCCAGCCGGCGGCGCTTTCCGACGCCGGGCAGCCTGTTTTGGGAAAGCACGCTGCTGGGCCAATGGTTCCCGCACAACCGCCACAGCCGGCGCTATCACTGCGCCGATCTGCCCACCGACCGGCCGCTGCAGGTTGACTGGGTGGTGGGCGCGGCCATCCTCATTCGGCGTGAAGCCTGGCAGCAGGTTGGCCCTATCGACCCCGACTTTTTTATGTATTTTGAAGAAACGGACTGGTGTCGCCGCGCCGCCGCGGCCGGGTGGGAGGTGTATTACCTGCCCGCCGCGCAGGTGACTCATTTTGAGGGCAAATCCAGCGAGCAGGTTGTCGCGGCGCGAACCATCCGCTTTCAAAAGAGCAAGCTGCGCTACGCCCGCAAACATTTTGGCCGAGGCTGGGCCATCGCTTTGCGGTTGTTTTTGTGGGCCACATTTGCCTTTCAGTGGACAGAAGAAGCGGCCAAATGGCTCATTGGCCACCGGCGGTCGCTCCGCGCCGAGCGCATATCGGCCTATGGGCAGGTTTTAAAAGAATTATGAATAATGAATGGTGAATTTTTAAGGGATTATTTAGTATGGTCGGGTAAGATAGGAAGTACAACTGACCAATGACCATTTATCAATGACGACTAATCAATGACCACCGTAACTTTTCTCACCGGCGAATACCCGCCTATGCAGGGCGGCATCGCCGATCACACTGCCTACCTGGCCCAACATATGGCCCCGCTCGGCGTTGAATCGCACGTGCTCATCAGCCGCCGCTGGCAGCAGGCCGCCCCGGCATCAACACCCGCCGGCCACGTGCGAGCGATTGTGCCCAACTGGAGCTGGCGCTGCTGGCCGGCTATCGCCGGCTACCTGGCCGAATGCCAGCCGCACGTGCTGCACATTCAGTATCAGGCCGCCGCGTTTGAGCTGCGCGGCTGGGTTAACTGGCTGCCGTGGTATCTGCGCCAGCGACGCGGCCGCACCAAAATTATCACCACCTTCCACGATTTACGCATTCCGTATATTTTTCCCAAAGCCGGCCCGCTGCGCCAAAAATCGATGCTGGCGCTGGCCCGCCACAGCGACGCCGTGATTTGCACCAACCGCGAGGATTTGGAGCAGCTTTCGGCCACGCTGGGCGATGACTCACCGCCGCACCTCACATTAATCCCGCTGGGCAGCAACGTTGAGCCGCAGCCGCCCGCCGGCTTTGACCGCGCCGAATGGCGGGCCAAATACCACGCCGACGACCGCACCCTGCTGCTGGCCTATTTTGGCTTTTTGAACGACAGCAAAGGCGGCGAAGAACTCATTGAGGCGCTGGCATTGCTGCGCCGGCAGGGGATCAATGCCCGGCTGCTGCTGATTGGCGGCGATGTGGGCCACGCCGATCCCACCAACCTGGCCTACGCCCAAAAAGTGCAGGCTCAAATTGACCGGCTGGGGCTGGCTAACGTGGTTGAACGCACCGGTTATGTCGATTTGCCGCAGGTTTCGGCCTGCCTGCTGGCCGCCGATGCCGTGGTGATGCCCTATCGCGATGGCGTTTCCTTTCGGCGGACCACGCTGATTGCCGCGCTGCGCCACGGCTGCCCGGTGATCAGCACCGAGCCGGCCCAGCCCAACCTCATCCCTGAGATTCTGCCCGGCGACAACATGCTGCTGGCCCCGCCGCGCAATGCCGCCGCGCTGGCCCAAACCATCGCATCGCTGGCCAGCGATACCGACCTGCGCCGCGAGTTATCAGCCGGAGCCAGAGAACTCGGCCAGATGTTTGACTGGAGCGAAATTGCCGGCCAAACCGCCGCGCTATACCAAACGGTCACGCAATCCCATTTTTAGTTGACAATTAACCGCCAATCGGTCACAATTAGCCGCCCATTTCTACT
>CAYOXS010000152.1:8526-11422 GCA_964407935.1 uncultured Caldilineaceae bacterium
CCGGAGAAGCTCATGACTCAACACCTGACCAGCGCGGATTTGCAGCAGTTCATCAACCGCCACGCCATCGCGGCCACAATTTTGCCGATGGCCGAACATACCCCCACCGTGCCGGATGCCGCCCGCGCCCTGCAAGTAACCGAGGATCAAATCATCAAATCGCTGGTGTTTTTGGTGCAGAGCCAGCCGGTACTGATTATCAACAACGGCACTACCCGGGTCGATTCGCGCAAAGTGGCCGCCCATTTTGGCGTAAACCGCAAAAAGGTAAAATTCGCTGCGCCGGAACAGGCGCTTGAAATTACTGGCTACGTGGTGGGCAGTATGCCGCCGTTTGGCCACCGCCAGCCGCTGGCCACATACATCGATCCGGCCATTACCCGGCTCGACGAGATTTTTGGCGGCGGCGGCGATGTTGACGCCATGCTGCGCCTGACCAGCGCCGAACTCTTCCGGGTGACCGCCGGGCAGGTGGTTGATGTTTCGGCATTAACCTGACTTTTGTCAGGTGATTCGCCGCCGGCCAGCGGGTATACTTTGCATCAACAAGAAAGCTCAAGGGCATAGGCCTAAGGGCGCTTTGCAAAGCGCCCCTACAAAATTTGGAGTCCAAAACTGCAGTTTTGGACTCCGGTCACAATTTTTTAGAGTCGGGACAGGAATTGCCTGACTCCTGAATCCTGACCCCTGAATCCTGTTTTCAAAGGAGCTTGCCGTGAGCAACAACCGCGAAGTTTTTGGCTGGGCAATGTACGATTGGGCCAATTCGGCGTTTAGCGCCACGGTGGCCACCACTTTTTTGGGACCGTACCTGGCTGCGCTGGCCGCCGCTCAGGGCGGCAAGGTTGATTTTTTGGGGCTGCAAATTGAAGGCGCGGCCTTTTTTCCTTTTTGCGTGTCCACATCGGTGATTTTGCAGGTGCTTTTTTTGCCCATTTTGGGCAGCATCGCCGATTATTCCCGCCTGAAAAAATTGATGATGCTGTTGTTTGCCTACATTGGCGCAGCCAGCACAATTTTGCTGTTTTTTGTGCAGGGCAACCTGATGGTGCTGGGCGGGCTGCTGTTCATTATTGCCAACCTGGCTTTTGGCGCAGCGATTGTTTTTTACAACGCCTTTCTGCCGGATATTTCCGCCCCGGATGACCGCGACTCGGTCAGTTCCAAAGGGTTTGCTTTTGGCTACGTTGGCGGCGGGCTGCTGCTGGGGTTGAATCTGGTGTTATTCAGCCTGATGTCCGACAGCGAGCTGGCGGTGCGCCTCAGTTTGGCCAGCGCCGGCGTGTGGTGGCTGGTATTCACCTTTTTTTTTCCGCAGCAGCGACTGGTACAGCGCGCCCCGGCCCGGCAGTTGCCCGCCGGCGAGTCGTACCTGTCGCACAGCCTCAAACAGCTCAAATCAACCATTCTGGAAATCCGGCGCAAATATCCGCATACGCTCCGTTTTTTGATTGCCTACCTCATTTACAACGATGGCATCCAAACGGTGATTGTGGTGGCCACGTTGTTTGCCAGCGACGAATTGGGGATTGAAACCGACACAGCAGTAAAGGTAGTACTGATGATTCAGTTTGTGGCTTCGCTGGGCGCGTATTTGTTCAATTTACTGGCCGGGCGAATTGGGGCCAAATGGTCAATTATGCTCAACCTGCTGGTCTGGGTGGTGCTGCTGATTTACACCTACGCCTTTTTAACCAGTGTACTCCAGTTTTGGGTGCTCGGAGCGGTGCTGGCGCTGATTTTGGGCGGCTCGCAGGCGCTCAGCCGGTCGCTGTTTTCGCAGATGATCCCGGCCAACCGCGAGTCGGAATATTTCAGCTTTTATGAAATCAGCGAACGCGGCACCAGTTGGATTGGCCCGCTGGTGTTTGGGCTGGCGGTGCAGCTCACCGGCACCCAGCGAGTGGCCATCCTCACGCTCATCGCTTTTTTTGCCGTGGGGCTGGTGCTGCTCTATTTCACCGATGTGCGCCGGGCCATTCTGGAATCCGGCAATCAACTGCCGCGCGTGATTTAAAACTTGTTGTTTTTGTTGATTCTATCCCCCAGGTATGATACAATGAAGCTGGTATATTATGGTAAGTTACCTTGGGAGAAAGCTGATGGGCGGCAAGTGGCTCAATTTATGGCTGGCATTGATGGCGGCGCTGTGGCTGGGGTTGGCTTTGGCCCCCCGGGTGTCTGCTGGCGACCCCGATAAAACCGTCGGGCCGATGGACATTGACCTGTTTGAATGTATGGAACGGGAAGGCGATGATGGCGAAACAAAAGATCCGTGGGAAGAAATCAGCATTGATAAAGAGCGGGACGACATCAAAGACAAGAGTACCGGCAATGTTCAGGACGACATCAACGCTCTGGAAAAAGCCTGCCGCCGTAAAGGTAACGACTCGTTTTTGAGGCCCATTGAAAAAACAAAAATCGAGGGCTACGTTTACGAGTTTCACCCTGAAAACCCGGACGATCCGGCCAATTCCGACTGGTTCGCGGTGCCTTCGCAGCAGGTGCCAGTGATTGCCAATGGCGTAGGGTTTGAAATTTTCTGGGTTTCCGAACCCAATGGTTACTATTACTTTTACAAAACCCGGTTTGGCAAAGGGCCGATCATTTTGAATTTGCGGCTGCCGGAAGATGCGCACCCTATAAACCCCAACATTGTGATTGAATCAACCGGTTTTGAAGAAACCTGGACGGTGTTTTTGGGATTTTATCGCGGCGATGTAGCGCCGCCCCGGGTGGACCAGCTCAAAACGCCGGATGGCAACTATCTGCCCTTTACCGACAGCCGCTTTAGCAGCTACGAATCAATTGTGGGGCTGGATGGCGAGTCATCGTTGCCGGGGGTGGGCGGCGAGCTGCCACAGGCAACATCCGTGGCGGTGATTATTCTGGCCGC
>CAYOXS010000152.1:11522-13290 GCA_964407935.1 uncultured Caldilineaceae bacterium
ACCGGTTCCAAATCCGGGTTATCGGTGGGGTAACGCCCTTTTTTGGCCAGATCAACCCAGCCGCCGTTCACCTTTACCCGCACAACATCGGCGGTAAAGTCGGTGTTGGTACCAAGCTGGTCGTCATTGCTCATCAAGCTGGAGCCGACGCCGTAAATATCAACCGGCACGCCCAGCTCTTCAAACCGGCTGATTTTGGTGGGATTGAAGCCGCCGCTCACCACAATTTTTACGTTACGGCAGTAATCCCTGGCCCGTTCCCCCCACTCCGGCGAGACACTCCAGCCTTGCCAGGCGTTATCCAGCGCCTGCCGCACCAGCCAGCACAACCGTGGATTGACCCCGTTGTCCAAACTTTTGTCGCCCAGCGGCGGCACGCTGATATCGCGCATGTTACTGCTGGTATCCAGGCGGATGCCGTACAGCCGGTATTTTTCGGCTTCGGACGGGTTGCCGCTATCGACCAGAGATTTGTACCGCTGGAACATGGCGTTGAGCACGGCCAAACTGGTGCCGACGGAGTCGTTGTTAAAATCAACCAGGGCAATGCGCGGCTGGCCTAGCGGCCGCACGGCGGCAAAGGCCAGCATGGCTTCCACGGTATCGCCCAAAAAACAGGCAATGGCCGAATGAGCCACCGTTCCGCCGCCCAGCCCGCCCCACCAGTCGCCCTGAGCATCGGTGGAAACAATAGAGCTGACCTGCTGCTGGTAATCAAAGTTGAAGCGCCGCACCCCAACGTCGTAGGCGTAACCGTCGGCGGCCTGCACCTCGTGAACATCAAAACGGGCCGGGAAAAAAAGCACCGGCTTGCCCCGAGCCCCTTCCAGCGTGTTGTAAACGTTGGTGGCAATGCGGCTGGCCCGGGCCAGCGCGCCGAGCATCGGCGTTTCCAGCACGGCAAAATCGCGGTAGCGTCCGCGCACCCGGAGCGCCGGCTGCACCCGGCGCGGGTCGCCGTTGTACGAGGTAAAAACGCCGTCCTGTACCGCCTCAACGCGGAGTTTGTCCCAGGTTGGCACAAACCTGCCGCCTTCGGACCAGTAGCCGGTGCAGTGGCGGAGCATGCTTAACGCCTTGTCCACGCCGGCCACCAGCGCGCGCGGCTGGCGGCGGGTAAAAAATTGCATTTCCACTTCAATATCGCCGGTGAGCAGCGTGGCCGGATCGATGCCAAGCTGGTTGAGAATGGGCGACTGCCCGGCAAAGCGATAGCCGTTGTCTGATAGCGCTTGCAGGGTTTGGGCAATGTTCACAAAATATTTATCTGAGTACCAGCCGGTGCGCATCCGTTCAACATCAAGTTTGAAGGTGGCGTTGCTTAAGCGGCTGTTGTTAAAGATTGACATAGTTTTCCTCTACTTAAATCACAAAGGTGTGTTTCATTTTAGTTGGAAAGGGAAAATACTGGGGGGAGCTACCCCCAAGCCCCCCGGCCTGCGGCGCTTTTAACTCATTTCGAACACACCTAAAACACAAAGGCGTTCAGTTGAACGCCTTTGTCAATATTACTTACAAGCCATAATTTACTATATTGTTTCGCCGCTGGCAATGTAATCAGTCTGAAAATCCTTTTCGCCGGCTTTGGGTTTGATGATAACGTTATGCCCAACTTTTAACCCCGGCGGGATGAAGGCCCGTTTGCCAATGGCGGTGAGGCCGGTGTTGAGGCGGTCGGGGTGTTCACGGTTGGGCACGTTATCTACCCCGTAACCAATTTCTGCGCCTTCACCGACAACAACATGTTTGTCGACAATGGCGCGTTCTA
>CAYOXS010000153.1:0-2599 GCA_964407935.1 uncultured Caldilineaceae bacterium
TTATGCTATTGAACTGTACGGGGTTGGCGGGCTAAAGTTTCAGGCGGTGATTGACAAATTTAAGCAGCCACAGCAGCCACAGCCGCCGGCGCAGGCTGCGCCAGAGTTGCAGCGCTTGCAGTTTGTCGTGCGTTTGGGGCGGATGGTTGCTGAAGGCGGTTTGCACGTACAGTTGGGTGAGCCGGTTGACTTCGGTGGGGATGGGCCGCAGCATTTGCCGGTTGGCCGCGTGGAACTGCACCCGTTCAACAAACGTCGAAGCAAATTCATAAGGCGTGTCGCCGGGCCGGGTGGGAATGGCCATCCGGACGCCATGCTGCTGCAAGCGCCGGTAAACAGCCAGCACCAGCACCGCCGGCGGCAGCCGCCGCAGCCGCCAGCCATCGAGCAGCCAGCCGCCGGTTCCAAGCAGCAGCAGGCCGGTCACAGCAGCCGCCGCAACCGGCCACAACCAGTTTAGCCCAACCGGCGATGGAGGCACGATTCCCGATGGCGGCGGGCTAATCACTTGAGCCTGCTCCTCTGGTAGTTCTTGGGCGGAGCGGGTGTTGGCCGGCAGAGCGGCGGTTGGTTCAAACTCAACCCAGCCGTAACCCGGAAAGTAAATTTCCGGCCAGGAATGGGCGTCGGCGGCGGTGATAATGTGCCGCGCCTGAATGGGATCGAACCGGCCGGGCGCGTAACCCACCGCCAGCCGGGCCGGCAACCCCGCCGCCCGGGCCAGCACCACCATCGCCGTGGCGTAATAATCACAGTAGCCGGTTTTCAGGCTGAACAAAAAATAATCCACCACATCGCTGCCTCTGGGCGGCGGCGGCACATTCAGCGAGTAGGGGAAGGCGCGCAGGTACGTTTCAATGGCTTTGGCCCGGTCGTAGGGGGTGAGCTGGGTGGCGGTCAGTTCCCGGGCCAGGGCCAGCACCCGCGCCGGCACGGTGCCGGGCAGCGACAGGTAGCGCTGGCGAACCGGGCCGGGGTGATCGCTGCCGGCGGCGCGCAGCTCGTTGGCGGTGAGGCCGGCCAACACCCGCGATTCAACGGTAACGCTGAGGGCGGTGCTTGAGGCCAAAAACTGGTCGCCGGGGCCGCGCCACAAAACAGAATAGCGCCGGTCAGCCGCAACCACGGCACCGGCGGCGTACAGTAGCCGGTCGTAATTGCTGACCACTTGCACGGTTTGGCGCAGCGGCCGGCCGGTTTCCAACTCAAGCGCAACGTCGCCGGGCTGATAATCAATCTGGCGGGTGGGGCTGGTAAACCAGCCGCGGCCGGTGTAGCGATCGTAGGTGAGGCCGCGCCAGTAGTAACGCGGCGGCTCCGGCAGCGAGGCGGCGGCGATGGGCGGGCGCGGCGTTTCGCCGGTGTTGATCAGCAGCACCACCTCCTGCGAGAGTTCTGGCCCGCTGCCCAGCAAGTGCTGGCGCGGTAGCCCCGGCGCACGGTATTTCTCCAAAAAACTGCTGCCGCTGCTGGCTTCTAAACCCAACGCGCTGGCAAATGGTTGCACCCGGCCCTCAACCGGCTCCCGAAACAGGCGCTGGGCCAGCTCCAATACCGAAACAGAGGGGACAAGCGTGGCCAGCCCCAGCAACCCGCCGGTAACCAGCAGCAGGGTAAATAGCGTTTCCGGCCAAAACGAGGCCGCATCGATGCCAGCGATCTGCCATCGTTTTTCCTGATTGGCGTATTCGGTGAGGCCAATCAGCGGAATGGCAGCGACAACCAGCACCAGCAGCCGGTCGGCGTAGCGGGGATGGTAGGCCATCATCACAGTTAACACCAGGGCCGCCGGCAGCAGGGCCAACAGCGCCCGGCCGGTTCGGCGGGTAACGCCGCCGGCCCAGGCGGCCACACTCCACATTGTCACGCTCCACACCAGCGCGCCAACCACCGGGTCAAAAACGGGGGCATCGCTGATCCAGCCGTTGAGCCAGACCAGCAACCGGGATAGCAGCGTGTCCAGCCCGGCGGTCAGCTCGTTGAGCGGTGCTAAAAACGGCCACGTGAGCGGTTCGGCGGGGGGCGGCAGCAGTTGCCACAGGGTTACCCCCAGGCCGCCGGCCAGATTGAGCAGGGTTGTTTCCAGGTTGGCCACATACACCACCATCACTTCCAGCCCACAGGCCAGCAAAATCAGGCCGGCCAGCCAGCCCGGCAGGCGGCTAACCGAACCGGCCAGCCAGCCCAGCAGCAGGCCGGCCAGCCCCAGCAGCAGCAACACGGGCAGCTCCAGCCCGATGATGAAATCGTTGATGGTGATGGCCACAGCCACCAGCACCGTGCTCAAAAACGTGAACATCAACAGATTTTGCCAGCCGGCGCGTTTTAAAAGTTGAACAACCAGTTGCGCTACCATATCGCCTTATCGCAGCAGTTTCCAGCTTAAATCCTTGAGTCGGTTGGCGGGCGTGGCCCGGCCAAAGGGCGACACCTGCCAATCCCAATGACCCTGCTGGCCGGGCCGGGCTTCGGGCCGATCCAGCAGGCTGGCGGGGATAACGTAGTGGGTTAACCCCAATTGCGTCAGCACCCGCCGGGTGGCGTTGTCGCTTACCGGCGCGCCAAACGAGGCCGGATCGAGGGCCAGAATAGTGGGCCG
>CAYOXS010000153.1:2699-13066 GCA_964407935.1 uncultured Caldilineaceae bacterium
TGTCGCTTACCGGCGCGCCAAACGAGGCCGGATCGAGGGCCAGAATAGTGGGCCGGGCGCCGCGCTGCACCAGCGGCAGCAGCGCCTCAATCCAGTCACCGCTGGCGTTGGCCGTAATCAAAATCAGGCTGCCAATTTGCCGCGCCGAAGGTTGCATCATCCGCAGCAGTTCCAGCAGTGAACATGAACCGGGATGAACCAGGGCCAGCGCCCGCATAATTTTTTGCCGCTGCGGGTCGCCTTCCTGCGGCGGCAGCCAGAGCAGTTCCGCGCCGTGAGCGGCCAGCCCCACCGCCTTGCCGGCGCGCAGCCCTTCGTCGGCCAGCGAGGCGCACAAAATCACGGCGTGTTCTTCAGTGGAGGTGAAGCCGTGGCCAGCCTGTACCCGGGCGTCAAGGTCGAGCACAATCCACCAGTCGCCGGAGGGGGTGCTGTCAAACTGGCGCACAAAAAATTTCTGCTGGCGGGCGGTGGTGGGCCAATGTATCCAACTCAGGCTGTCGCCGGGGAGGTAGGGCCGCACCTGCGTGCTGGAGACGGTGCGCTCAAACGAGTTTGGCCGCGCCCGCCCCTCGCCGGCGCGGCCGCCGGTAGCCACCTCGATGTGCGGCAGGGGGACAATCGGCGGCATCACCGACAGTGTGGTTGATTGCGGCAGGTGAATGCTGACAGCGTACAGCCCAAAGGGGTCGCCGGTGTGCAGCGAGGTTGGCCCCAGCGTAAAAATACCGCGCTGGGTGCAAATTCCGGCCGTGTACCAGCGGTTGCGGCTTTTGCCATCAACACCGGTAACGCGGGTGGTGCTGTAATCCGGCATCGAGGTATGGTCCTGCACGTGAACCCATAGCGCGGGAATGTCGCCGGCATTGCTCAGGGTGACGCGCTCTTCCAGGCGGTCGCCCACGTGCGCCCAGCCAAAGCGCACTTCACGGCTCAGGGTCAGGTTGTAATAGAGGCTTTTGGCCCAAATATAGCCAATTAGCCACAACCCGCCCAACCCAACCAGCATAATCATCCAGCCGCGGTAGGGAAAGAGCAGTTGCATCACCAGCAGCGCGGCCACCAAAACCGGTACCAGCCGGCTTTTAAATTTGAGGTGACGTTCGGCCTTCATGCCTGATAGTATAACTCATGTTGCGGCCTTTGTCGTGTATTGGGCCAGGGGTCCAACCGAATCTGGGGTACCGCAACGAATGATGAAAATGTGGTGGGTGGCGTAAAACGTAAAACGTAATTCGGTTAATGTCACAAATTTTTCGCCACCTGCTGGCTTGCATGTGTTGCGTGTTGCGTAAAAAACGCGCCGCAAACGGAACACGCAACACGTAACACGTCGTAAGAAAATTTGTGGCGAAAAACTAAAGACACTAACACGTAATTTTGTAACTCACCATTCACCACTCGCTGATTCGTTCATTCGCCTGTAATTGTGTGCCAGGCGGCAACCTGGGTTATAATAGCGGTATGAATCCGATTTCAGCTTTCTTTATTGAGCATCTTATTTTTGTGTTTTTCTTTTACGGGCTGGCCTTTTTTGTGCTGGGCCTGGCGTTGATTTTTGCCAGCCGGCAAACGTCGGAGTTTCGGTTTGTGCAGGCCATTAAGCCGCTGGCTGCTTTTGGGCTGCTGCACGGTATCCACGAATGGGTTGAAATGTTCCAGATGATCGCCCTCCAAACCGGTAATGATCTGAGCTCGCCGTGGATCAATGGTATTCGACTGGTGCTGTTGGCCCTCTCGTTTTTGATGCTGCTGGCTTTTGGTATTGTGCTGCTCAGCCCCAGGGGAACACCTACGCTGCACAAGTATGCGCCATTGGCCCTGATGGTGGGGGTGTGGGCTGCGGCGGTGTGGCTGGTTAGCGCCATGCTGACCCCGCCGCCGGCCGAATTGATCACGCTGGCCGATGTTTTGGCGCGCTACCTTTTTGGTATTCCGGGCGCGCTCGTTGGCACGTGGGCGTTAATGGTTCAGCAAAAAACGTTTAGAGAGCGGGCCATGCCCCAATTTGGCCGCGATCTGGTGTGGTGCGCCGTGGCTTTGTTTTTGTACGGTGTTATTGGGCAGGTGTTTGTTCACCCCACGTCGCTGGTGCCATCCACAATTTTTAACAGCCAGGTTTTTTTGGAATGGTTTGGTATCCCGGTCCAGCTTTTTCGGGGGGCGTTAGCCATCTTTTTTACGTTTTTCATGCTGCGCGCGTTGCGAGCGTTTGAACTGGAGAATCAGCAGCGGCTGGAGCGAGCTAATCAGGCTAAACTGGATGCCCAGGCCGCGGCTCTGGCAGCCGAGCGCCGTACCAGCCACGAAACCGAGCGGCTCAATGAAGAGCTGCAACTGGCCGTGCGGGAGCTGACGCTGCTGCTCGATTTGGCCCGGCTGCTGGTAGAGCCGATGGACCTGCGCGAGCGCCTGCAACTGGTGGCCGAACGCATTGTCCAGAGTATCAAATATGCCGATGCCGCGTTGATTATTTTGCGGCACTCGCTGGATGCCTCGCCGTATGTTGCCGTGGCGCGCGGGTTTGAGGCCAATACTGCGTCCGATCCCCGGTACGAACTGGCCGAGGAACTGGGCTACAAGTGCGCTGCCAGTAATCTGGCGTTATGCCGCCACATCGATGGCGCGGTGATTGAATTTGTGCTTGAAGACGTGCTGCAAACGCAGGATTGCCGTAAGCAGCAAAGCGCCACAATGATGATCGCCCTGCCGCTTGTTGCCCAGAGTAAAAACATTGGCTGTGTGGTGCTGGCCGCGCCGGTGGGCAGAGAGCGGTTGATCACTGTTGATGAATTTGCCTTGATGATTGGCATTGGCCAGCAGGTGGGCCTGTCCATTGAAAACGCCCGGCTGTATCAGGATGTGCAAAAACGCGAAAAAACCCTGGCCGACCTGCTGCACCAGGTGGTGGGCGCGCAGGAAGCCGAACGCCGCCGGATTGCCCGCGAACTGCACGACGCCACCGGTCAATCGCTAACGGCTATCTCGTTGGGGCTGCGCGGAATTGAGGCGCTGCTGGCCAATGATTTGCCGGTTAGCGCCCGGCAAATCAGAGATCTGCAAACCTTTGGCACCGAAGCCATCGGCGAACTGCGGCGCATCATTGCCGATTTGCGGCCGTCGCAGTTGGATGATTTGGGGTTGGTGGCGACGTTGCGCTGGTACGTTTCGGCGTTTGAAATGCGGCGGGGCATTGCCTGCGAATTTGCGATGGATGGCAACCCTGGTCGCCTGCCCTCAGAATATGAAACCGTGCTGTTTAGAATTGTGCAGGAAGCCTTAACCAACGTGGCCAAACATTCCGGCGCCAGCAAAGTGACGGTTTCACTGGACACTTATCCCCAGCACATTGGCCTTAATATTAAAGACAATGGCAAAGGTTTCGATGCCAGGGCCATCCTGAGCGGTGACAACGAATACGCCGGCTGGGGGTTAATGGGGATCAGAGAGCGGGTTTTGCTGCTGGGTGGCACTTATGATATTGAGTCTTCCCCCGGCCATGGTACCGAGATTTCAATTTGCGTTCCCTTGATTACGGAGGACCAGAGTGTCGAAAATAAAATTACTGCTGGTTGATGATCACGAAATTGTGCGGGCCGGATTGCGCATGCTGTTTGCCGCTGAAGCTGACATGGAAATTGTGGGCGAAGCGGGCAGCGGTGAAGAAGCGGTTCAGGCAGCGCAGCAGCTTCAGCCGGACGTAATTATAATGGATGTGGCCATGCCCGGTATTAGCGGCATTGAGGCCACGCGCCGCATCAAACAGCATAACCCCAACGCGGCGGTGCTGGCGCTGACCATGCACGAAGATGAACAGTACTTTTTTGAAATGCTCAACGCCGGCGCGGCGGGTTACATCCCCAAACGGGCCGCCCCCGATGATCTCGTCTCGGCGATCCGGGTGGTGAACACCGGCAACGTGTTTTTACACGCCACGCTGGCCCGCTACCTGATGCGCGATGTCCTTGGCCCCGAGTCTGACGTGGCCGACGACCTGACCCCCCGCGAACGAGAAGTGCTCACCTACATTGCCGAAGGCCACACCAACCGTGAAATTGCCGACGCGCTGGTTATCAGCGTTAAAACGGTTGATCGCCACCGCGAAAATATTATGCAAAAGCTCAATCTCCACAGCCGCGTTGAACTGGTTAAGTACGCCATTGAAAAAGGGCTGATCAACGTTAGCTAAATGGGGGAATTACCCCACCCTCAAATGGGGCGGTTGCCTGATAGATTCTCCTTATTGATCGTGATAAGCTAGAGTTAGAGGTTGTACAGCGTGAATCCCAATTTGGGATTAACCGCCGGCTATCCCTCTGAATAAGGAGAGCAACCGTGGACGTTTTAATGGCGGCGCTGATGGTGACCGCAATGTTTGTGGTACGATTGGGCATCCCCATTGCCATAACCGTGGCCGTAGGTTACTGGCTGCGGCAGCTCGATGCCCGCTGGCAGGCCGAGGCGCTGGCCCGGCAGGCCAACGCTCTGGCTCAAAGAGAGGCCGGCTCCGAGCGTGAAATTGAAATCCTCAAAGTGATTGATCCCCCCTGCTGGGTTACCAACAATTGCCCCCAGGCCAAAAGAGAAGGCTGCCCCGCCTGCCGCTTAAACGATATTCCCTGCTGGCTGGCTCGCTTTAGACTGGAAGGCCGGCTGCCGGCCAAATGTTATAACTGCCAGCTTTTTGCCCCTCGCCACATACCGCTGCCGATTGCCGCCAACAAAGTGAGTGAAGTATGAAAAAAATCCCCACCCTCACCGATTTGCAATGCCACTGCCCCTGGCTGGCCCTGGGGCTGAGCATTTTCATTGCCATCCTGACCCTTGTGCTGACGTTGCTCAACGGGATGTAAAGTAAACACCTCCCGGATCGGCTAAGGTCGTAGGTCGGGCTTGCAGCCCGACAGTCACGCTACCAGCGTGACCTACTGACGCTTAATCCCCCTTTTGCAGAAAAATGGTTCTTGCAGCCGAGGTCTGATCTGCCACGTTACTTGCCTTTCCGCCGCCGCCGGCGCATAATTGCCGGCAGCCGCGCCGGAATGTCAACCGTTAATTGCCGGCCCCGAGTTGTAGGCCGAGCGCATTGCCTTGCAAGCTCAAAAAGGAGCAGACATGAAAAGCGATATTGTCAGAAAGTTCTTTGAAGATTACGAGCGAGGGAGCAACACCCCTGATCCGGCTCTGGTTACAGCGCAATATAGCGACTCATTTATGTTTGCCGGCCCGCAGGGAGCGCAGGCGGTTTCAAAGGCCGATTTTCTTAAGGCGCTGCCCAAACGGGAGGGTTTTTTCAAGGCGGTGGGGTTATCCGCCTCAAAAATCCAGGCCCTCGAAGAAACCCGTTTGGATGAACACTACATTTTGGTTAAGGTGATGTGGCAGATCCGCTTTGAAAAAGAGCCGAAACGCCCCCTCGTTGAGGAAATTGCCGCCACCTACCTTTTATATCAGCAGGATGATTTGTTGCAGATTGTGCTTCAGCTTGACCACCAGGATTTAATGCAGCGGGTTCAGGAGTTGGGGCTGCTCCCGGCCCGGGATTAATTCCGGCTAACCTGACATTGTCAGTACCAATACTTTTCAAATAACGATTATGTCATTCTGAGCGAAGCGACCTGTGCCCTTTAGGGTAAGAATCTCCCCGCCTGGCAGCCCAATTAAGCCATTAACCTGGAGATTCTTCGGCCTGCGGCCTCAGAATGACCTGTCGGACGCCCTTATTTGAAAAGTATTGTGTCTAGTACCAATTGTCAATGGACACAGACCCGTGGACTTGCTATACTGAAAGATAGTTGGGGGCCGGTTTTTGGCGCTCAATTCGGTTGCTCTTTAACAAGGTTCAATACCCAGGCCAAGCAATGAAGCCGCAAAATGCTGTTGTCGCCGTTTGTTTCCGGCCGCAGGGAGGCAACACCCTGCCGGGCGATCATTTTGTGGTTTTTGCCGGCCATCACCCATTTTTTACATAGAGCCATGTCCCCAGCGGAATGGCTCTTTCTATTTCTGCGGCCAAATGCCGCAGACCATTGGGAGATACAAAATGATAACCGCACTCCTTTCTAATCGGTTTAGCCGCCTGGCGCTGCTGTTGGCCGGGCTGGCGTTGTTATTGGCCCTGCCGCCCGTCGCCTCACCTGTTCGAGCGCAGGCCCAGCCGGGGCTGCTGTTCATTGAAAACGTGGGCCAGTTCCCGGCGGCCGATACCCGTTTTCAGGCGTATCTGGCGCAAACAACGCTCTCGCTCACCGGCGAGGCGTTGTGGCTGACCATTCTGGCGCAGCCGGCCGTCGATGCCCCCGCCGAACCGGAGCAGGGCGCCAACCTGAAGCTGACGTTTGCCGGGGCCAACCCCGCGCCGCGTTTGGAACCGTTCAACCCGCAAACCCCCACCTTTTCCTATTTCACCGGCAACGATCCGGCCAACTGGCAAAGCGGCGTGCCGGTGTGGGGCGGGGTACGCTACGTTGACCTCTACCCCGGCATCGATCTGGAACTGAGCGGTGAGACCGGGCAACTCGGCCTGCGGCTGGTCATACAAGATGATGAGCTTGCCGCCGCCACCCCGCTGGCCGAGGTGCGGCTGCAAGTTGAAGGCGCAACCGCGCTGGCCCTCGATGGAGCCAGCGGCCTGCGGCTGACAACCCCGCTGGGCCAGGTCAGTTGGCCGCTGCTGCAAGTTGTTTCGGCCGGCGGTGCGCCCGTCGATCTGGCCGGGTTGGCCCCCGCCGTCGATGGGCTGGCCGTAACCGCACCGTTTACCGACGCCGCGCCGCCGCCCGCTGCCCCCCAAATGAGCATTACTGCCGCCGGCGATCTGGCCTACAGCACGCTCATCGGCGGCGGTAATTATTTTGACAGCAGCCAGGACATCGCCATTGATGCCGCCGGCAACGCCTACATCACCGGCCGGGCATACACCGGCTTTCCCACCACGCCGGGCGTCTTCGATCCCGCCATCACCGGCTTTTTTAACGATGCCTTTGTGGCCAAATTTTCGCCCGATGGCAGCGCCCTGGTTTATGCCACCCTGCTGGGCGGCGATGTTTACGCCGAAACGGGCTACGCCATCGCCGTGGATGCCGCCGGCAATGCCTTTGTTACCGGCTACACCGTTTCCCCGGATTTTCCCACCACCCCCGGCGCGTTTGACGCCAGCCTCAACGGCGGCGGCGATGTTTTTGTGGCCAAAATTAACCCCACCGGCACCGGCCTGCTCTATTCTACCTTACTGGGCGGCAGCGCCGACGAGTTTGGCTACGGCCTGGCCCTCGATGCGGCCGGGCAGGCCTACATCACCGGCGACACCCGCTCGCCCAATTTTCCCACCACCCCCGGCGCGCTGGCCCCAACCTACAACGGCGGCTTTTCCGATGGCTTTGTGGTGAAGCTGGCCGCGGACGGCAGCGCCCCGCTGTACGCCACATTTTTGGGGGGCAACGCCGATGACTCCAGCACCGGTATTGCCGTTGACAGCGCCGGCAGCGCCTACGTGACCGGCTACACCGGCTCGGCCAATTTCCCCACCACGTCCGGCGCGTTCGACACCAGCCTGAACGGCGCCGACGTGTTTGTGGCCAAGTTCTTGCCCGATGGCAGCGCCCTGGCTTACGGTACGCTGCTGGGCGGCAGCCAGGCCGAGGGCGGCCGGGCCATCGTGCTGGATAGTACCGGCAGCGCCTTTATTACCGGCCGCACCGACTCGCCCGATTTCCCGGTGACGCCCGGCGCGTTCGATACCAGCTTCAACGCCGGCGGCAATGATGCTTTTGTGGCCCGCCTGTCGCCCAGCGGCAGCGGCCTGTATTACGCCACCTATCTGGGCGGCAGCAACGAGGAAGAAGCCCGTGATCTGGCTGTAGACGCCACCGGCAGCGTGGTGGTCACCGGCTACACCTACGCCGCCAACTTCCCCACCACACCCGCTGCCTTTGCCCCCACCTGCCCGGGCTGCGCGCCCCGGCTCGATGCTTTTGTGGCCCGGCTCAATCCCAACGGCACCGGGCTGGTTTACGGCAGCTATTTGGGCGGCAGCGAAGACGACCACAGCTACGGCCTGGCTCAGGATGATGTCGGCTACGTGTACCTCACCGGCGATACCCGCTCGCCCGACTTCCCGACCACGCCGGGCGCGTTTGATACCACGCTGGGCAGTTACGGTAAGGGCTTTGTGGCCAAACTGTTTGTCGGTACCGGGGTGAGCGCGCCGCCGCCGCCGCTGGCCAGCCACAGTTGCGCCGGCGACCGGCTCGATACCGTTACCGTGCAAACCGAACCGCGCGGCCTGGCGGTTGACCCGGCCCGGCAGCGGCTGTACGTGGCCAACTTTGGCAGCGGCAGTGTCTCTGTGGTGGATACCAGCAACGATAACGTGCTGCAAACCATCGTCGATATCGAGTCGGCCAACGGCCTGGCCTACGATTCCGGCCACAATCTCATTTGGGTGACCAACTATAGCAGCGGGCAGGTCACGCCCATTCAGGCCAGCAGCGACGCCACCAGCTTTACCGTGCTGCCATCGCTGGCCGTGGGGGCGGGGCCGTGGGGCGCGGCCTATGACCCGGTGCATAATTTTGTGTATGTGGCCAACAGTCTGGATAGCACCGTGTCGGTGATTGATGCCGGGACGCAGGCGGTAGTGGCCACGCTGAGCGGCTCGTTTAACCAGCCGCACCATCTGGCCGCCAACCCGGTTACCGGCAAGGTGTACGTGGCCAACACCGGTCAAAATTCGGTCACGGTCATCAACGGCACAACAATCAGCAAGGTGGTGCAATTGTGGGATAGCGGCCAGCCTTACGGCATCGCCGTGGACGAAGTGCGAAATGTGGTGTACGTGGCCACCGTGCAAACCAATCGAATTGTGGCCATTGGCCCGCTCAACGGCCAGCCGGACCAGTTTTTGGGCTGGGCTTCGTTTCAGCGGGGCTACAACCCCAACCGGCGCGTGCCGCTGCGGGCCATCGCTATTAACCCCCAGCTCGGCCCGGCGTTAGATGGCGGCCACCTTTGGGCCACCACTGCTGCCGCCGACGGCAGCGAGCAAAGCCAGGCGCTCTTTATTCCCAAAGGCTGGAACAGCCGCTTCCACGTGCCGTATGTGCAAAACGTGGCCAACAACCCCGGCGAAGGCGTGGCCATTGACCGCACCACCAACCGGGTGTACGTGAGCAGCGGCACCGGGCTGGGGTTGGTCAGCGTATTGGGCGACCACGCCGCCGTTTGTGGTAATGTATCGGCAGCGACGGCGGGCGGGGACGACTCGATTACGGTTGATGTTTACGCCGTGGATGCGGCGGCCCGCAGCGACGTGAACCAGGACGGCCGGGTTGACATTTTTGATCTGGTGCTGGCCGCGGCTCGCTACGGCAGCAGCGACCCCACCGCCGATTTGAACGGCGACGGGGTGGTTAATATTCTGGATATGACCATTATTTCCAATGACTACGGCCAAACACTGAGCAGCAACGAAAAAAACGGCTGAAATATTTTGGCCGGGGTGTGACCGGACGGGCGATCATCGTCCGGTCACGCCCCGTTTGCCGGATGTGACATCAATCCCGAGCATCAGTTGTATGGCTCGGGTGTTTTTTTGAAAGCGCAAAAGGCGTATAATGAGCCAAAGCTGGCGGCAGATAACGCGTTATCGAGACTTATCTTTCAAATGATGACACCCGTAATTTTGGACAACTCTTTGATCATTCGCCCAATTGCCGAAACCGACTCACCCGCCGTTTTCGAGGTGTACCGGCAGTGTGAGGATTTTTTGGCGTTGGGACCGGCGCCAACCGCCTCGCCGGAGATGGTGCAAAGCGACATGGCGCTTTCCCGGCGCGAGGGCGGCATTTTCTGCGGTATTTACACCCCAGCCGGACAACTGATCGGCGTGGTTGATTACGTGCCGTGCAATTTTGCAGGCGACCCGCACACGGCCTTTTTGTCTCTGCTGATGATCGCAGCGCCGTTTCGGAAACAAGGCATTGGCCGGGCTGTTGTTGAGGCCGTTGAAAATGAGATCAGAAAAGACGCACAGGTCACGGCAATTCGGTCGGGCGTGCAGGTGAATAATCCGCAAGCCCTGCGATTCTGGCAAAAAAATGGCTATCGGATTGTAAGCGGGCCTGAATTAATGCCCGACCAAACCACCGTCTTTGGGCTGCGCAAAGATTTTGACCGGCCGGTTTAGGCCAGGCAAGGTTTTTCAGTTGTTACTTGTTGTATCGCCGCACCGTTTGCCACAGCGCCTCTTGCGCCTGCGGCGACAACCCCAGGCTGTCAATTTCCCCGGCCAACTGCTCCGCCGGGGCGTACCCGCCTACGTAGGCGTTCAGCCGGGCGGCAGCCGTAGAGTTGATCCAGCCCATCAT
>CAYOXS010000154.1:0-9304 GCA_964407935.1 uncultured Caldilineaceae bacterium
ACTTGTACACGGCGGCTTTACCAATGCCCATCGTGATGCCGATGACGAACACCAGTAATGTGAAAATCCAGACATTGGCCTGAAAATAGATGTGGGTGACGCCCTGCGCCAGCAGTTCGCGTTTGGCCACCTCTTGCCCCACCTGTACTTTTGGTTCCTGCCACGTGCTGATCACCGGCAGCAGCAGCAGGTCGTTGTCGGAGAAGCTTTTCTCCGCCGGCGGGGTGAGTGCATACGCCGTGTCGCCCACTTTTATCTCGGTATCGCTCACCGCGGTGACAATGCCTTCCTGCTTGGCCATCACGCCGCTGCCGGGCGAGACAATATCCATTTTGGGGAAGATGAGCAGAAAGCTGGCCAGCGCCGTCAGCCCCAGCACCCAGTACATCACCGCCCGCGCCCCAAATTTGTCCGAAAGCCAGCCGCCCAGTGCCCGGATCACGCCGGAAGGCAGCGAAAAGGTGGTTGCCAGCAGGCCGGCGGTCACAATCGACATGGCGTAAACGTTAACGTAGTACGGCACCAGCCACTGCGCCAGCGCCACAAAACCGCCAAATACCAAAAAATAATACAGCCCAAAACGCCACACCCGCACGTGTTTGAGCGGGCTGACCATCTGCCGCAGGGTGCGCTGCCCGGCCGGTTTGCGGTTGCGAGTGAAAAAGAAAAAGAGCGCTGCCATCAGCGCCAGCGCCGCCGCGTAAATCACCGGCAGTTTGCGCCAGTTGTCCAGATTTTCGCCGTAGTTGGTCAGCCAGCGCAGCAGGCTGGGGGCCAGCATAGTGGTGACCGCCGCGCCGGCGTTGCCCGCGCCAAAAATACCCAGCGCCGTGCCCTGGTGTTCGCGGTCAAACCAGATGGAGGTGAAGGCGATGCCCACCGCAAACGAAGCGCCGGTCAGCCCGAAGCCGAGGCTGTAGATGAAAAATTCGGTGTACGAGTTGGCGGTGCTGAGCAGAAACATGGGGATGGCGCTCAGCAGCAGCAGCGTGGTAAAAATCGGTTTGCCGCCGTATTTATCGGTGAGGATGCCCAGCGGAAAGCGCATAATTGAGCCGGTTAGCACCGGAATGCCCATCAGCCAGCCGATTTGGGCCGCGTTCCACTGAAAGATGCCCCGATCTACCAAAAACGTGACCAGCACGCCGTTGAGCATCCAGGCCGCAAAACAAACGGTAAACGCCAGGGTGTTCATCGCCAGCGCGGTGTATGATTGAGGTTTGTTATCCATCGTCATCGGTTATCCCTCCTCCGGTTTGGTTATTCGTCATTTTTACGCTTTTCGCGGCGAGCGCCGATTCCAGACCACCACCTGCCATGGCCGCCAGATGTACGCCAGCGGCGCAGACAGAAAATGCACCAGCCGGGTAAACGGCAGCAGCGCCGTTAGCACAAACGCGCCAATAATGTGCGTCTGCACCATCCACGGCAGGTTGCTCACCAGTTCCACCTGCGGCCGCAACAGAAAAACCGACCACAGATATGGCACGGCAAAGCCGGCGTACCAGCTCGAGCCCCAGCGGTAAAAGATGGCCGTCCACACCCCGGCCACCACCTGCACCAGCAGCGCCAGCAGCAGCAGCCAGTCCATCCACGAGGTGACGACGCGCACCTTTTTGTTGGTGGCCCGGCGGTAGATGAGCGCCAGCAGCCCCCACAGGGTCAGCAGGCCAAAAGCCAGCGCCGACACTTCCAGCACCAGCAGCCGCAGCGGGTGGCTGTTCCACAGCAGCACGCCGCGCGGAATCAGCAGCCCCACCAGATGGCCGGTCAGCACAAACAAAACCCCGTAGTGCCACGGCACCGAGCCCCAGAAAAGCTGCCGGTTCTCCAAAAATTGGGACGACAGGCTGGAGTAGGAGAAGCGGTTATCAAAATAGCGCCAGATTGTCCCCACAATGGCCAAAGCCAGCGCCACGTAAGGCAACACACCGTAAAGTAGTTGAGAGGTGGTCATAAATTCCTCCTTAAAACAGGATTCAGGGGTCAGGAGTCAGGAATTAGGGAAATGCTCAGGCATGTCACCCCGCCAACTGCACACGGGACAGGTCCTGAGCGAAGCGACCTGTGCCCTTTAGGGTAAGGGTCTCCTGACCCGGTAAAAGTTAATTTTTCATTCTTCGTTGTCGCACCACAGGCTGAGTCTGTCTCATTCATCACTCGCAACTTACAAATGACAAATGACCAGGGACTACATGCTGAATTCCATTTCCAGCGGCGGCTGGGCCAGGCCGTGAACCCGGTTGCCCAGAAATGGCTGTTCCCGGTCGCGCATGCCGGCCGGGCCATCGACCACTAATTGCGCCAGATCGAGCGGTTCCCGGGCCAGCGGCAGCAGCACTTCGATGAGCGCCCGCAGCACCCCGGCGTAGGGATTGAGCCGGGCCGCGTCGGCGTCAAAATTGCCGTGCATTTTTTGCAGTACCGGCAGCAGGCACTTGTCGATGAGATTTTGGGCCAGCTCTTCGTCCGGCTGGAGCGTGCCCAAAAAACGCAGGATGACCGGAATATGGTCGGCCAGCTCCCGGCCCCACTCGAAGCCGCGCTCGCGGTAGCGCTCCTGCAAGCGCACCAGAAATTTGCCCCGGTCGAAACTTTCGCCAAAGAGCATGTAGCCGGCAAAAATGTAACAGGCCGGGTTCACATCAAAGGTGCCGGTGTAGATTTCTTCCAGATGGCCCAGTTCGGCGGTGTGGACAAATTCTGTAAAATCTACCAGATCATTGGCCGGTCCCGGCTGGTCGAGCAGCAGCCCGCCGGCGCACTCCAGCGCCTGATCGGCCAGCGCCGGGGTGGGGTAATCCAGCAAATCGCCAAAAATAGTGAAGATGCGTTGTTGGGTGGTGGTGTCCATAACTATTGCCTTTCGATTGCCGTTTTAACGGAACACGCAACACGAAACGAATTGCGTGTTCCGTGTTCCGTTGGTATTAACTCACAACCCTCTTTCCGGCTTGTCTTTAAACCCCACGCCGGTTTCGGCTTTGAAGGTGTACGGATCGCCCATCAGCGCGATGCCTTCTTCGCGGTGCATTGGCGGGATGACGAAGCGCTCTTCAAACGTGGGCAGCGAGGTGAGCCGGTAGATTTCCTCGCACTGGTCGGCGGTCAGGCCGGTGGCCTCGAGCATCTCCTGCACCTTTTCCGTGCCGATGTCGCCCACCTGCTCCGCCCGTTTGAACAGGCGAATGGTCAGCAGCTTTTCGTACACGGCGCGCACCTGTTTCTCGTTGCCGGCGGTAAAGAGCCGGGCCATATATTTGAGCGGCACGCGGGCCTTGTCCAGCGAGCCAAAATAGTCGCCGCCGTCGTCAACGTGGTAGGTGTCGCCGTTGTTGCGGCCCAGCACCGGCAGTAGCGGCGGGATGTAGAAGAGCATCGGCAGGGTGCGAAATTCCGGGTGCAGCGGCAGGGCCAGCCCCCACTCTTTTACAAAGCGGTACACCGGCGACTTCTGCGCCGCTTCAACCACGCTGAAATGCACGCCGTCTTTTTCGGCCTGGGCGATGACTTCGGGGTCGAACGGATCGAGGATCATCTCCCGCTGCAAATCAACCAGTTTGTCTTCCGGCGCAGAGGCGGTCGCCTCGATTTTGTCGGCGTCGTACAGCACCACGCCCAGGTAGCGGATGCGCCCGACGCAACTGTGGAAGCAGGCCGGGGCCTGCCCGCTTTCGAGCCGGGGGAAGCAGAGGATGCATTTTTCTGATTTGCCGGTGCGCCAGTTGTAGTACACTTTTTTGTAGGGGCAGGCCGAAATGCAGTAGCGCCAGCCGCGGCAGATATTTTGATTGACCAGCACGATGCCGTCTTCGCCGCGTTTGTAGAGCGCGCCGGAGGGGCAGGCGGCCACGCAGCAGGGGTTGAGGCAGTGGTTGCAAATGCGCGGCAGGTAGAAAAAGACCATCCGCTCCATTTCAAAAAAGGCCAGCCGTTCGGCGGTGGTCAGGTCGGCAAAGTCGGGGTCGTTGGCGGCGTACACGTTCGAGCCGCTCAGGTCGTCGTCCCAGTTGGGGCCGGCGTTAATTTCCATATCGTCGCCGGTGATCAGCGAGATGGGCCGGGCGGTCGGCTGGTCGTCGCCCTGCGGCGCGTTGAACAGGTCCTCGTATTTGTAGGTCCACGGCTCGTAATAGTCGTCGATGGTGGGCAGGTGCGGCTGGTGGAAAATGTTGGTCAGCCCGCGCACTTTGTCGGTGGCTTTGGGTTTGAGTTTGCCGTTCAATTCCCAGCCGCCCTGATATTTGTCCTGGTCTTCCCATTGGGTGGGATAGCCGGTGCCCGGCTTGGTTTCGACATTGTTCCACCACATGTATTCGGTGCCCTGCCGGTCGGTCCAGATGTTTTTGCAGGCGATGCTGCACGTGTGGCAGCCAATGCATTTATCCAGATGAAACATCATTGAGATTTGGGCGCGTACGTTCATGGTTGCTCCTTAAAAAGGTGGTTGCGTTCAAAGGGATCAGGAGTCAGGATTCGGGAGTCAGGTTGGGTTTATTGTTCCTGACTCCTGACCCCTGAATCCTGAATCCTAGTATTCAGCTTTCCCCGGCATTTTGCGCACCTTCACGTAGGTGTCGCGGTTGACGCCGGTTGGCCCCCAGTAGTTAAAACCGTAGGTAAACTGGCCGTAGCCGCCCACCATCAGCACCGGTTTGAGCCGGGTGCGGGTGAGGCTGTTGTGGCCGCCGGCCCGTCTGAAATTTCGCAGCGGGCTTTTGGGCGTGGCGATAGTCCGCTCCGGCGAGTGGTACAGAATGCACACCCCGCGCGGGATGCGGGCGCTGACCACCGCCCGCGTGGCCACCACGCCGTGATCGTTGTAGGCTTCCACAAAATCGTTGTCGGCCACGCCGATTTCGGCGGCATCCTGATCGTTCATCCACAGCGGGTCGCAGCCGCGGCTGAGCGTGAGCATGCGCAGGGTGTCGCCGTAGGTAGAGTGGATGTGCCATTTGCCGTGCGGGGTCAGGTAGTTCAGGGCGATGGATTGCTCATCGTGGTTGGAATTTTTCAGGTCGCCGTACAGCAGCGGGTCGATGACCGGTTTAAAGGTGGGCAGGTTTTCGCCAAAGGCCAGGTAGCCTTCGTGGTCCAGATAAAACTGCTGCCGCCCGGTCAGTGTGCGCCACGGCACCAGCCGTTCCACGTTGAGGCAGAAGGGCGAGTAGGCCCGGCCATTGTTGATAATGCCGCTCCAGCACGGGCTGGTCAGCAGCCGGCGCGGCTGGGTTTGAATATCGGCAAACGTGGTGCGCACGCTGCGAGCGGCTTCGCCCAGATCGGCCAGCGGCAGCCCCACCTTTTTTTCGTGCGACAAAAAGGCGCGGTAGGCCGACTCGCCGTTGGTTTCCGGGGCCAGGGCCAAAATCACGTTGGCCGCGTCTTTCACATCATCGAGCGCCGGGAATTTTTGGCCGTTCCACTGCACGGTGGGGTGGGTGTGCAGCAGCTCGTCGTACATATCGTCAATCTGCCAGTGAACGCCGTGCGCGCCGATGCCTTGCGCCCGCGCCGCCGGCCCAAACGAAACAAAGCGGCGGTACAGATTTTTGTAATCGCGCTGCACCAGTTTGAGCGCCGGCATGGTTTTGCCGGGGATGGGGTCGCATTCGCCCCTGGCCCAATCCCGCACCGAGGGCTGGGCAATCTCGGCCGGGCTATCGTGTTGCAGCGGCGCGGCGACCAGATCGGCCACCGGCTCCGGCAGGTGGGTTTCGGCCAGCTCGCTCACTTTTTTGGCAAACAGCTTAAAAATCTCCCAGTCGGTGCGGCTTTCCCAGTTGGGCGGCACCGCCTCGGACAGGGGGTGGATGTAGCTGTGCATATCGGTCGAGTTGAGGTCGTCCTTTTCGTACCAGTGGGCCGTGGGCAGCACAATATCGGAATAAAGGGCCGAGGTGTCCATACGGAAGTTGATGTCGATGACCAGATCGAGCTTGCCGCGCGGCGCTTCGGGCCGCCAGGTGACTTCTTTCAGCAACGCCGGATCAATTTCCTCGTCGGCGATGGTGTTGGTATGCGTGCCCAGGTAGTGCTTGAGAAAATATTCGTGGCCTTTGGCGCTGGACATCAGCGCGTTACCGCGCCAGATAAACCAGACCCGCGGCCAGTTTTCCGGTGCGTCGGGGTCTTCCACACTGAATTTGAGCTTGCGCTCTTTGAGCTGGTTAACCACGTAATCGACCACTTCTTTTTCGCTCTCCGCGCCGGCGGCCCGCGCTTCTGTGACCAGTTCCAGGCTACTGCGGTTGAACTGCGGGTAAAACGGCAGCCAGCCCTGCCGCACCGCCCGCGCGTTGGCGTCGATGGTGTGGCCGCTGGTCCACTCACTTTGGCCGGCGACCGGCGCGTAGTTGTTGAATTCGCCCTCGTAGCGCCACTGGTCGGAGTGGATGTAGTGCCAGCTCGGCGCGTTTTGCAGGCGCGGCGGGCCACCCCAGTCGGTGGCCATGGCCAGCGTTTTCCAAATGGATACCGGGGCCAGCTTTTCCTGCCCCACGTAGTGGGCCAGCCCGCCGCCGTTTTTGCCGATGCAGCCGCACAGCATCAGGGCCACAATCGCGCTGCGGTACATTAAATTGTTGTGATACCAGTGGTTAATGCCCGCGCCGATGATGACCGTGCATTTGCCGTCGGTGCGCTCGGCGGTATCGGCAAACTGGCGGGCAAAATTGATGACCGTTTCCTGATCGATGCCGCTGAATTTTTCCTGCCAGGCCGGGGTAAAGGGCCGGTCGGGGTCGGCGTAGTTGGCGGGGTAATCGCCGGGCAGGCCGCGGGCCACGCCAAACTGGGCCAACAGCAGATCAAACACGGTGGTCACGGCGATGCGGCCAGCGGGGGTATCAAGATATTTCACCGGCACGCCGCGCTGAACGAAGGCGTTTTTATCGGAGAAATTTTCAAGCTCAATTTCCAGCACGGCGTCGTAATCGTCGCCAAACGAAAGAACGGGGTCGATGTCCGCGCCGTCGAGGCCGTCTTTCAATTCCAGATTCCACTCGCCCGGTTTGCTCTGCCAGCGATGCCCCACTGTGCCTTTGGGCATCCGCGGCGCGGCGGCGTTAGCATCCCACACCAAAAATTTCCAGTCGCCGTTCTCTTCATCTTTGTACCGCTCAGTGACGTTGGCCCGCACAAAACGCCCGGCGGCGTAGCCGCTGTCGGTGGGGGTGAGCTGCACCAAAAACGGGTTGTCGGTGTACTTTTTGAGATAGTCGCTAAAAGCGGGGGTTTGTTTTTTAACGTAATATTCGGTCAAAATTACGTGGTTAACCGCCTGCCAAAAGGCGCCGTCCTGCCCGGCGTGGATGGGGATCCACCAGTCGGCGTATTTGGCCACCATGCTGAAATCCGGCGAGAAAACCACAAATTTGCTGCCGTTGTGCCGCGCCTCGGCGATAAAGTGAACATCCGGGGTGCGGGTCATGTTCAGGTTCGACCCCATCGAAATGATGAATTTGGCGTTGTACCAGTCGGCGCTTTCCTGCACGTCGGTCTGCTCGCCCCAAATCTCCGGCGAGGCCGGCGGCAGGTCGCAGTACCAATCGTAAAAGCTCAGGTTGACCCCGCCCAGCAGTTGCAGGTAGCGGCTGCCGGCGGCGTAGCTCAGTTGGCTCATGGCCGGGATGGGTGAAAAGCCGATGACTCGATCCGGGCCGTATTTTCTGATGGTGTACACGTTGGCCGCGGCGATGAGTTCCAGCACTTCGTCCCAACTGGCCCGGCGCAGGCCGCCTTTGCCGCGAGCCTGCTGGTAGCGGGCGCGTTTGTCGGGGTCGTTCATCAACGCCGCCCAGGCCTCGACCGGGTCTTTGTGTTTGCCTTTTTCGCGCCGCCACAGATCCATCAAAATGCCGCGAACGTAGGGATAGCGCACCCGCACCGGGCTGTAAATGTACCAACTGGCCGAGATGCCGCGCTGGCAGCCGCGTGGTTCGTAGGGCGGCAGGCCGTTTTCCAGTTTGGGGTAATCGGTGTGCTGCATTTCCCAGGTAATCACGCCATCTTTCACATACACGCCCCAGGAGCAGCCGCCGGTGCAGTTGACGCCGTGGGTGCTGCGCACCAGTTTATCGTACTGCCAGCGGTTGCGGTAAAACTCTTCCCACTGGCGCGTTTGCGGGTTAAAAATATCTTTGATCCAGTTGCTCATGTGTTTGTCTCCTTTGAGGAGTCAGGGGTTAGGAGTTAGGAATTAGGGTTTTTACCTGACCCCGAATCCCTAACTCCCAATTCCTAACCCCTAATTTCTGGTTAGGCTTGACGTGACTTATTGATGAGAGATTGCCGTATCCCGCCGTTTTGTCGCTTGCGCCAGGTAAAGTGGCCCGCCGCCAGCAGCCCCACTGAGCCAACCAGCCCGATGACCACAAACAACATATCGGCTTGCTGCGGCGCGGCGTGCAAATCCTGGTCAATTAAAAAGGCGTTTAAATCGGCGGCTTCCTGCGGAGTGAGGGGGCTGTTTTTGAACACCCCCTGCATGGTGGGGAAGGGCAGACTTTGCAGGCTGGCCGCCAGGCCGGGGTCGCCGTATTTGAAGGCGGCGCGGGTTAAATCCGGGCCGAGCGTGCCGCCGCCCAGCAGGCCAAACTGGCCCACGCTGTGGCACGAACTGCAAGCCGGGCCGCCGTTGGCCAGCGCTTGCTGCCCCAAATAAATGGCCTGGCCGCGGCTGATGTCGCCGGGGGGCAGGGGTTTGGCGACGGCACCGCCGGCCACCGCCGCCGGATTTTCCAGGTACGCCAGCAGCGAGGCCACGTCGGAGTCGGTCAGGCCCAGGTTGGGCATTGGCACGTTGTTGAACTCGGCCAGCAGTTGTGCGGCGATGGGGTCACCATCGGCCAGCATTTTGTCCGGCTGCGAAATCCAGCGAGCCAGCCAGTCGGCATCGCGCAGGGTGGTAACGCCCTGCAAATCCGGCCCGGCCAGGTTGCCGCCGCCGATGGTGTGGCAGCCGCTGCACTTTTCCTGAAAAATGGCCGCGCCGTCTGCCGGCGATTGGGCAAAGGCGGCGGGAGGTAACAGAAATAGGGTGATGAGTATTAGCGGGAGTAATCTTTTCATGGGCGGTTGCTCCTTTGTAAACCGTGTTGCGTGTTGTGCAAAACGTAAAACGTAATTCGTAATTTGATTGCGTGTTGCGTATTCCGTTCATTCGCAATTTGCACTTTCGCTCAGTCGCACTGCTGTGGCAGCGAGTCCAGCACGGCCAGCAGATCATCACGGCGAGCGCTGACGCAGCGGCTGGTGATCACCTGCACGGTGTTGGTGCTCAGGTCGGCGCGGATGAGCGGCA
>CAYOXS010000154.1:9404-13045 GCA_964407935.1 uncultured Caldilineaceae bacterium
CGGCTGGTGATCACCTGCACGGTGTTGGTGCTCAGGTCGGCGCGGATGAGCGGCAGTTGAGGGTGAGTAACCACCAATCCCACCAGATCGCTGCTGTTTTCAGTTGTCACGCTATCGGCGACAATGATCACGTCCGGGCAAACCGATCTGAGCAGCGACAGGGCGGTTTCGGTGTTGTCGGCCTCGCCGACCACCGATATGCCCGGCACGCCGGCCAGCAGGTCGCTCAGCGTTTCGGCAAATAATGAGTTTCCAATCACCAGCACGCGGCGTGAATTCATACTCTGTTCCTCTATTCACAGAGTATCGCAAAACAGGGGGATTTTGAATCCGCCGGGGATGGCTCGTTGGGATGAAAAAAGAGCGACTCTGCGGTCGCTCCGGGGAAAAAGGATTAATTCTTTTTGGGGCTATTCGTCGTCAACCAGCCCCTGTTTGGCGGCCAGCCGGGCGGCCTGGCGGCGATTGGCCACGTGCAGCTTGTTGAGGATGTTGCGGACGTGGCTTTTGACGGTGTGCAGGCTGAGCGAAAGCTCGGCGGAGATTTCCTTGTTGGATGCGCCGGTGGCGATGAACTGCAAAATTTCGCGCTCGCGGACGGTCAGATCAAAATCGTTGTCTGCGGCGGCGGGCGGCTGAGGGCGGCTGGCCAGCCGGGCGTATTCGTCAATTAAACCGGCGGCCAGTTTGGGCGGCAGGGCGGCCTCGCCGGCCAGCGCGCTGCGGATGCCGTGCAGAAATTCCACCGAGTTCATACTTTTGAGCATGTAGCTGTTGGCCCCGGCCTTGAGCGCCTCAAACAGGCGCTCGTTTTCATCGTGAACGGTGAGCATCACAATGCGGGTGGCTTCCAGCGCCGCTTCGGTACGAATGAGCCGGGTGGCCTCCAGCCCGTCGCAGACCGGCATAGTGATGTCCATTACAATGAGATCGGGCAGCAGGCTGCGGGCCAGGGTGAGCGCTTCAAACCCATCACCAGCCTGGCCCACTACCTCCAGATCAAGCTGAGCATTTATCAAACCGGCCACCCCTTCGCGGAACAATTCGTGATCGTCGGCCAGTAAAACACGTGATTTGGGCATTGATTCACTCCTTTCAGGAGTTAGGGGTTAGGAATTGGGAATTAGGGCATTTTCCTAACTCCTAACTCCTAACTCCTAACTCCTAATTCCTAATTCCTGACTCCTGGCTCCTGCTTTCCAACGGCAGCCGGGCAATGATTTTTGTGCCGCCGCCGGGTGCGCTGTCAACTTCCAGCGAGCCGCCAACCCGCTCGGCGCGGGCGCGCATAATTGTTAAGCCGTAATGGCTGCCGCCGGACAACTGCGCCGGGTCAAAGCCGTGGCCGTCGTCGCGCACCACCAGCCGGGCGTCGCCGTTGATCCGGTCGATGTTAACCCATACACGCCGCGCTCCGGCGTGCCGGCGGACATTGTTCAGCGATTCTTTCACAATGTGCAGTGCCTGTTTCTGGGCTACGCCCGACAGGGCCAGCGCCGCCGGGTCGATGATTTGCAGCCGGGCGTCGATGCCGCTGGACTGGCGCAGGTCGTTAACGCTGGCGGCCAGTTTTTCGGCCAGCTCGCCTTCGGCGGCGGCAGGCGGCTCGCGCAGCCCCACCAGCGCCGCCCGCACCTGGCCGTAGGCCGTGCCGATGGCTGATTTCATTAACCCCAGCTCCGCCTGCGCGTCGGCGGCCTGGCAGGTAGACACCATCTCGCTGAGCCGGTCAACTTTGAGATTAAGAAAGCCGAGCGTTTGGGCCAGGTTGTCGTGCAGTTCCGCGGCCAGCCGGTCCCGTTCGGCCAGCGAGGCGGTTTCACGGGCCTGCGCCTGTTCGGCTTCGACAAGATTGGCATTGGTGATGGCTGTAGCCGCCGAGTTGGCCAGCAGGCTCAGCGCCCGGGTTTCGGCCGGGTCAAACTGCTGGCTTTCGGTGCGAACCACGCACAGCGCGCCCAGCGTGTGCTCGCCGATGCGCAGCGGCGTGGCCACACACTGGCCCGGCCCGTGCGCCCGTAAAAACTGGCAGTTAGCGCAGGCGGTTTCAGTGACCACGGTTTGGCCTTGCCCGACCACCCGGGCGGCAATCGGCTGCCGGTGCGCCGACTGGATAATTCCGGCGCGCGCCGCGGAGACGCCGCTGCTGGCTTTTAACACCAGATCGGTTCCCTGCGGGGTGAGCAGGCAAATTGAGGCCGCCTGGGCATCGAGCAAATCTCTGGCCCGGCTGGTCACCGAAGCCAGCAGCCGTTCCAGCTCCAGCTCGGTTACAATTTCCTGGCTAAACTCAAAGGCGTTGGCCAGCTCGCGGGTGCGCTGCCGCACCTGCGACTCCAGCTCTTCCTGCGCAGTTTTGAGCCGGGCGCGCATCCAGTCAAAATTTTTGGACAGGCGCGCTATTTCTTCCGGCCCGGTGGCTGTCACCGCCGTATCCAGATCGCCCAGGCCAATGCGGCTGGCCGCTTGCCCCAACTCGCGCAGCGGCTCAATGACGGATCGCTGGGTTAGCCACACGCCGGCAGCCAGCAAAATCAGGGCGCTGGCCAAAAAGAGGAGCTGTATCTGCCGCAGTTGAGTTACTTTTTGGGCAGACTCGTTTTCAAACAGGCGCACGGCCACATCGGCCTGCTGCACCAGATTGGGGGCGGCCTGCTCGATGGCCCGGCTGGCGGCGGCAAATTGAGGGCTGTCTGGCCGGGCCGCGCCGATGATTTCGAGATTTTTCTGAAAGCTGGCCCAGTTTTGGGCCAATTGGTAGAGGGTGTTAACAATGGCCGGGTTGGTGGTAGCGGGGATAGTGGCGGGCTGGGTGGGCAGGTAGGGCGCCGGCCCGCCGTTGACAAAGGCTTGCAGGGTTTGCTCAAAAGTTTGGGCGGCCTCGGCCAGATCACGGCGGTAGAGTGAGAGATCGCCCTGACCTTTTTCAATTTGCAGGGCATCTTTGGTCATCTGCTGGATGAGCATGCGCTGCCGCCCCGCCAGATTGATAATTAACGCATCCTGCGCTTGCGTTTCAATAATCCAGTAACTGGCGGCAACTGAAACAATAACTAACGCCGCAAACGCCAAAAATACCAGCCCCATTCGTTTACGAACGCTGTTTACCATTAATGCACTCCTTTGCAAAATAGGATTCAGGAGTCAGGAGTCAGGAATTAGGGATGTTTCTGCCTTAATCGTAGGAATAGGTCGGGCTTGCAGCCCGACAGTCACGCTGCGTTTTCATTCTCCGATGTCGGGCTTGCTTGCGTTTTAAATTCTATCCCTTGCGATTTAAAATGCTAGGCTTGCGTTTTAAATTCCAGCCCTAGCGTTTTAAAACGCTAGGCGTACGTTTAAAGTATCAAGCAATACTTTTGGGCGAATAAACGAATCTGCAAAATCACGAATTTACGTCCCTGCGACCCTGCAACCTTGAACCTGCCACTCGCAACCCGACACCTGCTTTTTTAGCTTACTTTAATTTTGTCACAGATGCAACAACTTTTGTCACACCGGCCAAAATCCGAGCCAGGGCCGGGTATGGGAATGGAGGCGAAAAAGCGTGATTTATGAGTTTTGAGTATAATTGGGCAATCTCAAGAAAACCACTATGGTTGCACTTTTCAAACTTCGTTCAAAATAGGACACAGATTTAC
>CAYOXS010000155.1:0-6295 GCA_964407935.1 uncultured Caldilineaceae bacterium
GAGCGGCTGGCCGCAACTCCCGGCCGGGCCGGATATATCGGTGCAGGCAGTGCCGGGGCAGCCGGCCCGGGCCTATTTTGTGCCGGCGGCGGTCAGCGTGCCGGATTTTTCGGCGGCGATTGAGGCAATGAGCCAGGCCAATTTTGATTCCCGGCAAGAAGTGGTTATCATGGGCGGAGATTTTTTGCCGGTCGGACCGGCGGCCAGCGCGGTTGCTGCGCCGGTGACCGTTGCGGATGAGAGCAGCCGTCACGTGGTTTTAACGCTGACCGCGCCGCAGGCCGGGTTTGTGGTATTGACCGATACCTTTTACCCCGGCTGGCAGGCCGCGGTTGATGGCGCGCCGACCAAAATCTGGCAGGCCAACGCGGCGTTTCGGGCGGTAGAAGTTTCGGCGGGCGCGCACCGCGTGGAGTTTTGGTACTGGCCGCCGGGCTTGACTCTCGGCCTGTGGCTGAGCGGTGTTTCGGCGCTGGGCGTGCTGGCCCTGTTAAGTTGGATCATTTTTCACCACTCTAAAAACTGGACATTCCGTTGATTTTGCTGATAATCCTACACGCAATTTTGGGCTGGCTGGCGGCGGTGGCCATTAATCACGCCGCCGACATTTTACCCAGTCGCGACACCGTTTTTCAGTGGCCCGCCTGCCACCAGTGCGGTACTCGCCGGCCGGCCCGGCAGTGGAGCGCGCTGCTGGCCTGGGCCACGCGCCAAAAAGCCTGCTCACAGTGCGGCGCGGCGCGACCCACCTTCAACCGGTCGGTAGTGGTTGAGCTGGTGCTGCCGGTGATGTTTGTTTATTTGATGGGCCATTTTGGGCCGACGCCCTACATGTGGTTGATCTCCATTTACAGCGTCATTCTGGCGCTGGTTACCGTGACTGATCTGGAGCACCGGCTCATTTTTAATGTGGTCATCCTGCCGAGCATTGGGCTGGCCATTGCCGCCGCGTTTCTGGTGCCGGGGTTGTACTGGCGTTCGGCGCTGGTGGGCGGGGTGGGCGCGTTTGTGGTGGTGTACGTGGCCGCGCTGGTCGCTCGCGGTGGGTTGGGTGAAGGCGATGTGACGCTTTCGGCGTTTTTGGGCTTTGCAATGGGTTTTCCGCTGATTGTGCTCAGCCTGACGTTTGGCGTGTTTTTGGGCGGATTCATCTCGCTGCTGCTATTGCTCACCCGGCGAGTCGGGCTGAAATCGTTTATCCCCTACGGCCCGTTTTTAACCGTTACCGGCTGGATTATGCTGGTTTGGGGCGATGCCATCTGGCAGCATTATTTTTTCTAATTGAAGGAGCAATTTAACCGTAATGACCGATGTTCAGGCACGAATTTTGATAGAAGGACGTTTGCAGGGTATAAATTTTCGGTATCTCACTCAGGACAAAGCCAGAGATTTGGGGTTGGTGGGTTTTGTGCGCACGCTGGCCGATGGCCGGATTGAGATTGAAGCGCAGGGGGGCAAAGAACAGGTGGACGAGCTGCTGGAATGGTGCCAGCAGGAACCGCACAGCAGCCTGATCAAAAGCATTCTGTTTCGGTACGATGAGGTTACCAAAGGGTACGCGGATTTTAGCGTGCGGTAACTACGGGCCTAACTCCGGCCGATACACATCCCCGTTGAACAGCCAGTAATCAACAGGCACAGTTGAGCCATTGCTCACGCGCACAAAGTACAGATCGTTATTGACAACCCAGCCAGTCCAGAACCGTTCCCCGGTCTGCGGGTTGTCATCGCGATAAACCACCCCGCCCGCGCCCAAATTGACCAGCGCCGCGCCATTATCGGGCGACCACGTTTGCACTGCTGCCGCCGTAAAAATATCCATCGTTACATTTTGCAGCCGCTGGCCATCATCCGGGGTCATCACCAACGTCAGCGACGCCTCTTCAAACTGGACCGGGGTCTTATCCTGCGCAAAACTGTACCACATCTCTTGCCCCGGAGCGAGCCGACCAGTTTGTCGCTCGGCGGCCAGCGGCAGCGCGCTCGGCGGCGACTGGCCCGGCTCAACCGGCGGCGGGGCCGGGACGACACTGGCCGGCTCGGCGGCCGGCTGGCTCATCTGCGGCGCAGCAACCCCTGCGTTGGTCAGCCAGTAGTCAATTTTGGCGTCAGAGTTGTTTTCCAGCGCCAGGTAGTAGTCGCCGTCGCGCAGCAGGGTGCCGCGCCAGATACGCTCGCTGGCGCTGGACTCACCATCGCGGGAGACGGGCATGCCGGCCCCAAAGTTTGTCGGCGTGGCAACGCCGCCCTGCTGCCAGGCCAAAATCTCGCCGGCGGTGAATAATTCAAAATTAACGCCGGGCCGGGGATAGCCATCATCTGTGGCAAAAAACATATTCAGCATTAACGGCTGGTAATGCTCGCCAGATGGGTCGGGCAGCAGGCGAAACCAGCGTTGCTGGCCCGGTCCCAAAATGCCGGTATTTTGACCGGTGGTGATTGAAATGGCTAATTCGGGGGAGCTGCCGGTGGCCGTGGCCGCCGCAGAAAGCAGAAAAACCAGCACCGTCGCAGCCAGAGCAAAACCAAGAGCAAGCAGCAGCAACAAGCTTTTTAACCGGAAAAGTGATAAACAGAACATAACGGTGTGCCTATTCCCTTGAATTTGTCTGGCTGTTAAAGATCAAGTTACTTCAAGTATAAAATGGCGGCGGCGGCCGGTCAATGGGATGAAGTACCTAACCCGGCAATTTTCTCGTTTGCCCCAAACTATGCTATACTGCGCCAAAATAGGTGGGGGTACACTGCTATCGCCAAAATACTGGTTGTCGAGGATAACAAACAAAACGCGCTGCTGATGAAACGCGTTTTGGAAGTGAATAACCACGAAGTGATCCACGTGAGTGACGGCGAATCGGGTTTAACGACGGCCATCGAAGAGCAGCCTGACCTGATTCTGGTCGATCTGGGCCTGCCCGACATTGACGGCCAAACGCTGGTGGCGCTGATCAAGCGGGTAGAGGAGCTAAAAGACGTGCCCACCGTGGCCGTCACCGCCTGGCCCGAAGATACGGCCCGCGAAATGGCGCTGGCCTACGGTTGTGACGGGTTTATTTCCAAACCCATTAACACCCGCGCCTTCCCGGATCAAATTGCCGCATTTTTAACCAAAAAACCTTGATTTCTCGCTATTCTGAGCCAAAATTTTTCCCCTGAACGTCCAGCCAGGGGTTTTATTTTTGTTGCGACGAGACCCATGCCAACCAGCCAAGCTCAAAACAGAATTGACCTGATTCCCGCCAGCGCCTTTTCGTTTGAGGAGCTTACCGAGGCCTACAACCACACCCGTGTTGACTACATGGTGCCGATGCCCATGAACGCCAACAAGCTGCGCGAATATGTGCTGCACTATGACATCGACATGAAAGCTTCGGCGGTGGCGGTTGACGGCAACGAAATGCTGGGGCTGGCCATGCTGGGCCTGCGTGAAAAACGGGCCTGGATTACCCGGCTGGGGGTGATCAGGAGCAACCGCCGGCGCGGCACCGGCACCGCTCTGGTTGATCACTTAATGGCCCATGCGGAGCAAAAACAGGCCGACCGGATTATTATCGAGGTTATCAAAGATAATGTGGCGGCTCACACCCTGTTTTCTCACAAAGGATTTGTGCCGACCCGCGAACTGCTGGTGCTGCGCCGCCCGCCGGGGCCGCCGCGGCTGGAAATTCCGCCGGCCAGGGTGGAATTTTTGGGCTACACCGCCGCCAGAGATTTGCTGGCGCAGCGCACCTCAATTCCTTCGTGGATTGATGAAACGGAATCGCTGCTGAATGTGGGCAATCTGGCCGCCATCAAAGTATCGCTGGCCGATGGGGCGCACGGCTGGCTGGTGTACCAGAACACCATTTTTCAATTGGGGCGCATTGTTGTTCAAACTGATGCCGGTGACCCGCTCCAGGTAGGGCGGGCGTTGCTGTATCATTTGCACCAGCAGCATCAGGCCCAGGATACCAAAACTGAAAACCTACCGCTGGATGATCCCCACTGGCCGGTGTTTAAAGAGATGGGCTACCTGGTTATGTTCCACCGGATTGAGATGGTGCTCAAGCTTACTCAATCGGCGCCCGAATCTTGATTTCGCCGTAACGCGTCTCAGACTCCAGGTCTTTTATTTCCATGCCCCGGATCAACTTCATCAGCCGGTAATTATCGGCCATCACCCACGCCGAAAAATGCGTAATGCCCAGCTTGCGGGCTTCGCCGGCCAGAGTTTGCAGCAAATGTTTGCCCAACCCCCGCCGCTGAAAATCATCGCGCACCACAACGGCCACTTCGGCTTCGGTGGCGTTTGCCGACGCCCGCGCAAATCGAGCCACGCCCACGGCGTGCTCCCGGCCATCGGCTTCTGTGACCGTGGCCACCAGCGCCCGCTGGCACTGCGGGTCAAGGTCAGACAGTTTTTCGGCCTCCATGCGGACACGCTCTTCAGGAATTTTGGTGGTGTACAGGTGAAACCGCAACCGTTTGCTTTCCGGCGACAGCCGGTAAAACAGCTCCAGCAGCAGGTCGGCATCCTCTTTTTTTATAAAGCGCAGCCGCACTTTATCGCCCCACCGCGTTACAAATTCGGCAAAATTTTCCACAGCGCCCACCTCTTGAGCAGGATTCTAAACTATTGGGGCAATTTTGCAACCCGCGCTATGACGCCCGGCCCGGCTGTGCTATACTTTTTATCCCAACCTGTCACCATCGATCAGAGGTAATTTATGAGCTTTGGCATCACCAAAACCATTCCCGCCGCCGATGGCCTTGCGGCGCTCAACGCGCTGTACGATGGCTCGCTGAGCGAATACGAATTTCATATGGCCGGCCAGCCTTCAAAACTCAATGTGGGCGATTACGTGTACACCATTTTTAATGACCAACTGCACGGCCGGCTGCGCATTAAAGCATTGATTGGCGGCGCAGTCAACCCGGCTTCCGGCAAACCGCGGACCCTGATCATGGTTGAATGCCCCGGCGAGCGGCTGCCGCAACCCATCCCCAAAAAAGGGCATCGCGGCACGCGCTACACCGACGGCGCTGACTGGCCGGCACAATAAAAAAAGGCAGGCGCGGGCCTGCCCTCAGTTTTTAATCAATCTGGCTCGATTACGCGCCGCCTTCAACCAGCCACTGCAAAATTGTTACGCCAAACACGCCCAGCACCGCGCAAAGTATTACCAATACCGCCAGACAACTGGCAATGTAATGAAACTGAAATAGCTGCGATGTCCAGCTTTGCGGTTCGTCATACGTTGCCGGCTCTGCCGGAGCGGGCAGCGCCTCAGCGCCGGGCACAGTCGCGGGCCGGCCCGGCAGCGCCAACGCGGCGGCTGAATAGCCGCTGGCTGTCCCGGCGGCGATTGACCGCGTGCGGCGGCTGACTTGCTGGGTTTCGGTTTCGTGTTTGAGCCGGTCAAGGCCGGGGTAAAACGGCTCGATGGTTTCCAGTTTGGCAATGTACCGCCGGGCCAAATGAAATTTACCTTTGGCCAGCGCCCCCGTCGATTTTTTGAACAGCTCCTCGGCCACCGGCTCATCCATAATCACGCTGCCGGATAGTTCATCTTGCAAACGGTTGATATGCGCCTCAATTTCCGCGAGCTGGCGCTGAATACTTTTGGCCAGCCGCGGCTCGGTTTCTTGCGCCAAACGGGCTTCAAGCTGGGTCTGGTTGGCCACCAGTTGGCCCAGCGTCATTTCTTTGTATTCTCTTTGCTCCGGTGTGAGCGGTGGGATCATAAGTCCAGTCAACTTTCTTGTTTTTCAATGAGTTTGTAGCACAATTCCGCCCGAAACACAAGCTATTCCAGAAACTTGCGCAACCATTCAAAATGGCGCAGCGCCAAAACCATCGCCAGCCCGCCGCTGGCATCAAACAGCACATCGGCCACCCGGCCATACCGGCCCGGCACAAAAAGCTGGTGAAATTCGTCAGAAATGCCGTACAGCACCGTTAGCCCCAGCGCGGTAAACAACAGGTTCCAGGTCGCTTCTCGCTCCGGCGAGAGCGCCCGCCACCACAGCCAGGCCAGCAGCGCGTAAGCCAAAAAATGGGCCGTTTTGTAGAATGTTCGGTCGCCTACTTCGCTTTCTATTTCAATCAGTGTACTGCGGCTGGACAGGAAAAAAATCACCGACATCCAAAAAACCAGAGGTGCTCCGTCGCGCAGCCAGCGCGGCCACATTTTAATGGGGTTCAACGATACGTCCTTTCTCCAATTTCGGCCAATTTAAACCAGTCAAAATCCCGGCGAATCCGCTCGCGGGCGGCCGCGGCCATGGCCTGCCGCCGTTCCGGCGCGGTGAGCAG
>CAYOXS010000155.1:6395-11641 GCA_964407935.1 uncultured Caldilineaceae bacterium
CGCACCAGCGATACCACCCGCTCCAGCCGGAACTCGGCAAAACGTGAATAAAGCAGCACCACCGGCCCCGGCCCCAACTGCCAGCGCTGCTGTACCGCCTGCAAAGCCAGCGCATCGGCCTGAACCTGCAACAGCGGCTGAAAACCGTTGGGCAGGTAAAACACATCGCGCCCGTCCCGCACCTGTCGCGCCAGCTTCTCCAGCTCGCGGCTGGCCACGGTTACGGCATCGGCCCGGCGCAGGCCCCAGCGTTCCTGCCAGGTAAAAATCAATTTTTGCAGGCCAGAATAAGGCAGCACCTCGTTCCAGGCCTGCTCCCAATCATCGGCATCCAGCACCAGCCGCACCGGGGCGCGGGTAAACAAACGCAGCGCCCACAGCAGCCAATGGGTTAATCCGGCATAGCCTTTGGGTTTAAAAAAATGGACAGCATCCGGTTGCAGAGTCAGGGTTCTGACGGCCAGCGTCCAGGTAAGCCACAGGGGAAAAAACAGGGGCAATTTGGGCGGCAGCGGCACATTGACCACCTGCACCCCGGCATCGAGCCAGCTCTGGCCGGCGTGATCGGGATCGTCCCAGGGGGGGATCAACACAATGACCGCATGGCCGCGTTTGACCAGCGCCCGGGCCAGTGGCAGTGCACGCACGCTCACGGTGCCTTTAGGTTGCAGGCCAAAAGGGGCAATAAACACAATTTTCATAGCCAATCCAGCGGTTTATTCTATCGACAGGAGAAGGAGCTGGCAAATAACCCGCCCCGTTTTGCGGCGCTCAGACCACTCCCCAGGCGGCCAGCCCCGCCGCCATAATCAGCAGCACCGTTTCCACAGTTTCGCACAACGCGCCGTATACATCGCCGGTTAGCCCGCCGATGCGCGCCACGGCAAAACGAGCCACCAGCGCCGTGACCAGCCACGTTGCCGCCGCCAGCAGCAACCCGGCCGCGCCAAACAGCAGGCCCAGGCCAACCAGCACCCCCACCGAACTGACCGCCACTCGCAGCCAGCTTTGCCCCTGCATAAAAAACGCGCCCATCCCGCCCGGCCGGGCCAGCGGATAGCGGCGCATGGCAAACTGCTGCGCCCAGCGTCCCAGCATGGGGGCGGCCAGCAGCGCCGCCCAGCGCGTGGCGGGGGGCAGGGCGGCCAGCGCGTTAAATTTCAGCAGCAGCAGCAGCACCCCGCCGACCGCGCCAAACGCGCCCACCCGGCTGTCTTTCATAATTTCCAGGCGGCGCTCCCGGTCTCGCGGCGGCAGCAGGCCATCGCACGAATCCATAAATCCATCGAGGTGCAACATTCCGGTCAGCGCCACCCACAGCGCCAGCAGCAGCGTCGCAGCGATGCTGCCCGGCAGCAAAAAATAGAACGCCTCGGCGGCCAGCGCCAGCAGTCCGCCTAAAATCAGGCCGACCAGCGGGTAATAGGCCGCGCCGTAGCCGGCCGGCCGGTCACGGGTTGGCACAGAAAACGGCAGCGGCACGGAGGTGAGCAGTTGCCACGCCAGCAAAAAATCGATAACGGGGCCGGTGAGTTTGCGCATGGAAGTATCCAATCAATTGCTCGCCGCCAGCGGCGGTGGTATAGTGTGAAACTTATTACGCATTCCCAAAACTCGCAAATTACCGGACTCACCATGACTAACTATCTGGGCGAATTCGCCGCCATTCTCACCGCAGTTTGCTGGACATTTACCGCCGTATTTTTTGCGCTAGCCGGCCGGGAAGTCGGCTCGGTGGTGACCAACCGGGTGCGGCTGCTGCTGGCCGTGCTGTTTCTGTCAACCACGCACTGGCTGGTACTGGCCTCGCCGCTGCCACTCCACGCCGAGCCGGAACGCTGGTTCTGGCTGTCCCTTTCCGGCGTCATCGGCCTGGCCATTGCCGATGCGTTTCTGTTTCAATCGTATGTGTGGATTGGCCCGCGTTTGGGCATGCTGCTAATGAGTTCCGCGCCGGTGCTGGCCACGCTGCTGGCCTGGATTTTTTTGGACGAAACGCTGGGGCTGTGGCAAATCACCGGCATTTTGCTGACTGTGGGCGGCATTGCCTGGGTGGTGCTGGAACGCAACGGTACCGCCGCCACGCCCGCCGAAAAGAGTAACTTTGGCTGGGGCATTTTGTTTGGCCTCGGCGCGGCCGCCGGGCAAGCCATCGGCCTGATTACCGCCAAAAAAGGGCTGGGCGGCGATTTCCCGGCGCTGTCGGGCAACCTCATCCGCATGATTGCCGCAGCGGCGGTGATGTGGAGCTACACGATTGCGCGCGGGCGGGCCGGATATACGCTGAAACGGTTTGTCAGCAGCCGCCCGGTGACGCTGAATATTTTGGGCGGCTCGTTTTTTGGGCCGTTTGTCGGCGTCTGGCTGTCGCTGGTGGCGGTGCAGTTGACCCACGTGGGCGTGGCCAGTACGTTGATGGCGCTGGCTCCCATTTTTATGCTGCCGGTGGGTTACTATGTTTTCAAAGAGAAGATCAGCGGGCGGGTAATTTTTGGCACGATCACGGCCATGGCCGGCGTGTCGCTGCTGTTTTTGGTTTAGCCCGCCTGCAAAAACGCGCCGGCGGCGGCCACTTTTGCGGTGATGGCCGGCTCCAGCGCCGGATCAACCGCCGCGAGCAGGTGCCAGCTTGCCGCCGCGTCGCCGCTCCACAGGCCGACCACCTGCCCGTTGAGCAGAATGGCCGGTTTGGCCGCGCCGCTGCTGCCAAACACCTGCCGCTGGAGCGCCGCTTCGGCGCAGATGCGGGCGCGGCTGGCCCGGTGCGCGGTCAAGTAGGGGTCGTTGGCGGGGAGCACATTGAGCACCGGCTCGGCGGGGGCAGCCGGGCTGGCGGCCAGCGCTTCGGCCTGTTCTTTGAGCAGCAACAGCGTGCCGGGGATGCCCGCCACCAGGGCCAGCGTCGTTTGCGCCGCCAACGCGCCAGTGGCCCGGGCGGTTTCACTTTTGCCAAAGCCGGTCCAAAAACTGATGTCGGCTTCCGTAGCCGGGCCAAAGGCAGCCAGATAGGCCCGCACCAGCCGCTTTTGGGCGTCGGCTTCACCGGGCAATTGTGCCAGATTGAGGCCGGGATAGCGCTGCCGCAGCGGCCAGTAAACCAGCTCCTCGGCGCGCCAATCCTGGGCTTGATTCACCACCGCCAGTTGCCCCGTGCCGACCAGCCAGCGCAGGGCCAGCTCGGCCGTGGTGGTGGTGCTGACTCGCCCGCCGCGGCTGGTTTGGCTGAGCGTTTTCACCTGTGGCAGCCGGGCGCGAATCTCGCCGGCGCTGGCCGGCCGCTCGCTCATTTCCGCCAAAATCTGCCGCCCATGCTGCTCAATTTCCGCATTTGAGTCGATGCCCCACAGCCGGAATTCGGCGTTAAACAACTGGGCGCGCTGCCGGGCGGTAGCCGCGAACCAGCCGGCAAAGTCATCGACGTGAACCAGATACGGCACGCCGCGCATTAACGGCGCGGTGATAAAATTGGGGGATTGGCTGAGATTGCGCGGCGAAAAATGGGACAGTCTGGCCCAGGCGGCCAGAAAAGCTGTGAGATGCGGCACGGCGGGCAGGCCGGCCAGCCGCTCGATGAGTTGGCCGGGGGCGGCGGCTTTTTCTGCGGCCAGAAAATTTTTGTGCAGAACAAACAGATTAGTCTGGGCCAGCGTGGTACGGATCATTTTTTCCTCCACTGTTCCGGTGAAAAAAAATAGTACCACAGACCGGCAATCAAACCAACCCGGCTTACGGTTCCAGAAAGGCCGGCAGAGTGCAGCCAAAGGTGCTGCCCACGCCAACTTCGCTTTCAACCCACACCCGGCCGCCGTAGCTTTCAACAATAGCCTTCACAATCGACAGCCCCAGGCCGGTGCCGGTAGCGCCGGTGGCGGCGTGGACCTCTGGCACGCGGTAAAATTTTTGAAACAACTGCGCCTGCCGGGCCGGGGCAATGCCGGGGCCGCTGTCGGTGACGCTAAAGACTACGCTGCCGTCGGTGCGGGCAAGTTTCACCAAAATTTGTCCACTGTCAAAACTGTATTTGGCGGCGTTGCTCACAAAATTGGCCACAATCTGCGACAACCGCACCCGGTTACCGCGCACGCGCGCCGGCTCAAATGGCAGATCCGTATTAACCTGCAACGATTTTTCTTCGATTTGCAGCGCAAAGTTGGGCAGCGTATCGAGCACCAGCCGCACCATGTCGTGCGATTGCATCTCGCCGGCCATGCCCGCCTCAATCTGGGCCAAATCGAGCAGGTCGCTGATCAGTTCCTGCATATTGCGCGCGCTTTTTAAAATACCCCGCAGGCTGATCTGGCCGGACTCAGACAAATTCTGTTCCGACTCCAGCAGTTGAGCAAAGCCCAGCACCACGCCGAGCGGACTCTTTAAATCGTGGGATACGGTTTCAACAAACTGGGTTTTCATCGAATCCAGTTCTTTGAGCTGAGTGATGTCGTCCATGGCGACCACGGTGCCAACTTTGGCCACTTTGTTGATGGACACGTTGTACACCCGGCCATCGGGCCAATTCACTTCGATGTGGCCGTTGCCGCTCTGGCCCAGCTCGGTGAGCGCGGTTTTTAACTGCGGCCCGCCGCCCACCTGCTCCAGCGGCACATCGACCTGTTTCACCAGCAGCCGCTGCCGGGCCGACTGGTTGGCAAAAACCAAAGTGTCGCTCTGGTCAATCACCACTACGGGGATGGGCATGCCGTTGATCAGCTTAAACAGCGACTCGCGTTCTTCTTTGACTTCGGTGAACAGGCGCGCGTTTTCCAGGGCAATGGCTGCCTGCCCGGCAATTCCGGCGGCCAGCGCCAGATGCGACTCGTCAAAAAAGCGGGTTTGCTGGTGATGCAGCGCCAGCAGGCCATTGACCCGCTCCCGGTACAGCAGCGGCACCACCAGCGCCGAGCCGGTGATTTCATCGTCATCGGGCAGGCGCACCCAGCGCTCATCTTTGGTGGTGTCGGCGGCCAGCGCGCCGTATTGATGCCGAAAAACCCAGCCGGCCAGCCCGTGTTCCATCACCATATTCACGTTACGCCGCGAAACCTCCGGCGACTGGTCCGGCCGGGCCAAAATCTGGCGTTGCACCCGGCCCCGGTCATCGAGCAAAAAAAGGCTGCCGCGGCTGGCTCCGGTAGCGTCAACGGTGAGCGACAACACCTTGCCCAGCACTTCGTCCAAATCCAGCGAGCTGTTGAGCTGGCGGGCAACCGTATAAACCGTTTCTGCGGAGGTGGTATAGGCGATCATTG
>CAYOXS010000155.1:11741-13001 GCA_964407935.1 uncultured Caldilineaceae bacterium
TCGGCGTAGGCTTCCAGCGCCTGGCCAATCCAGCCGATGGTCCGGCCCAGCGCAAACAGGGTAATGGGCGCATCGGGCGGCAGGTTGAGCGCCCGCGCCGTGATCACCAGTCCAAAATCGATGGTTGGCCGCAGCCCGAGCAGCCCCTCAACTTCGGCGCTCACCGCCGCCGCCAATTCCACCTGCGGCGAGTTGGGCGCGAGCGCGGTTACCTGCTCCAGCAGCAGCCGGCCGCGCGGGTCGCCCTGCGGATAAAGCGGGTGGCCAAAACCCGGGATACTCTCGCCGCGGCGCAGCCGGGCCGCAATCACCCGCCCCGCCATCGCCGGCGAGTTAATCTCGGCCAAAAACGAGGCCACCCGGTCGGCCACGCGGCCGTGTTTAACGCCCTGCAGCGCCGCCAGCCCGGCCAACACCACCTGATACGGCGACGCCCCGGCCGAGGCCACGCAGCGAGCCGTAAAGCTCGACACGTTCAGTTCGTGGTCGGCGCACAAAATCAGCGCGGCGTTGAGCAGTGGTTCTGTCGCCGGAACATCGGGCCGCCAGCTTTGCTGCAAATTGGCGGCGATGCCAGCGGCTCCACCAAAATTACCGGCGGCGATGCCGGCCAGCAGCCGCAAAATCCGGCCGCCCGTTTTAGCCACCGCCTCCGGCTGCAAATTGTAGCCGCCCCAATCCTCGGCGGCGGCCAGCGGTAGCAGCCCCTGAAACTGCTCCACCGGCGACAGGTGGCGCAACTGCGGCCAGGCCGCGATCAGCCGGTCGCCGGGGGTACACTGGCGCAGTTCGGGAATATCGGCCTGCAAATCATTTTGCCAGATCAACGCCGCCACCGCTTCAACCGGCTGCGACAGCGCCAGCGTCAGTGCATCGCGGCCGCGGTAAAACAGCCGCCCGCCGGCAATCAAAGTGATGGCCGAATCAAGCAGCGGCGTGCCCCAGTGGAGTGCGCCCTCAACCACTTTTTCCGGGTGACGGCGTTGTTCCTGCCGCTGTTTGAGCTTGTCGATGTCCTCGCGGCGATAGCGGCGGGTGCGTTTGCCGGCATCGGCCACCTCCGAGCGCACCAGCCCGCGGCTAACATAAGCGTACAGCGTGGGCAGGCTGATGCCCAACTCGGCGGCGGCTCCTTTGGCGGTGAGATAATCCATTAACGCTCCAAAATTTTGCCCTGCACGTAGGGATGGGTGTGGGGGGCGGGGCGCCGTGCGGCCCCCGGGCCCCCCCCCCCAAAAAACCCCCGAACCCGGGGGGGGG
>CAYOXS010000156.1:0-12920 GCA_964407935.1 uncultured Caldilineaceae bacterium
CCCAAGGGGGGGGGGGGCAAATACAACGGGTTTTTTTGGGGGGGGCTTGGCCCCCAAAAAACACACCAAAAGACTCCTACCCCCTTCTCCCGCTGGGGAGAAGGGGGTAGGGGGGATGAGGGGTGAAGCCACACAACTTGAGTTACACAGGAAATTTTATTTTGCTCACAGGAAACTTATATTTGCTATATAGCAAACCATGCTGCTCCGCCCGGTGCCAATAAAACCGGGCGGTGTTCATTTACTAACGCCATATTTGGCGGAAATGGGGCAGAGGTTAAAATATTTGCAGGGCCAAAATATCTTTTTGGCTGGGGGTCCAAACAATGCCGGCCAATGGTTGGCAGCACGAACCAAAAAATATTTCAGGCGGACAACGCAAAAAATAAAATGACGTAGGGGCGCTTCGTGACGCGCCCGGCCAGAAAACTATCAGCATTTCCCTAACTCCTGACTCCTATTTTCAGAGAAGCTTATGCCAGACGAAACAATTCTTGTGGTAGACGACAGCTTTGAGTTTGCCCGCACGGTCATCAATTACATGCTGATACCAATGGGCTACCGCACCCTCCACGCCGCCGACGGGAAAAAGGGTCTGCAAATAGCCATAGAATATGGGCCAGACCTGATTTTGCTCGATATGAATATGCCCCGGATGTCTGGCCTGGAAACCCTTACCGCCCTGCGCGACGCCGACTGCAAAGTGCCGGTTATTTTTATGACCATGCACGGCTCGGAAATTATTGCCGTTAATGCCTTTAGATTGGGCGTGCGCGATTATTTGAACAAGCCCTTTTCTGCGGCAGAACTGCAAAAAGTTGTTGATGCAGCCCTGCAAGAATCCCGGCTGACCCGTGAAAAAGAAGAACTGGCCCGCAACCTGCTGATGGCCGAAACCATCCGGCACACCGTGGTAACGCTATCGCACTACATCAATAATAATTTGATGATTTTGACCGGCGGCCTTGAACTTTTGGCCGGCATGCTCCCCCCGGACGACCCCACCGGCCAGCAAATCATCGAAGACAGCCAGCGGAGCACCAAAAGAATTGGGGCGGTTCTGCGCGTGTTGCAGCGAATAACCAAAGCCGAGTTGGCGACTTACCACGGTCAGGTTAAAATGATTGATATTGAACAAGCCCTTCGTGATGAACTGGCCGCAGATGAATCATGACCAATCCCCAAGAATCACGCGCTGAATTGATCAGAGAACTGGAAGACCTCCGCCAGCGAGTGGCCACTCTGGAACACGAGCAGCGCCGGCTGGAAGCATTAGCGCGATTTTTGCAAATGGTGATTGACCACCTGCCCGACCCAATTTACGCCAAAGACCTCGATTTAAAGATAACGCTGAGCAACCCGGCCGACGCCCGCATGGTTGGGCGCACCCCGGCGCAGGTGCTCGGCGCCACCGATTTTGATTTTTACCCGCCCCACCTGGCCAAACGCTATCAGGCTGATGACCTGCGCGTGGTTCAATCCGGCGAAGCCATCATCAACAAAGAAGAAATTACGGTGACCCCCTCAAGCCAGGAGCAGCACATTTTAACCACCAAAGTTCCACTGCGCGACCCGGCCGGTAACATTATTGGGCTGGCCGGTATTGGCCGCGATATTACCCACATTGACCAGATTGCCCGGCAGCTCCGGGAAAGCGAAGAGCATTTCCGGCAGGTGATTTCTTCCATCAGCGACCATATTTACGTTACCCGGGTCTCGCCCGAAGGCAAACCCTCCAACATCTTCCTGTCGCCGCACGCCGAAACCCTCTCTGGCTATCCGCTGGAACAGCTCACCGCCGACTGGAGCCTGTGGCCCAGCCACATCATCCACCCCGACGACCGCGCCGTGGCCGTTGCCCAGTGGCAGCGGCTAAAATCCGGGCAAAAGAGCGAGGTAGAATACCGGATGGTCCAGCGCGACGGCAACATTATCTGGGTGCGAGACAGCGGCCGGGTCACCCGCCAAACCGATGGCTCGCTGGTGATTTACGGCGTGGTCAGCGACATCACCGAGCGCAAACGGGTGATTGAAGAATTGCGCCAGAGCGAGGCCCGGCTGCGCTCCGTGGTGGACAACGTGGTGGACGGCATCATCACCGCTGACCAGGAGGGCGTGATTGAGTCTTTCAATGCCGCCGCCGAAGATATTTTTGGTTACAAAGCCGCGGAAATTATCGGCCAGAACGTGAGCACGCTGGTGCCGCCGCCCTACACCGATGAGCACAACAATTACATTGCCTACTATTTGCGCACCGGCAAATCAACGGCCATAGGCCAGGGCCGCCAGGTGATTGGCCTGAGAAAAAACGGGCAAACCTTCCCCATTGATATTGCCATCAGCGAGTTTTTATTGGGCCAGCGCCGTATGTTCATTGCCATTGTCCGCGATATTACCCAACGGCTGCGGCTGGAAGACGAACTGCGGCAGGCCCAAAAAATGGAGGCCATCGGCCGGCTGGCCGGCGGCATCGCCCATGATTTTAACAACCTGCTCACCGTAATCAACGGCCAGAGCGAATACCTGCTCGATACGTTTTACAACCCCGATGACCCGCGCCGGGAAGATGTGCTGGAAATAAAATGGGCCGGGCAAAAAGCGGCCATGCTCACCCGCCAGCTTTTGGCCTTTGGCCGCAAACAAACTGTGCAGCCCCAGGTATTGGATCTGAACAGCGTCATCCGCAATCTGGAAAAAATGCTGCACCGGCTCATTGGCGAAGATGTGGAGTTGATCACCAACCTGGCCTCCGATCTGGCCTATGTGTACATCGATCCGGGCCAGATGGAACAGGTTTTGATGAACCTGGTGGTAAACGCCCGTGACGCCATGCCCAAAGGCGGCATGCTGGCCATTGAAACCGGCAACATCACCCTGCGCCCGGCCGACATTCAGCACTACCCGCAAATTGCGCCCGGCCAATATGTCCGGCTGATCGCCACAGACACCGGGGTTGGCATTGAGGCCGATATTCAGGGACGCATTTTTGAACCGTTTTTTACCACCAAAGAAGCCGGCAAAGGCACCGGGTTGGGGTTATCTACCGTGTACGGGATTCTCCAGCAAAACAACGGCCACATTCAGGTGAGCAGCGCTTTGGGCCAGGGCGCCACGTTTAATATTCTGCTGCCGGCCGTTGAAGCGCCCGGTCAGCGCGGAGTCATTCATAAAACCATTCCCTCAACAGCCGGCACGGAAATCATTTTGCTGGTTGAAGATGACCAAAACGTGAGACTGATTACCAAAAAATTTCTGGAGAAACTGGGCTACACCGTGCTGGAAGCCGCCAGCGCCGAAAGCGCCCAAATAATGAGCGGTCATCAGTATGTTGACCTGCTCATCACCGATGTAATTATGCCCAACATCAGCGGCCCGGATCTGGCCAGCCGGGTTACCCAACTAAACCCGGATATAAAAGTGCTGTTTATTTCTGGCTACACCGACGACACATTAGTTCAACACGGCGTTGTTGGGCAACACCTTTATTTTTTGGAAAAACCGTTCACATTTGAGGATTTGGCGCACAAAGTGCGCGAGGCAATTGACGGCCAGTAATTACCCGGCCAGCACGCGGGCCAACAGCGAAGAGTCAACATTTCCCCCGGAGATAATCACCCCGATTTTTGCTCCAGAAACCGGCGCCAGCCCGTGATGCACCGCCGCCGGCGCAACCGCGCCCGTTGGCTCTACCACCAGTTTCATGCGGGTCAGGATAAATTTCAGGGTTTCCAGCACCTGCTCATCGCTAACCAGCAATATCCCCTCCACATGGCGGCGAATAATGGGAAAGGTCAGCTCGCCGGGCTGCTGGGTACGAATGCCATCGGCAATGGTATCCGGCGGCTCAATTTTCACCCGCTCACCGGCCCGCAGCGACAACCACCAGTCGTTTGAAACATCGGTTTCCACGCCAAAAACGTGGATATTGGGGTTAATGGCTTTGGCGGCGATGGTGCAGCCGCTCAGCAGCCCGCCGCCGCCCACCGGCGCAACCAGCACATCCAAATCCGGCACATCTTGCAACAGTTCCAGTGCCGCCGTACCCTGGCCGGCCATAATCTGCGGCTGATCGTAGGGATGGACAAATGTCAGATCACGCTCCTGCGCCAGCCGCGCCGAAAGCTCTTCTCGGCTTTGAGTTTGGCGGTTGTACAGCACAATTTCTGCGCCGTAACCGCGGGTGGCGGCCAGTTTGGACTGGGGGGCGTCGGTGGGCATAACAATGGTGGCGGCAATGCCCAGCAGTTGCGCGGCCAGCGCCACGCCCTGGGCGTGGTTGCCAGAGGAATGAGTGACCACGCCCCGCGCTTTTTGGGCCGGGCTTAACCGCGATAGGGCATTGTACGCCCCCCGGAATTTAAACGCGCCAATGCGCTGCAAATTTTCGCACTTAAAGAAAACTTGGGCGCCAACCTGCCGGTTGAACGTGCGCGAGGTCACCACCGGAGTGCGGTTAGCCACACCCGCAATTTGCCGCGCCGCCGATTGCACATCGTCAAAAGAAATCGCAAAGGTCACGGCGCATTCTTTCCATTTTTTGAGTAAACATAGGCGTGGGTGCAGGGCTGGCCCAGCGGCAGTTTGGCGTTGGCCAGGTTTGCTGCGACGGGCACCTTATAAAACAGCATGGTTCGGCCGTAGGCTTCAAATTCGTGGGCAATGTACAGGTCATTGAGCTGGCCAATCATCCAGCGCATGGGGCGGTTTCGCTTTTCTATCATAAAGTTGGCCGTTCGCAGGCCAATCAACCCGCCCCAGCCAAACATATGGCGCACAATTTCTGGCCCCAATCCGTGACGCATGTATTCGTGGGTGATGCCCAAAAAAAGCACGTCAGCTTCGCGTTCGGGACTGCGAGTCTGGTCGGCGTAACTCCAGCCTTCGATCACGTTGGAGATTATCCGCGGATTTTTGAGCACCGACAGGGCCGCCGGAACCGCTACCCGCCACAAATATTTCCACTTGAATTCAGCAAAGAAACGGGCGCTGGATACGGCGATAGCCCCGTATCCCACCAGCCGGCCATCATCATAAGCGCCAATACCTTCACCCCATTGAGAATAACAGATGGCCTTGTAAAGCTGAATTAAAAACGGCCGCCCCAGTTGGGTTAATACTGTGCCGGGCTGGCCTTCTATGTGAATATCGGCAGCCGCTTCAGCATCGCCGGGTTGCAGATATCTGTACTCAATCATGCTTGTCAAATCCTCCTACTCAGGGCCTTCATCGGTAACGCTAACCGTGTCAATCACTGTTTTGCCCCCCTGCTCGGCCAGCGGGTGAAATCCCCGGATAAAAATGGTCAAACTGTCGCCGCTGGCGATAACGGTTTCTTCGGTAAGGTTCCAGGTGTCTTCACCGTCACTGTCCCACGGAAACCAGTTCACCGTTTCGGCGGTCCAGTCGGTGTTGCCGGTTAAATCAACCCCCAAAAACATCTGCACCGGCGACAGGCTGTGATCGTGTTTGGCGTGCGCCGCAATTGTGTAACGGTGGCCGGGCTGAACCGGAATTGTCCGCAGCACGCCGGAATTAGCCGCGATGAAATCAAAAGTGATCTCCTGCGATTTTAAGCCGCCCTGCACGTTGGGCCGGTACAGGTTTTCGTTAAAGCACGATGACCCAAACGGGCCATCTTCTGCAAACGCCGTCCAGCCGCCGGCAACCATCGCCCCGGGGCAGGGTTCGCCAAAGGGATTGCCCCACGGCACATATTCGGCCTCAAAATCCCAGTCGCCGCCGGCCCGCGGCGGGTCGAGCGCCACGGCCTTGGTGGGCGGCGGCGCGGCAACCACTTTGGTGGCGGTTATTACCTGGCGGGTGGCTTCGGCGGCCAGGGCCAAGGTGGGTGAAACGGCCAGCGTAGGCGTGCCGGTTGGCAGCGGCAGCAGCGTTGGCGAGGCGTTGGGGTTTGGCGTGTGGGTGGGCGCGTTGCCCAGCGGCGCGATAACCACCGGCTCGGCCTCCACCGGGGTAGTCTCGGCGGTCAGGGTGGCGGGGTTACTGGTGGGCGTGATGGTTTGCACAATAAAATTGGCCGGCCGGCCGGCCGGCAGAGCAGTGGGCGCGCCGGTTGAGGCCAAACAGGCCAGCGTTAGCAGCGGCAGACCCAACAAGCCCGGCCCCACTTTTTTGAGAACTTTCATTAAAGACACGGTTGTTTTATCTCGTTTTATATAGATGTCCTGATAAATTATTTTCTATCAGTGTCGTGCTGCGGATTGCGTGTTCCGTTTATTTTACGCAACACGTATCTTGCTTGGCGAAAACTTTTTTGGAGAACTGCGCCAAAACCCGGATTATAGCACCATTGGGCGCAATCCCGAATTAGCCGGGTGAGTTTGGGCTATTGGCCCGGCCCAATATCGGTGACGCTGATGGAATCCAGCCGGAGCGCGCCGCCCGGTTCGGGGTAGCCGTGCGACCCCCGGATAAAAATGGTCATCGTTTCAACGGCGGCGGTGACGGTTTCTTCGGTGCGGGCAAATTGATCGTCCACGTCTTCGCGCCACGGAAACCACTGCACGGTGTCGGCTTCCCAGTTGGTACCGCCGGTGGCATCTACCCCCAAAAAAACTTCCACTTTGGTGGGGCTGAATTCGCGCTTCATAAACGCTTCAATGGTGTAGCGATGGCCCGGCGTTACCGGTACATTTTTATAAATGCCTGCCTGGTTGCCCACAAAGGCAAACGTAATCTCCTGCGCGCTTTCACCGGAGTGAACATTGCCCTTCCACGTGGTTTGATTCATACAGGACGAGCCGTACTGGTCGCGAGTGGTAAAGGCTTCCCAGCCCAGCGCCAGCCCGGAGCCGTCACAGCTATCGCCAAAGGGATTGACCCACGGCCGAAACCCGGCCTCAAAATCCCACTCACCGCCCTGCAGCGGTTCGGCCAGCGCCACGGTGGGGGCGGGGGTTGGCGTGGGCGGCGGCGCGGCCGGTTCGGCTGGCTCGGGCGCGGCTGGTTCCGGGGTGGCGGTTTCGGTGGCCGACAGGGTGAGGGTGGCGGTTAACGTTGGCGTGGTGGTGGGTGTGGCGGTAGCGTTGGGGTCCGGGGTGCTGGTTGGCGCATCAAACAACAACGAGACGGTGGGGGTAGCGGTTTGAATTTCAAAAGCTAATTGGTCAACCTGAAGCGGTTGCGGCGTTTGGCGCGCGGTGCCGCAGGCCAATATGGATACAAACAGAATTAAACTCGCCCAGCGAACCATGATTATGGCATCTCCTTTTTGTTCCCGGGGCAAATTATACCATCGCGCCGAAGTTTTGGCAGATTGAGCTAAAAATAAAGAGGGGTAGCTACGCTAACAGCGGGGCAAGTTCGGTGGCGGTTTGTTTGGTGTAAAACCAAACCACGCCGGGGCGCAGCTTAACATCAAAGATCACGGCCAGCAGCGACGTGTGATTGACATCGCACACGTAAATATTGTAGGCGTCGCCTTCGTAGAAGCCGGATTTAAAGGTGCGCTTGTTATCCAACAACGTGGCCAGTTGGGTGGACTGCACAAAATTGGCAGCAACCAGGGCAGCGATGTTTTCGGCCTTGGCCCGGTCAATCTGGCCGGTAAATTTAATCGCTTCGCCGGCAACACTGGTCAGCAAAACGGCCCTGGCCCCGGCGTTAATTTGCAGCGTCTGCAACAATTGCGGGACAGTTGGCGGGGGCGGAGACTCAGGTTCCGGGGCAGGGGCCGCTTCCGGCGCAAGAACCGGTTCATCGGATTTGCTGATTTTGGCGTCGCGGATAATATCCCGGATTTTCTCAATATCAAACGGTTTGTCGATGTAGCCATCAAAGCCAACGTGGGTGGTGGTGTAGCGGAGTTTGTCGGTGCCGTAGGCGGTCATCAGCACAATCTGGGTGTCCGGCGACAGCCGATGCACCACCCGGGCCAGATCGACGCCGGTTAAACCGGGCATCATATAATCGGTAATGATCAGGTCAAATTGGTTCTGCTCAATGAGGCGCATAGCCCCATCCATATCTTTGGCCAGCGAGATTTGATATTCTGACCCCAGTTTTTGCAGGCCGTACTCAATCATGCGCAGCACACTTTTGTCATCGTCAACTACCAGCACGCGTGTTGTCATTCGTCTCTTCCTGTAATTTGCTCCGGTTAAACCCCGTTACCGCGTTGTTTCCCCAACAAATCGTCAAAATCTTTGGCCAGCGTATCACGAGTTGGCCGGTTGGGGATTATCTCGCCGGTCGTTGGCAGGAGCTTGGTCAACATGCCCACAATTTGCTTGGTGTAAAACCAAACGGAACCGGGTTTTACATCTGCACCAAAAACCACCCCCAAAAAGAAACTACCGTTGAGATTGTAGGCGTAAATGTTGTATCTGTTTCCCTCAAAATAGCTGGATTTAAAGGAGGTTTCGCTGTCGTCAAACAGCGAGGCCAAATCAGCCATCGCCTGAAAATTTGATGACACAAACGCGGCCAGCCGGGCCATTTTGTCGGGGTCGTTGGCCCCGGACACGTGTACCGCTGCGCCGGCGGTATTGATTAGCAGCACATTACGCGCGCCGGTCTGGCGGCGCAGATCATCGAGCAGTTCAACTATTTTGTCCCGTGATAGCAGTTGCGGCTCATCGGGGTTAGGAGATGGCTCGGTTTGGCTGGCAACTTCCTGAATCACCTCCAGCAATTCCGGCAAAATAAAAGGTTTGCCCACAAAGCCGCCAATATTCAAATTGCCCACCACATCCCTAATGCGATTGGTATCGTGGTGAGCGGTTATCATTACAAACTGGGTTTGCGGCGAAATCTGGCGTACCTGTGGCACCAGGTCCAGCCCGGTCATTTCCGGCATCATATAATCGGTCACAATCAGATCAAAGCGATACTTGTTAACCTGCTCCAGCGCCGCGTTGGCGCTGGCGGCGGTGCTCACCTGATAATTGGGGCCGAGAGTTTTAATCCCGTGCGCCACCAAAAACAGCATATCGGGATCGTCGTCAACAACCAGGATGCGTTTGGTGTCCATTGTCATACCTTTTACCGAGCCAGTGTCCGTTTTGCCAGTTCCCCAATTTTGCGGTGACTGGAGTGAGCCAGCCGTTTACTTTTTAAAGAACTGCCCAACTTAACCTCATTATACCACAAACCCTGTCAGGAAAATATTGCCCAGCCCATAGGACGATGGTCACAAAGAATAAAAGGCTGCATCATTTCCCGCGCCATTGGTATCAGCATATCACTTACTAAAATGCTTCGGATTTTCCTTCCTTTAATTCGTTCTGTTTTAAACTGTAGTGTGCGGTTGGGGTATACGCCCGCGCCAAAAAACAGCGGGGCGAGCTGGGGGGAACGGCTGAAGCAGCCAACTCGGGGCGTTAAGTTGACGGGCGACAGGTTTTAGCCCATTGTCTCGGCCAGAAAGTCCCGGATAGCGGCCAGATACGGTTCAAACTGCTCGCGGCGAATGCTGTGACCCGCGCCGGGCAAATGAACCACCCGCGCTGTTGGCAGCAGTTCGCAAAAAGCAGCGGCGGCCGTCGGGGTGACCAGCGCCCCCAGCTCCGGGTCGGCGGTAATTAACAGCGCCGGGCAGGTGATGGCTCGAATGGTGGCCGGCCAGCCCAGTCTGGAGGGGGATTGGTTGAGGATACTGAAGCTGGCCCGCAGCTTGGCGTCGGCCCAGAGGCCAAGTTCGGCGGCGGACCAGGCCGGGGCGGCCTGGCGCTGGGCGGCAATCAGCTCGGCCCGGGTCAGCCGTTTGAGGCCGATCAGCCACTGCCGCATCCCGGCCAGCCAGGCCGGGTCGGCTTCCAGGGCATCGCTCTGCCACCACGGCGGCGGGTCTTCCAGCAGGATGGGCCGCACCAGTTCGGGGTAGGTACCGGCCAGGGCCAGGGCGGTAACCGCGCCCATCGAGTGCCCGAGCACCGCCGGACGCGCCAGCCGGAGCGCGGTGATCACCCCGGCCAGGTCGGCGGCGGCGGTGGCGGCATTGTAGCTCTGCCCCGGCTCAGCGGAGCGGCCGTGGCCGCGGGCATCGACCAGAAACAGGTCAAAGTCGTCCACCAGCCGGTCGGCTACCGGCCGCCAGCACTGGCCGTCATCGGAAAAGCCGTAGGCCAGCACCAAAGCTGGCCGGTTTTTGTTGCGGCGGCGGCGATAGTGCAGCCGCAAGCCGTTCACCTCAACAAAGCCACTGCGCCAGTTTACCATTTCGGTTATCTCCAATTTGTGAGCATTTGCGGCGGGGTCACAGTTCGCCTTTGTAAGTAGACGACCAGCCAAACAGCGGCCGCAGCCGCTCGCTGATGTCTTTTTGATCAACCTTGTCACTCATTTTGACCTTCCGGCCTGCCATTTGCGCTGTTTCGATTTGACCCATTCGGTTGAGGGCGGGGGTTCCATTATGGGCGGTTCGGTGCCTTCTTTATACCAGCCGGGTTGAGTCAGGCGCAATTCCTTGTAGTAGGTTTTGAACACACTCAGGTAGCCCAGCATTTCAGCCGACGATTTGGGCTGGGTCAGCCCTTCCCGCCAGGCTTTTTTGTCCACTACCCCCATAATCATATAGTCATTGCCGATGGCCGCGGGGTTATATTGGCTGAACATCTCGGTGAGCAGGTGTTCGATGGCCAGTTTGTGGCCAACCAGCAGGTCACACGCGGCGCAGTAGCGGCAGGTGTAGTTGAGAGCGATGGGGAAATGGGGGTCAATGTGAATAAACAACGGCAATTTGCGCTGGCCGGTTTTGCCCTCGCACAACGGACAGCGCGAGACGCGATGGTCCGGGTAGGGGTTGAGCATAAAGTTATACTGCCGGGGAAAATCGTCGATAAAACGCTTGTTGGCTTTGGCCATTCTGTAATTCTCCCGGGCGCGCACTGCCTGATCGGGTGAAAAGCCCCGATTGCCCGTTCTTTTTATTTTTAACGCCTCAATTTTAGCACGGTTGGAATACCCCGGCCAGCAGGCAATTTGGTTTTGGTGTCAGCGGTGAGCCAATGGTACAATTCTAAATCAACTCAAAAAAACCATGCAAACAACCGGGCCTGCCAATTCAAAACCGAATATGCCTCACATCATCTGGCTGCTGCTGGGCTACGGCCTGCTGGCCGCGCTGATTACCTGGCCCACCGTGGCCCGGCTTACCACCCACCTCCCCGGTGACGGCGGCGACGACCCGGCGATCGCCTGGAATCTGTGGTGGCTCAAATACGCCCTGCTCAACGCCCCCCAAAACCCGTTCCAAACCGAGATGATGTTTTACCCGCTGGGCATCAACCTGGCCTATTATACGCTGACCGTGCTCAACGCCGTCACCGCCCTGCCGCTCACGCTGAATCTGGGCGTGGTCGCCGCCAGCAATTTGCACACGCTGGCCACTTTTGCCGTGGGCGGGCTGGGCGCGTTTTTGCTGGCGCGATACCTGCTCGCGGCCAGCCGGGTGGCGGCCAGCCCGGCCGGGCTGTGGGCCAGTGCGGCGCTGGCCGGCGGTTTTTACGCCTTTGCCAGCAGCAAACTGTTTTACGTGGCGCTCGGCCAGTTTAACATTGCCAGCAGCCACTGGCTGCCCTTTGTGGCGTTGTACGTTATCCGCGCCCACCACCGGCCGCAACGACTCAAAAACGCCGCGCTGGCCGGCCTGTTTCTCACCCTGCAAGCCTGGGCTGAAATGACTTACGCCTCGTTTGGGCTGGTGTTCATCGGCCTGGTCTGGCTTTACTGGCTAATAACCGGCCGCCCCCGCCGCCTGTCGCGCCCGCAGTTGATTTCTGCCGCCGTGCTGCTGGCGGTGTTCGCTGTTGGAATTGCGCCGATACTGGCTCAAATGTTGCCGGATATGGCCGCCGAAGGCGATTTTTTGGTTGAAGGCGGCGGCTTCGCCACGGCCTTCAGCGCCGACCTGCTCGGCTTTGTCATCCCCACTCAATTGCACCCGCTGCTGGGCGGGCTGATCACGCACACCGGCATCATCGCTTTCGACAAGGGCCAGCACATCTATCTGGGCGTCACGCTGCTGGGGCTGGCCCTGCTGGCGGCACTCACCGGCCATCGCCGCGCCGAAACCCGTTTCTGGCTGCTGGCGGCGCTAGTCTTTGCCCTGCTGACGCTGGGGCCGGTCATCACTGTTAACGGCCACGCCACCGGCCTGCCCGGCCCGTTTGTCCTGTTGCAGCAGCTCCCATTTTTCAAAGGGAACCGCTACCCCAGCCGCTACAGCGTGCTGCTCGTGCTCAGCCTGAGCGTGCTGGCCGCCTTTGCCCTGGCCTGGCTCGGGCAGCGGTTCCGCGCCCGCCCGGCGCTGGCCGGGGGATTGCTGGCGCTGGCCGGGGCGCTCTTTCTGTTTGAGCACCTGTCGGCCCCGCTGCCGCAATCGGATATGCGGGTGCCCGCGCCGTACCAAACCATCGCCGCCGACCCCGCTCCCGTGGCCGTGCTGGACATCCCTTTTGCCTGGCGCAACGGTTTTCGGATTACCGGCGCGCTGACCCCCCAATTTATGTTTGGCCAGTTTTACCAAACTGCCTATCAAAAGCCGCTGCTGCAAGGCAACACCAGCCGCAACCCGGAGTTCAAATTTCGCTATTTTACGCAGGCTCCGCTGCTCAACTCGCTGCTGGCGCTGGAAACCGGCAAAACTCTGCCGCCGGAGCGACTGACCGCCGACCGTGCCCTCGCCGCCGATGTGCTGCGCTTTTTCAACATCGGCTACATCGTCATCCGGCCCGATGCCGGCGGCAATTCCGGCGTCACCCCGCAGGCCGCGATCCCGTACATCGAGACGCTGCTGCCCGTGAAAAAAATTCACGCCGATGACTCGCTCAGCCTCTACCGGGTAAACGCTGGCCCGCCGCCCGCCCGCCTCGACATTACCCCCGATTCGCCGCTGGCCCCGCTCTATTTTGGCGAAGGCTGGGGGCTGGTACTGCCCGGCCAGCCCGTTACCGCCCAGC
>CAYOXS010000157.1:0-5691 GCA_964407935.1 uncultured Caldilineaceae bacterium
TCCGGCGGAATGACCACGCCCGGCACCTCTTCGGCCATAAAATGGGCGGCGCGGGCGCTTTTGAGCGGCACCACCCCCGGCAAAATGTAAACCTTGTCCAGCAGATTGCGCTGGTCCAGCGCCTCGAGCCAGCCGGCAAAGCGGTCAGTATCAAAAATGGGCTGGGTCTGGATGAACTGCGCGCCGGCGTTGATCTTCTTTTCGGCGCGGATGGCCTCAAATTTGGGCGGCGCGCCAAACGGCGACGCCGCCGCGCCCAAAAATAGCTGCGGCGGATTTTTGATCTCCCGGCCATCCAGATACACGCCCTCATCGCGCATGCGGCGCAGCAGCCACAGCATTTGCACCGCGTCCAGATCAAACTGGTCGGGTTTGGGCATGGGGCCGGGGCCAAAGCGCTGGTGGTCGCCGCTGAGGCAGAGAATGTTGTGGATGCCCAGCCCGGCCGCGCCAATGGCATCGGACTCAACCACCACCCGGCTGCGGTCGCGGGCCTGCAATTGCATCACCGGCTCCAGCCCCAAATCCAGGCAGATTTTGCTGGCGGCGATACTGCTCATGCGGGCCGAGGCCGAGGCGTTATCGGTAAAGTTGGCCGCGTTGACGCAGCTTTTGAGCCAGCCGGCTTTTTTTTCGATGATGTCGCCGGATGCGCCCAGTGGTGGGGCAATTTCGGCGGTGATTACAAATTCGCCGCGGCGAAGGGCGGCTTCCAGTTGGGAAATGGGTTCGGTGTAGGCCGGCGGGTGGTATGCGGCGTCGCCCTGCCACCAGTCGGGCTGGCGCAGCGCCCGGAAAAACTGCGCCCACTCGTCATCAAATTTGGCGCGGTTGGTTACAAATTCAAAGGGATGGGGGCCCTGGCCGCGCTCGCGCCACAAACGGGCGGCGGCCAGCCAGGTTTCGTGGCCGGCCTGGTTGCCGTCGATGGGGGCGTTGATTTCCAGCAAGTTATCGAGCCGGCCCATTTTTTCGGCCCGTTCGTAGATTTTGTACCAGGTGCAGGGTCGCGAGGGATCGACTTCGCAGGCGTCGGGGGTAGCGCCGCCGCACAGGCCGTTGCGCAGCCCTTTGGGGCAGGTCATGGGGCAGACAAAGGCGGTTTCCTGCAAAATGCAGTTGCCGCACATGCGGCAGCCAAACAGCGCGCCTTTCACCGCTTTTTCTACCGAAGTGAACAGCCGCATGGGCAGCGACTCGCGGCGCACCGGGCTGAATGGCGGTTGATAACGAGGGGGTGAAAAAATGGGCATTCGTGTTCCTCTCTGAACTACCGGGGCTTTTACGTTTTACGCCGCGCCGATCAGGGTTTTGGCGATGCGCGGGGCGCTGCCGGCGTCGGCGGCAAAGCCATCCGCGCCAACTTTGGTGGCAAAATCCTGGTTGATCGGCGCGCCGCCAATGATCACTTTAACCTGGCCGCGCACCCCGGCTTCGGTCAGCGCGTCGATGGTGGTTTTGATGGCCGGCATAGTGGTGGTTAGCAGGGCCGACATGCCAATGAGGTCGGGCTGGTGTTTTTTGACCGCGTCAACAAATTGGGCGGCGGATACGTCGGTGCCCAGGTCGATGATTTCAAAGCCGGCCCCTTCGAGCATCATCCCGACCAGATTTTTGCCAATATCGTGCAGATCGCCAGCTACGGTGCCAATCACCACTTTGCCCGCCGATTGAATATCGGCGGCGACGAGCAGCGGCTTCAAAATGTTGACCGCGGCCTGCATGGCCCGGGCGGCAATCAACATTTCCGGCACAAACTTTTCGCCAATTTCAAACAGACGGCCCACTTCGGTCATCGCCGGGATGCAGGCTTTGTGCAGAATGTCCTGCGGCAGAATGCCATCGGCCAGGGCGGCGTTGGTTTCTTCGGCGGCGGCGGCAGCTTTGCCATTGAGTACAGCATTGTAAATATTGTCGAGTCTCATTGTTTGTTCCTTTCGTGGAGTGGGGATGTTTACCCTCTAGTGTATGAGAAATTTGTTACAAATAGAATGGCGTTTTTGGGCGACAACTTGCATAAATTGGGCCAATTTTAAAACGGGCTGCGCCGCGAGCCGGCAGAGCGATAACATGGCGGCTGGGGAAAATCTCTGTATAATTGGCCATTATGGCGGTAATCTCTCACATCACTTTTAACGACGGGGCCGGCAGCGCGCTGGGGCAGGTTGTGGTGGCCGGCATTGTCCGCGACAGCCCCGGACTGGCTCCGGCTAAACCCAGCCGGCTGCTCGATTACTACGGCCTGGTTTATGTGACCAGCGGCGGCGGTCATTTTGAGGATGCGCTGGGCTTTTCTCACCGGATTGTGCCGGGCGACCTGCTTTTTCTTTTTCCGCAGGTGGGCCACACCTACGGCCCCGGCCCCAACGATTTCTGGAACGAGATTTTCATCATCTTTGAAGGGCCATTATTTGATCTGTGGCGTAACAAGGAGCTGCTCTCGCCCCGGCAGCCGGTGCTGCATCTGGAGCCGGTTGATTATTGGTTTAACCGCTTTAAAGAGACGGTCTGGTCGGTGCCGCAAACCGGCGCGGAATATGCTTTGGTCAGATTGTGCCGGCTCCAGCAACTGCTGGCCGATATTTTTGTGTATGAACAGCAGCAGGGTTTTGAACAGGTCGACCACGAATGGCTGGCCCAGGCCAAAGCGCTGTTAAAAGCTAATCTGCACACCAAGCCCGATTTTGACCAGATCGCGGCCGCGCTGGGCATGTCGTACGATGGCTTTAGAAAGCGCTTTTCAAAGGATGCGGGCGTGTCGCCGGCGCGGTATCACACCCTGCGGCGGATGGACAAAGCCTGCGAGCTGCTGCTGATTGAAGACCAGACTTTAAAAGAAATAGCCCTGCAATTGGGTTTTGCCGACGAATACCACCTGTCCAAACGATTCAAACAGATTATTGGCGTGTCCCCCACCGGCTTCAGAAGCCTCTTCCTGCCCGACTGACCCTCGTTTTGTATGCCGCACTGAAAGAAACGGGGGCAGGTTGGGGCAGCTTTACTGCCCCAACCTGCCCCCGTATTATTTTCCCCTCCCCCATTTTGCCCTTCACAAACCCTATTGACATTGCTGGTGAAACATGGTACAATATCTGTGAAATTGAACATATAATGTGCAATTGCACAATACAAAGTCGATTTGCAATGGATAGCAAACACCATTTTCTGCTGGCGCAAGTGGCGCTGATGTACTACGAGCAAGAACTGACTCAGAGCGAGATTGGCAAGGCGCTGGGTCTGTCGCGGGTAAAAATATACCGCCTGCTCAAAGAAGCCAAAGAAAACCGCGTGGTCCAGATAAAAATCAGCTGGCCCATTGAGCGCCACCCGCTGCTTGAAAAATCGCTAAAAGACTGTTTTCAGTTGCAAGAGGCGTTTGTTTTAAAAACCACCGCCGCCACCGATAATCCTCTGCTCCTGTCGTGGCTTGGCCAGCTTGGCGCACATTTCATCGAACACATCCTCAAAGACGGCATGACCCTGGCCATTTGCATGGGGCGCTCCACCTACGAAACCATCCGGGCCATCGGCGACGATCTTCAGGCGCACGTGCGGGTGGCGCAGGCCACCGGCAGCATCCCCTTTACCACGCTCGAACTGGACAGCGCCGCGCTGGCCCGGCGGCTGGCCGAAAAGCTGGGCGGCGAGGTCAATTATCTGTCGTCGCCGCTCATCGCCGACAGCATCGAAGCCGCCGAAATCCTGCGCAAACAAAAGGACATCCAGTTTACCCTGCAAGCCGCCAGCGACGCGGATGTGGCGCTGGTTGGTATTGGTAATCTGGACCCGCAGATTTCAAGTTTTGCCAAAACCGGTTTTATGTCGGCGGAGGTGCTGGCCAATTTAACGGCGCAGGGCGCGGTGGGCGATATGGCCGGCCGGATTATCACCGCCGCCGGCGAAGAGCATCCCACCGAATACAACCAGCGGATCATCGGCATTTCTTTGGATGACCTGCGCAAAATCCCGATGGTCATCGCCGTGGCCGCCGGCCCGGAAAAAGCCCGGTCAATTTTGGGCGCGCTGCGGACCCGGGCCATCAATGTGCTGTGTATCGATGACGTTGCCGCCCAAAAAATCCTTGAACTGAATCGAGGCTTGTGATGAACGCAATGCACGTGCCCGTATTTAAGGGAGCGGGCCAGTTAGCTTACGAAGACCGCCCCATCCCCCGAATAGACCACTCCACCGATGTCGTCATCAAAATTGAGGCGTGCGGCATTTGCGGCACAGATTTGAATATTCTGGCGGTGCCGCCGGCCCACAAAGCCACGCCCAATATTGTTATCGGGCACGAAGGGGTGGGCGTTGTGTCTGAGCTTGGTGACGGGGCGACCGGCCTGGCTGTTGGCGACCGGGTGGTGATTGCGCCGCGGCTAACCTGCGGCCAATGCACCTATTGCCGCCGGGGGCTGGATAACCAGTGTACCAACTACCAAACCATCGGCACCACCATTGATGGCGCGTTTGCGCCCTATTTGCGCGCCCCGCAGAGCGCCCTGTACAAAATTGACTCCAGTGTGCCCCGCGACGATGCCGCCCTTTTTGAGCCGCTCTCGTGCGTGGTCGGCGCGGTCTCGCGCGCGCCAATGCAGGCCGGCGATACCGTGGTGGTGATTGGGGCCGGGCCGATGGGCCTGCTCTTTGCCGAAACTTATCAACTGATGGGCGCAGGCCGGGTGATTCTGGTTGACGTGGCCCAAAACCGGCTGAATTTTGCCCGCGAGCTGGGCTTTGACTCATCGATCAATCCTGCCGAAGTTGACCTGCCCCAAACCGTGCTCGATATTACCGGTGTTGGCGCGGATATTGTGGTCGATGCCGTGGGCAACCAGTTCGCTGCCGCGCTCAAACTGGCCCGGCGCGGCGGCCACCTGCTGCTGTTTGGCCTGCGCCCGCACGACCAGCAAACTCTCAACCAGTATCACATCACCCGCTACGATCTGACGATTCACGGCGTGTTTGTGGGGCTAAAACCATTCCAGCAGACCATCCAACTGCTGGAAAGCCGCCGCGTCCGGCCGTCGCGCCTGATTACCCACCGGGTGCCCCTGGCGGAACTGCCGCAGGGCGTTGAACTGATGCGTTCCGGGCAGGGGATGAAGGTGATGGTTGAAACCGGGGCGTAGGAAGCAGTTGGGTGAGTTGGGTGAGTGATGAGTTTTAAGTTCGTGTTGCGTGTTCCGTCACTCGTCATTCATAATTCGTCATTCATAATTCGTAATTCGCAATTTTTAAGGGGGATTCAAACCAAATGAGCAAAGATTCTATTGGAAAAGTAACCCAGCAGTGCAAAATTGCGGCCGGTCTGTTTTGGGCCGATTACGCCGTGCTGGGCGCGCAGGTGCAGGAACTGGAAGCCGCCGGCGTTGACTGGCTGCACATTGAAGTGCGCGACGGCAAATATATGGATTTTGGCATGCCGCGCGGTGGCTTCGATATTATTGAAGGCGTGCGCAAAAGCACCAACCTGGAAATCGAAGCCCAGTTGCAGATGGTCCGCCCCAGCTTTGACGTGTTCAAACAGTTGGCCGATCTGGGTGTGGATATGATCACCCTGCCGCTGGAAACAATGGGCGAACTCACCAGCCAGGCCATCACCTACATCAAAGATGCGCTCAATTTAAAGGTTGGGGTGTGGGCCTGGCAGGGTACGCCGATTGTGGCGTTTGAGCAGTACGTGCTGCCCTA
>CAYOXS010000157.1:5791-8541 GCA_964407935.1 uncultured Caldilineaceae bacterium
TCGCCGCTGCTCAAAGGGGCGGGCGGCAAATTCCAGCCGGGCACCGGCCAGATTGAAGCCGCCGTCAAAAAACTGCGGGCGGTGATGGCCGAAGCCAGCAACATGTATCGGGCTGAAAACGGGCTGAAGGATTAATGAAAGCACTCAACATCGGCCTGATCGGCTACGGCGGAATTGGCCGCGTTCACGCGATGGCCTACCGCAATATCCCCTTCCACTACGGCCTGCCCGCCGGCACGGTCAATCTGGTTGGCGTGGCCACTAGCCGGGCCGAAACAGCTCGGCGCGCCGCGCAGGAGATTGGCTGCGACTACTGGACCGCCGACTATCACGAGCTGCTGGCCCGCAACGACATCGATGTTGTTGATATTTGCGTGCCCAACCACAAACACGAAGAAATTATTGTGGCGGCGGCGCAGGCGGGCAAGCACATTTACTGCGAAAAACCGCTGGCCATGTCCGTGGCCGAGGGGCGGCGCATTGTGGCCGCGGTGGCCAAAACGGGCGTTAAAACCCAGCTCACCTTCAATTTCCGTTTTTTTCCGGCCATTACCCGGGCCAAACAGTTGCTCGACGCCGGTTTTGTGGGGCGAGTCTTTTCGTTCCGGGGGCGCTATTTCCGCTCCAGTTACATCGACCCCGACAAACCGCTTTCGTGGCGGCTGAGCAAAGAGATTTCCGGCGGCGGCGCGCTGTTTGATCTTGGCTCGCACATTCTGGACACGTTGTATTTTTTACTCGGCGATTTTGGCAGCGTGCAGGCGTCGCTGGAAACGCTCATCAAAGAACGGCCGGTGGCGGCCGGCGCGGCGGAAAAAGGGCCGGTCGATGTAGATGATCTGGCGTTGCTGCAACTGCGCATGGCCAGCGGCGCGCTGGGGCAGGTGGAAATTTCGCGGCTGGGCACCGGCGTGGCCAACGACATGCAGTTTGAAATTTACGGCGACAAAGGAGCCATCCGCTTTCGCTCCGAAGACCCGAGCTGGCTGGAAGTGTACGATACCCGCGACCCCGACCAGCCGCTGGGCGGCATGCGCGGTTTTCGCAAGCTGGAAACGGTGCAGCGGCACGCCGGAGCCAAATCGCCGGATTGGTCGATGCCGCCCGGTTTTGTGCGCAGCCACGCCGAATGCCAGTACCAGTTTTTAAAAGCCGTGGCCGAGGATGCGGCGCCATCGCCCACCCTGACCGAAGGCTTAAAAGTGCAAGAAATCATGGAAGCCGCTGAAATCTCAGCAAAAATGGGGCGCTGGGTGGCGGTCACCGACCTGTCAACCCCGGAGGAGGCGATTGAATGAAATAATGCCGGAGCGCAAACAACGAAAAAAGAGTGAGGAGATACCGGGACTTTGGCGAGCACACGGTATCCCCCCCAGAGCAGCGTAACCCAATGAGCCGGCAGGACGTTATGTTTAACGATGCCGCGCCTGAGTACGCCCGTTTCAATTATACAAACAGTCACAATTAGCGCAAACGTTTTGTCTATAGTGAGCAGATGCACACTTAGCCATAGAAGGAGAAGAAACAATGCGGTTTCAAAGATTAGTTACTGTCAGCGGCATTATTGCCGCGTTGGTTTATCTGTTAGCCGCCTGCGGCGGCGCGGCCACGCCCGCGCCTGAGGCAGCCCCCGCCCAACAGGAACAGGCCGCCCCTCAAGCCGAAGCCCAGCAGCCCGCGGCCGAAACCCAACCCGAGGCCGCGCCGGCCAAAGGCAAACTGGAGGTTTTCTCGTGGTGGACATCCGGCGGTGAAGCCGCCGCGCTCGACGCGCTGTTTACAACCTACAGCGCCGCCAATCCCAATGTCGAAATTATCAACGCTACCATCGCCGGCGGCGGCGGCTCGGCGGCCCGGGCGGTACTGCAAACCCGGCTGGCCGGCGGCGACCCGCCCGACACCTGGCAGGTTCACCCTGGCTTTGAGCTGCTGGGCCAGTATGTTGAGCCGGAATTTGTCGCGCCCGTCACCGATATTTACGAAGAACAAGGCTGGTTTGATGTAGTGCCCACAGCTCTGACCGACATAATGAGCAAAGACGGCGAGGTGTACCAGGTGACGGTGGGCGTGCATCGCGGCAACGGTTTGTGGTACAACAAAAAACTGCTCGATGACAACGGCATCACCATCGGTGATACGCTGAGCGTGGATGAGTTCTTTGCCGCCGCCGAAACGCTGAAAGCGGCCGGCGTGACCCCGCTGTGCGTGGGCGACTCCGGTATCTGGGCCAACGCCGAACTCTTTGAAAACACGCTGTTGGGCGTCATCGGCCCGGAAAAGTACCGCGGCCTGTGGAACGGCTCCGTTTCGTTCGACAGCCCGGAAGTCAAAGAAGCGATGGACGTGTACGGCCGCATGCTCGATTACGTCAACGACGACCACTCCGCGCTGTCGTGGGATCAGGCGGTCAAAGCGCTCATCGAAGGGCGTTGCGCCTTCAACTCGATGGGCGACTGGGCCTACGGCGAGTTTGTCAACGCCAAGCTGAAAGATAACGTCGATTTTGGCTGGGTGAGCCATCCCGGCACCGCTGGCAGCTTTATGATTGTGGCCGACGGCTTTGTGCTGGGTAACGGTGCGCCGCACGAACTGGCCACCAAAAACTGGCTGCGCAGCGTGGGCAGCAAAGAAGCGCAGGAAGCGTTCAACCCGCTGAAAGGTTCCATCTGCGCCCGCACCGACTGTGACCGGGCCAAGTTTGGCCCGTACCACAACTGGTCGATGGACTCGTTCAGCAAGGATGCGCTGGT
>CAYOXS010000157.1:8641-12828 GCA_964407935.1 uncultured Caldilineaceae bacterium
AGTTTGGCCCGTACCACAACTGGTCGATGGACTCGTTCAGCAAGGATGCGCTGGTGCCGACGGTGGTTCACGGCTCGGCGGCTCCGGCCAGCTTCCAGCAATCACTCAACGACGCTGTCACCGCCTTTGTGGTTGACAAAAATGTAGATGCCTTTGCCTCGACCCTGACGCAAGCGGCGTCCCAGGAAGAAGCGATGCAGGGCGGCGCGCCGGCCGAAGAGATGGCCGAGTCTGCCCCGGCCACAGCGGCCAACCTGACCCCCGACGGCGCGGCCGACACGGCGCTGGAGGTTTTCTCGTGGTGGACATCCGGCGGTGAAGCCGCCGCGCTCGACGCGTTGTTTACAACCTACAGCGCCGCCAACCCCGACTCGGAGATTGTCAACGCTACCATCGCCGGCGGCGGCGGCTCGGCGGCCCGGGCGGTACTGCAAACCCGGCTGGCCGGCGGCGACCCGCCCGACACCTGGCAGGTTCACCCTGGCTTTGAGCTGCTGGGCCAGTATGTTGAGCCGGAATTTGTCGCGCCCGTCACCGATATTTACGAAGAACAAGGCTGGTTTGATGTAGTGCCCACAGCTCTGACCGACATAATGAGCAAAGACGGCGAGGTGTACCAGGTGACGGTGGGCGTGCATCGCGGCAACGGTTTGTGGTACAACAAAAAACTGCTCGATGACAACGGCATCACCATCGGTGATACGCTGAGCGTGGATGAGTTCTTTGCCGCCGCCGAAACGCTGAAAGCGGCCGGCGTGACCCCGCTGTGCGTGGGCGACTCCGGTATCTGGGCCAACGCCGAACTCTTTGAAAACACGCTGTTGGGCGTCATCGGCCCGGAAAAGTACCGCGGCCTGTGGAACGGCTCCGTTTCGTTCGACAGCCCGGAAGTCAAAGAAGCGATGGACGTGTACGGCCGCATGCTCGATTACGTCAACGACGACCACTCCGCGCTGTCGTGGGATCAGGCGGTCAAAGCGCTCATCGAAGGGCGTTGCGCCTTCAACTCGATGGGCGACTGGGCCTACGGCGAGTTTGTCAACGCCAAGCTGAAAGATAACGTCGATTTTGGCTGGGTGAGCCATCCCGGCACCGCTGGCAGCTTTATGATTGTGGCCGACGGCTTTGTGCTGGGTAACGGTGCGCCGCACGAACTGGCCACCAAAAACTGGCTGCGCAGCGTGGGCAGCAAAGAAGCGCAGGAAGCGTTCAACCCGCTGAAAGGTTCCATCTGCGCCCGCACCGACTGTGACCGGGCCAAGTTTGGCCCGTACCACAACTGGTCGATGGACTCGTTCAGCAAGGATGCGCTGGTACCGACGGTGGTTCACGGTTCGGCGGCTCCGGCCGATTTCCAGCAAACGCTCAACGATGCCGTCACCGCCTTTGTGGTTGACAAAAATGTAGATGCCTTTGCCAACGCCCTGGCGCAGGGCGCGTCGATGTCTGGCTTTGCGCAGTAGTTTGCAACTTTAGTAGAAGTGAAATAATTTTTGCCCCACCCCCTCCCCCACAAACGGGGGAGGGGGAAAACAAAACGGGACGGTGTACCAATGTCAGCTATGCCCCAGGAAAAACAAACTGTAATGATCGAACGCTCCACAACGATTCCTTCCAATCCTAAAAAACGATTTGTGCTCAACGAGCGCGTTCAGTCATTTCTGCTTTTATTGCCCTCATTTATAGTGATCGCCATCTTTGTTTACTTTTTCATCAGTTCCACCTTTTACGTCTCGTTTTCCAACTGGCGCACCTTAAAACGAGATATGACCTTGCGGGAGCCGGTGTATCAAACCTACGTTGAGATGTTTTCGATGCCGCGTTTTCAGGCCGACATTCGCAACACCATTGTCTTTACCGTCGTCTTTATGACATTTGCTCTTCTGCTGGGGCTAACGCTGGCCATCCTGCTGGACCGCGAAATTTTCGCTTCGCCGGTGTTCAGAAATATGTTCCTCTTTCCCTACGCGCTCTCGTTTGTGGTTACCGGCGTGGCCTGGCGCTGGATTTTTAACCCCGAAACCGGCATCAACCTCTTTTTCGACATTTTTGGCGTCAACAGCCTGCTTACTCAACTGGGCATGCAGCCGCTCAAACCGGGCTGGGCCACCGACCCGAACGTGGTGTTGCAGCTCAACGGTCTGCTGGCGGCCATCTGGCCCGGCGCTCAAGATTTGCAGGTAAAATGGGGCGTGCCGCTGGCCCTGATTCCGGTGGCGATTGCCGCCACCTGGCAGTTATCCGGCTTTGTGATGGCCATGTATCTGGGCGGCATGGCCACCATTTCCAACGACATCCGCGAAGCCGCCCGCATTGACGGCGCATCGGAGTGGCAAATTTACCGCCGGGTGATCATCCCCATTCTCAAGCCGGTCACCATCAGCGTGGCCGTGATTTTGCTGCACGTATCGCTCAAAATATTTGATCTGGTCTTTACGATGTCCGGCGTTGGCCCCGGCTTTGCCACCGACGTGCCGGCCATCTTTGTGTTTGAAATGATGTTCAAAGCTACCCGCTACAATTTGGGGGCCGCCGCCTCCATTGTGATGCTGGTGTTTGTGGCGCTGGTCATTATTCCCTACCTGGCCAGCACCCTCAGAGGGGAGGAAAAATAATGACCACAATTTTCCACAAAGTCAGAAACCCCAACTGGTCTCTGCCCCGCAACCGCGGCGAATGGATCATCTGGATTATTCTCGCGCTGATGTTTCTGTTTTATTTAATGCCCGTGTACGTGATGGTTGTTAACGGCCTCAAAGAAGCCGCCGGTGTCAGCCTGTCTACAATGTGGAATCCGCCGACCAGCTTCAACGGCGGCGGCTTTGTCGAAGCTTGGCAGCGGCTCAGCCCCAATATGTACAACAGTCTGCTGATGGTTGTGCCGGCTACCATTATCTCGTCGCTGATTGGGGCCATCAACGGCTATCTGCTGGCCAAATGGAAATTTCGCGGCTCGGACCTGCTGTTCACCCTGATGCTGTTTGGCTTTTTCATTCCCTACCAGGCCATTCTCATCCCGCTGGTGCAGTTTTTGCAGCTCATCAAAGTCTATGGCACGATTCCCGGGCTGATCATGGTGCATGTGATTTACGGCCTGCCGATCACCACCCTCATTTTTCGCAACTATTTTGTCGGCGTACCCACCGAGCTGGTCGAAGCCGCCCGCGTCGATGGGGCCGGCGTGATCAAAACCTTCACCAACATTATGCTGCCGTTGTCGATCCCGGCCTTTGTGGTGGTGGGTATTTTTCAGTTCACCAATATCTGGAACGACTTTCTCTTTGGCGTAACCGTTGTCCCCAACCCGGCCGCACAGCCGGTGACCATCGCCCTCAACAACCTGTCCGGCTCTTTTTCCGTGGACTGGAATGTGGTGATGGCCGGCGCGGTGGTGGCCGCCCTGCCCACCGCCATGATCTACATTCTGCTGGGGCGCTACTTCATTCGCGGGCTGCTGGCCGGCTCGGTTAAAGGATAACTCGATGCAATCCCACTACGATATCGTGATTATTGGCAGCGGCATGGGCGGCGGCACGCTGGCCTACGCCCTGCGAAACAGCGGCGCTCGTATTTTGCTGGTGGAGCGCGGCGATTACCTGCCGCAGGAACCGGAAAACTGGAGTCCCGAAGCCGTGTTTGACTGGGAGCGGTACAAACCCGCCGAACTGTGGCACGACCAGCGCCGCGGCCAACCATTTAAACCGGGCGTCCATTATTTTGTCGGCGGCAACACCAAAGTGTTTGGCGCGGCCTTTCCCCGCCTGCGCCGCGAGGATTTTGCGCCGCTGGAGCACGAAGGCGGCACTTCGCCGGGCTGGCCCATCACCTACGATGAATTGGAACCGTATTATCTGGAGGCCGAAAAAATATACCGCGTCCACGGCTTGGGCGGGCAGGACCCCACCGAGCCGCCGCGCTCCGCGCCCTACCCCTTCCCGGCTGTGCCCCACGAACCGTACATCGCCGCGCTGGCCGAAAAGCTGACCACGCATGGCTTGCATCCCTTTTTGTACCCAATGGGCATCGATCTGCGCCCCGACGGTACCTGCATCCGCTGCAAAACCTGCGATGGCTTCCCCTGCCAGGTGCTGGCCAAAAGCGACGCCGATGTCTGCTGCGTGCGGCCGGCGCTGCAAAGCCCAAACGTCACCTTGTGGACCAACACGTATGCCACCCGCCTGCTCACC